>CAYVZU010000144.1:0-9316 GCA_964455935.1 uncultured Fibrobacterota bacterium
AATTTGGACGATCCGGGGTCGCCCTGGCGTCCGGCGCGGCCGCGCAGCTGGTTGTCGATGCGCCGGCTTTCGTGGCGCTCGGTGCCCACGATATGAAGTCCGCCCAGCGCGACCACTTTGTTGTGTTCCTGCTCGACCTCGGGCCGGAGTCGCTCCATTTCCGCTTTTAATGCCGCAAGGTCGATGTCTTTGGATTTGCGCAGCAGATTCTGCCGGGCCAGGAACTCGACATTGCCGCCCAGCAGAATATCGGTTCCGCGGCCGGCCATGTTGGTGGCAATGGTGACGACCCCAAGGCGTCCCGCTTGGGCGATGATCTCGGCCTCCCTGGCGTGGTGTTTGGCATTGAGGACGTTGTGCTTGACTCCTTCCCGCTTCAGCATCCCGGCCA
Organism: uncultured Fibrobacterota bacterium; assembly: GCA_964455935.1. Classification (GTDB taxonomy): domain Bacteria; phylum Fibrobacterota; class CAYVZU01; order CAYVZU01; family CAYVZU01; genus CAYVZU01. Next base: position 392 of record CAYVZU010000144.1, read on the forward strand.
GAAGCTCGCTCTTCTCGATGGAGGTGGTTCCCACCAGAATGGGCCGGCCTTTTTCGCTGAGGGATTTGATCTCGTCAACCACGGCTTTGTATTTCTCGCGCTCGGTGCAATACACCTCGTCGGCCCAGTCGTCGCGGATCATGGGGCGGTGCGTGGGGACCTCCACGACATCAAGCTTGTAGATCTGGCCGAACTCGACGGCCTCGGTTTCGGCCGTGCCGGTCATGCCCGCGAGTTTCTCGTACATGCGGAAGTAGTTCTGCAGAGTCACGGTGGCCAGGGTCTGGTTTTCGCGCGCCACCCGCACCTTTTCCTTAGCCTCAACGGCCTGGTGCAGTCCGTCGCTCCAGCGCCGGCCCGGCATGAGGCGGCCCGTGAATTCGTCCACAATGAGGACCTCGCCGTCTTTGACCACGTAATCCACATCGCGGTGTTTGAGACTGTGGGCCGTCAGGGCCTGGGTGATGTGGTGGACCCATTCGGAATGTACGTCTTCGTAGAGATTGGGAATGCCCAGGAGTTTTTCGCAGTGGTGGACGCCGTCCTCGGTCAGGGTTGCGGAGTGCGCCTTCTCGTCGACCGTGTAATCGCCGGTATAGGTGTCGGGCACATCGGGCCGGCCGCCCTTGATGACTTCGCCTTTTTTGAGCCTGGGAATGATCGCATCGACCCGCAGGTACTTGTCGGTGGTCGCATCCACGGGCCCGGAAATAATGTGCGGGGTCCGGGCTTCGTCGATGAGGATGTTGTCGACCTCGTCAACAATGGCAAAGTAGAACTCGCGCTGCACGCAATGCTCTTTGCGTACGGACATGTTGTCGCGCAGGTAATCGAATCCGAATTCGTTGTTGGTTCCGTAGGTGATGTCGCAGAGGTACTGCTGCTGGCGCTCGGGTGTATGGGGCTCGGTGTCGTCGAGACACCCCACGGTAAGACCCAGGCCCTTGTAGATGCGGCCCATCCACTCGGAGTCGCGGCGGGCCAGGTAGTCGTTGACTGTAACCACGTGCGCGCCCCGGCCCAGCAGGGCATTGAGGTATATGGGCATGGTCGCGACCAGTGTTTTTCCCTCGCCGGTCTTCATTTCCGCGATCTTGCCGCGATGAAGCACAACGCCGCCCATGAGCTGCACGTCAAAGGGCCGCATGCTAACGAACCGCCACGAGGCTTCGCGAACCACGGCAAAGGCTTCGACCAGAAGATTGTTGAGGATCTCCGCGTCTTGCAGGCCGTCGGACCGGCCTTTCTCGATTCGCTCGCGGAATTCGACCGTTTTGGCGGCCAGCTCGGAATCGGAGAGCTTCTTAATCTCGGGTTCCAGGTCGTTGATGGCCTGGATCAAAGGCTGCATGGCCTTGATTTCCCGCTCGCTGCTGGACCCGAAAATCATGCGCAGAATTTTTTCAATCATAAGGAATAAGGAATATAGGGTGTTGAGGTATTTAAATCATAATAGAGAGTCTTGCCAAGGACCGGCTTGAAGAAAACACAGGCATACCACCACCTAACGGATATGACGAGGCTTTCTGAAGTCGAGATTTGGCAAGAAGTTGCCGCTTTCCATGCGAACGGCTGCCAAATTCAAATCAAATATAGCTCTAAGACAAAACCAATGCAACGAACCTTCCCCACGCTTTCCTGTTGAAAAAGCAGAGACATTCCTCCATGTTGTAGATGAAGAGCAAAGGCGTTTATGACAGGATAATCCTAAATACCGCGGTTGATCAGTGGATGAAGAGTGGTAAGATCTTGTCCCAAATCGGCTTGAAGAAAACGCAGGCATATCACCCAATAGATATGGCGAGGCTTTCTGAAGGCCGAGGTGGGGCAAGAGGTTGCCGCTATTCGCCGCTGGCAACTGCGGTTTTTAGGATAAGGGGATGAATAAGGAATGGGAACGAATCTACTTGCAGGCAAAGCAGGCGCGGCCTGCGGCCATCAAGGCGCTGCTCCTGTTTTTGCTAATCGGGCCATGGGGGGTTCTGGAACTCTTCCATCCTATCAATCTCCTGCGGATCCCATAATCCTGTCCAATTCTTCTCAAGGAGGGGGAAAAACCATGAAAAAAGCCACATTGGCTGGAGGATGTTTCTGGTGCATGCAGCCGGAATTCGATCATCTGGAGGGAATCGTCTCGACGGAGGTGGGCTACACGGGAGGAACCAAGGAGAATCCTACATACGAAGAGGTTTCCTCTGGCAAAACCGGCCACGTGGAAGCCATTGAGGTCACCTTCGACCCCGCGTTGGTGAGCTACGCAAAACTGCTCGAGGTTTTCTGGAAGAGCATTGATCCGACCGTTTCCAATGCCCAATTCGCGGACCACGGCTATCAATACCAGACCGTAATCTTCTATCATAGTGATGAGCAAAAACGGATCGCCGAAGAATCAAAGCGGAAATTGGAAGAGTCGGGCAAGTTCAAGGGCGCGATTGCGACACTCATCAGGCCCGCCTCGAAATTCTATCCGGCCGAGGAATATCACCAGAAATACTACCGGAAAAGCGCCCTTCGCTACAAGATGTACAAGATCGGCTCGGGCCGGCAAGGGTTTCTGGAGAGGACATGGGGGAAGGAAGATGAGGCGAAGAAGGCTGCAAAGGATTAGGCTGTAGGCTCGGACGAATGCAGGCCGGAACAAAGGCTCCTGGCGCAGCGACTTGCCGGGGCCGTCAGCGGCGAATACCTGGAGCTGCAGAGGCCTAGGCAAGAGAGCGAGCAAATAGCGGGGGGGGGACTCGAACCCTCGACCGACGGATTATGATTCCGCTGCTCTACCAGCTGAGCTACCCCGCCATTTTCGGCGCAGGAAAGATAATGTCTGCCCGGCGGGGGTTTCAATACGCCCGCATTCATTTGCCGAACGCGTTCCCTGTTTAGCATATTCATCGCTGTCAAAAAAAGGGTCGAAAACAAGGAGGTCACGTGAAAAGAGCCGCTCTCTTGCTCATTGCCTTGGTTCTGGTATCCCAATCCTGGGCCGCTGAGGGCATAAAGTGGGTTGCATTCAACGATGGAATTGCGCAGGTGAAGAAGACAAAGAAGCCGGCATTAATCGATTTCTATGCGGACTGGTGCCACTGGTGCAAGGTCATGGACTCCAAGACCTTCACCGATGCCGAGGTAAAGCAGATCCTCACCGAACAGTATATCACCATCCGTATCGACCCGGATAAAGAAAAAGGCAAGCTGCAGTATGACGGAAAAACATTTACCGCAATGGAGTTTGCCCAGGGCCTGGGAATTCAGGGGTTTCCATCGGTCGTATTCATGGACAGCCAGGCCAAGCTCATCACGGTTTTACCTGGCTATGTGGATGCCAAGACTCTTTTGCCGATCCTGGGCTACATCCGCAAAGAATGCTATGAGCAAAAGGTGACTCTTGAGGATTACATCAATAAGAAAGGCAAGTGCGAATAGGAAAGGGATAGGATCGAGGGGCCGGATTGGCAGCAAAAGCGTAGTCCGCTAAGAGTTATCCACAGATTACACAGATGGCCACAGATTTGGAATCTGTGTTCAATCTGCGACATCTGTGGATTGTTTTTCCCGATTTCTGATTCATGACTCACAACTCGCGACTATTCCAGCGAATTATTTGGATTCTCCACGGCGCAGGGGCGCTGGTCGGTGCCGTTAAGACGAACGCGATGCAGGATTGATTTCGTTTCCCAGGCCTTTTCAAACAGAATCCAGAACTCGCCCTCAAACCAGACAAGGCGCGGATTGCGCTCGCTGTAGTCCTTGATGGTTTCCGTGGGCAGCAGCTTCTCGGCAAAGCCATCGGACAGGCGGACCAGATTGAGGTCCGTCAGGTTAACTCCGGCTTCGTAGACGAGTTTGCCGTCTTCGGGCAGCCACCGGAAGGACCGGACATTGGAGTTTTGGGTCAGGTATTTTGTCCCGTTGGTCTCCAGGTTCACAACCGCCAGATCCATCTTCCCGCCCGATCCCATTTTGTCCGATAGATAGGCCAGGTACCTGCCGTCCGGCGAGTATTGTGGTGCCGCGTGATTGCAGTCCTCGTCCGTCATGCGCAACGGATTGCTTCCATCGGCGCCCGCGATATAGAGCTGTTGCTTCCGGTCCCGGTTGGTAACGTACACCATCTCCTTGCCCGAAGCCGAAAAGATAATCCCGGTCTCGTCGGCATCCGCGGTCTGTGTAAGGTTGTGCCGCTGTTCGCCTTCGGGCCCGGTCCGATAAATGTCTGCGTTGTCCGCGCTATCGGAGCAGAAGAAGAGCATGCCCGTCGCGGGATGCCAGGCTGCCGCGGACACGCGCTCGCGCCGGGTCACGGCCTTTTTCTTTGCACCGGGCAGCTCCATGGTCCAGAGGTCGCGATAGACGGCGCCCAGCGAGTCAGTCCACTGCTCGATATAGGCGATCTTCCCGTTGACCGGCGAATACACCGGCGCGAAATGATCATGCGGCGCCGAGGTCAGACGAAATTCGGTGTTGCGCTTCATAAACTTTACATAGATGTTCCTGGTCTTGGCGCGGTCCGAAACAAACAGAACCATTCCCGAAGGCACGCCCTGACGGAATTTGAGGTCTTCTCCAGTTGATTCCATTTCGGTTTTTATAAGAAGCTGGTGTAGAAGGTCTTCGACTTCCGGATCGGGCGCCACTTCCTGAGAGAGCCGGATCATGCGGTGCTGATACGATAGCAGCTGACGGTTTTCGGTGAAATACAAAGTAAGGGCGCCCACATGCCGGCCGCGCGCTCCGGGTGAGAGCACCAGGGTTTTCCCCAGTACCTGCGGCCGCCCATACACCATTTCACTGCCGGAAAGTAGAATCACGTCAACCTGGGGAAATTCCTTGGCTATGGCATGGATCTCCTGTGAAGAGGCGTCGGCCATTACCACCCGCAGATCCGCTTTTTCCGCATTCCGCATGCGCTCGCGCAATTCGGCAATCAGATTAAGGACCCGCACCCCTTCCGGCTGTGCCGGCTTTGCTTTCTGTCCGATCACGCCAAACACGGCGACTTTGTACTTATCCTTCACGTGGAGGATCTGCTCGCGAACCAGAGACGGCATATCGGGTGTCTCGGCGTTTGTGAGGGTGAACGCCATACCAAACTTCTTGGCCGGGTAACAAACCTTTTCCAATCCCCGGCCCAATTCGCCTGCACCCGCTCCCAAAGTCGAATATCCCATCAGGGATGCAGCCTTGAGCATATAATCGATCTTCAGGGGCTGCGTGTTGGCTGTGAATTGGTTTCCCCCGTCAAGGACCAGGTGAAGGGGATTTTGACTGCGAAGCTGCCGGATCGCCGTGGCTTGTCGAGCCATTCCTCCCACCGCGCCCTTGCCTTCCATCTGCGGGCCGATTTCACCCTGGAGATTGGCGGTATAGATCAGCGTCAGCTCCAGGCCCGCGGCTTTGCGCAAGGTGGAGTAACTCTCGGAAATAAGAGTGTGCGCTTTCCAAAGATTGGGATTGACGCCCAAAGCATTCTCCGATTCCTCGATGGCCCGGCGGTAATTGCCCTTTTTAAAATGCTTGAGGGCTGAACGATAGTAATCCTCGGCGGTCTTGGGAACGATTTCCTTAAAGGCGGCGGAGAAGGAAATGTAATGCGTGCTGCCCAGGTCGGCCGGGCCCCGCTCCCAGCCATAGTCGGCTGCGTACCGTTGTTCGCGGAAACCGATACCAAGCCGCAAGCCCGCCGTGGGGTCGAAAGCCGTGGTGTCGATAGCAGCCGTATAGCCTGTGCGCAGAACAATGTAGGGCAAGCCGAATTCGGCCGCAATGCTGGCTTCGACAGGCTGGCCCAGATAGCGGGCCGCGCCCAACCCCCAGGAGAAACTTCGTTTTCTGGAAAACGACTGGCCCAGTCCGACCACGACACCCGAAGGCAGGTATTCCTTTTCCTGAATGTAGGTAATCGAGGGGCCAAGATTTTTGGCCCCGACGGCAAAGCGAAAGGAGCCGGCCTTCAGGAGCATGAAGAAATCTCCGGCGATTCCCCGCGAGTCTTCGTCCGCCAGCCGGCTTTGAAAAACCTGCGATGCCGCCCCCACGTAAATATGGTCGGGAATCAGAGCTCCGCCGTAGGAAAGTCCAATCAGCAGGTCCGAAGCCGTTGGAGAATCGGCCACTTCGTTTCCGTCGCGGCTGTCCCGAAACGAGCCGCTGGTTAAAAGATCGCAACGGACCGCGAAGGCCCCCAGATATTCGAACGGAAACGCGGCCGCAAAGGTCTCGTGGCGAACACCCAGCATCATCTCGGAATGCGTCAACGAAAATTCGTGTCTGCGCAAAAGCCCCAGGCAGGCCGGATTCCACATGGATGCCGTGGCATCCGCGCCCAGGGCCGTGATGGCATGGCCCATAACCGCGGCCCGGGCGCCCTCCGGCATGGAGAGCAAAGGCATTATGGTTTTGCCCGCGTATTGGCCCGAGACATCGGTGAAAAGGTCCACAAAACCGGGACCATCGGCCGCGAAGCAGAGGTGAGCGGCAAGCAAGACAATGCCCGCCACAACAAGGTGGCGGCCATCGGAGTGCGGATCAGACCGGTGCCGGAGCCCCGCGAAACCGAGGCTACTGCCTGCTGCGGCCAATGAGGATGATATCGCCCGGGCCAATGCCCAGGGTATCAGCCGCCGAACCGCGATTGCAGGCGATCTCCACCAGGCCCGTGCTGCCCTGGACAAAGCCCGGCTTATTTCCGGGGATTGCGGCGAAATTCGGATAAACACCATGAACCGCCTTTTTGTGAACCCGGCCCTGGACTGCAAATCCTCTGGCCCACTCCCCAAACTGAGTGTTGTCCAGGCCGGTCACACAGTTTCCAAAATGGTCCCGGTATATTATATCGGCTATAATCTTATGTGGGCTTAGCGGCTTTGCAGTCCCAAAGGGCTTGGCGTGGGCAGGATGCGTCTTTGGGCCCAATTTCGCGAACCGGCCCGTTGCGGCAAGTATCGCCGCGGCCGGCGCAAGGATGTCGCGGCCGTGAAATGTCGAGCTGATTTGATGTGAAGGCTGCGGCAGAACCTCACGCACTTCTTTAACTTTGGCGCAGGCAAACACAAACCGCAGCAAGCCGTTGTCGGGCGCCAGAAAGACATGGCAATCGGTCTTCACCGCAATCAGCTTGCGGTTTGTGCCGACGCCCGGATCCACCACAGCCACAAAAATCGTGTTCGCCGGAAACGAACGGCTCGCCTGCCATAGCACAAAGGCGGCCCCGTTGATCCCATACGCCGGAACTTCATGAGTGATATCGACCAGAACCGCCCGCGGACAGCGCGAGAGAATAGCCCCTTTCATCGCCGCCACATAATGGTCGGCCGTGCCAAAATCGGTGAGCAGGGCGATGATCTTCATATTGGAGAAATTTCGGCGTTTGCTTCCAAGCCGAATATTTGGCTTTGAAGCCCTTTTATATGACAGATATGTTCCAAACTCAGCTTAGGGGTAGAAACCCGAAGGCTTCATGGCAAGGGGTCTTGATATCGAGGAATTTGAACGATAACTCGGAAGTCTGTCTTACGGCACTATACAGCTTGATGTTCCTGGAATCAGAGGTAAGATAGCCATCTATTTCTTTTTCAACATCCGCCTGGGCGAAGAGCTTAATATCGTTGATGACGATAGTGCGCTCGACGTCGGCGGGCACCGCCTTTTTCGCCAGAAGAATAGACATGATCTCGCCCGCGCGGATGGCATGATCGAAATTGAATGGAACTATTTGGAGATTCCGCAAAGGGAGCTCGGCATGCTTGCCTCTTACGCAATATTCGGCAACGGATATTGTCGAACACTTGAGAATTGTTTTCTCGCCAAGCAGATGACGGAAATAGCCCTTGGCATTTTCATGCAAAGAGTCATTCTTGTTCAGGAGACGGATCAGAAAACTTGTATCGAGCAAGAAACTGCTAATATCAAGCCCCTCTCAGTTCGTGGAGCCAGGCGTCGGCATCAACAACACCTTCCCAACTACCCGTCGCTTTGTTGATTAAGGAATCAAGGTATTTCTCGTCATAGTCCGGCGCGTAATCGATGAACTCAAGAAACGACAGGGAGCCGATGTCTACTTCACCAGTTGCCGCATTCTGGCGGCCGGTGGCCCGCACACCCAATGGCTTGTAGAGCTGGTTCTGTTCGTAGTGCGCCAGCACTTCCTTGGGGGTTTGTACTCTAAAGGTAGCCAACCCCGGCACGCTTACATGCACATTGGGATTCGTTTTCCCACCCATGTTGGTAACGTCACCGTAGAAGTAGAACTCCGCTGTTACCCATTCGTCTTCAGCCAGATTGTATTGCGTGGTGGGGTCAATAATAAGTCGGTTCGTATTCGGGACCGAGGTGGAGACTTCAAAGCTATAGTTCTGCTTGCGCGCGGTTTCCTGAAGCGCAAAGAAGGCCTTGGCGGTTGGATATTCCAAAAAATCGATCGCATTGTTTCCCTTTATCTGCCCCAGAATAGCATTGAACCCTATGATTACCTGCAAACTTGTCTTAAATACATGCCGTACAGAACCGTCCTTTACTTCATAGGCCACAATTGGCCGGCTCTTGCGTTCAATTGCGGGGAAAAGAAGCTGCTCGGCTTGGTCAAGCATAAACCGCAGCTCGGAGATGTCGTAGGTGTCGGGTGTGAGTGCCAGCGGCCCCTTTTTTCCCGACACGTGAATTTCTATGTAGCCTTTGTTTTCCACAAGTTCTCCAGGACAGATCTTACCCATTAAGATAATACTGAATAAACCGCCTGGTCATGGAATTTGGTCACTGCTTTCGACAATTGGGCTTTGGGCGGACGCCTAACTGTCGGCACCGGCGGTCCGCAACCAGGTGTTTCCGTTTTGATCCTGATGCAGCGGGAGGGCGGTGGGTGGGGTGGAACGGAGGTTTAGCCCATCTTCCGCAGTTGGCGGTGGAAAATTGCGATTTTGATTTGATTTTGCA
>CAYVZU010000145.1:0-2563 GCA_964455935.1 uncultured Fibrobacterota bacterium
GAACATGCCCCTCCATAAAACCGTTTTTCTAAGTTCCTCCGGTTTTATTCGCTTGGCGAGTTGCTCTAACGTAAGGAGACGGGATGTCTTCCAGTTCTTCCGGGTCTTTTTCCGGCCAGCAGGCGTTTCGTGACATAGAAGGCCTTTACGCTTGCGCGCATGGCTGCACCACCTCCTCCATACGGGCCGGGGCCGAATACATTCTCCGTCGCCTTGAAACCGCCGGTATTCAGGATGCGCACATTATCGAAGTGCCCGGAGACGGCGCCACTTCGGTTGGGGGCTGGAAGATGCCGTTGTGCTGGGATGTTGAGGACGCCATTCTGCGGATTGAAGAACCCCAGGGGGCCGGGACGGTTCTGGCGGATTATCGCGAGAACCCGCTCTCGGTGATGATGTGGTCTCCGCCCACCGACGAGCCTTGCACGGGCCCGGTGGTCTATCTGGAAAAGCCGCTGGAGCACAAAACATCGCTCAATGGGAAGATCGCCTTCGTCGACCGCCTGCCGCAGATCGCCATGCCCATTGTCGAGCATGTGACTCGATTGGGCGCTGTCGCCGTCATCGCGGACCAGGTTCGCATTTTCCCGGGCGTTAAAGAAGGCGCCTATCTCGACGAGGCATCGCAATATCACAACTATGGCATTCCCCCCTGGAAAGGGGCGCGGCGGATTCCGGGATTCTCGATTACGCCGGAAAAAGGCAAGTTGCTGCGCAAACTGCTTGCGCAAAACCGTTGCATAAAGGCAACCTTCGAGGTCCGAGGCCGGGTCTACGAAGGCAGTTGGCCTTTGGTGACCGCGGTGCTGCCGGGCCAGAGCAAGAAGGAAGTCGTGCTTACAGCGCACATGGACGAACCCGGCGCTTCGGACAATGCTTCGGGAACGGCGATCGCCATGGAGATTCTGCGGGGCCTGGCCCGACTCTCGCAGGAGCGCAAAAAACCCCTGGCCAGAAGCGTTCGGGTGTTCTTCTCGATCGAAGTGCGCGGTTTGCAATATTACCTGAATCGGACCAGCCACCCGGCGCCGGTTCTGGCCGGGCTCGATCTGGATATGCTGGGCTACGATCACAAAGCGGGCCGGACGGACCTGCTGATTGCCTCGGCCCAGCCGTTGGCGCCCAACTATGTGGAGTTTTTGCTCGCGCGTGCGGCGGCCCGGGAAGCCCGGAAGAAGCCCCTGTTTCGCTATCGCGTGGAACAACAGGTCGTCGTCAACGACTGCCATTTCACTTCGCTGCCCTTTGGCGCCAGTATGGCGGTCCTGGAACAGTGCCCCGATGCCACCTATCACACCTCGCTCGACAATCCCGGCTGTCTCTCGGTTGGGCACGTGGGCCGCATCGGCCGTATGGCATTCGACGCCGCGCTGTTTCTGGCCGATGCACGGGAGAAGGAGGTCGAGGCGCTGGCGCTGGAGATCCATAAAAATGTGAAGCAGAGAGTGGCGGGGAAAAGCGTCTTGCGGGAGGATGCCGCGGAACTGCTTGCCGGCTACCTGAAAGGGCTTGAAGCTTTGGTGCCCCGGCGTTTTCCCTTCAGCACGGCCGAGGATTTCGCGGCCCGCAGGGCCAGGGAAAAACTCGTTGTCGGCTACCAGCACGCCGGACCGCGGCTTTTGGCGCAGTTTGCCCAATGGAGAAGGGACCTCGGCGAGGGAGCCCGCCGGCCGCCGAAACAAAAAGCGGCAAAGGCCGGACTTCTGCTGGTTCCGCGGAAGCTTTTTGCCGGTTATCTTGGCTGGGAAGACCTGGATGCGCCGGACAAACAGGAGCTTGTTCGCAAAACCGGAATTGTTCCGGATTGGAGCCCGCCCAACTGGCTGCAAATGGCCCTGGACCTGTCGAATGGAAAACGAAGCCTGGAGGATATTGCCGGGAATCTGGCCAAAGCCAAATTGGCCTGCAAGCCGGAGTCATTGATCGAAGCATTCCGGTTTCTGGAGAAGAAAAGAAAGGTCCGCTTCCGGCCCGTTCTTTCCAAGGCGGATCTGGCCGGCGCCATCCGCAAAACGGGCATCGCAAATGGCGATATGGTGATGGTCCATTCGTCTCTTTCGCAGTTTGGCTATGTCATCGGCGGCGCCCAAACCGTGATCGAAGCCCTGCTCCAGGCGATCGGGACCAAGGGCAATCTGTTTATGCCCACCCATTCCCTCAGTTGGGTCGGCAATCCGCCCTATGAGGCGGCACGCTCACCGAGTCTGACGGGTTCGGTCACGCAGCGTTTTCTCGACTGGCCGGGGGTGATCCGCAGCGCGCATCCCACGCATTCCGTAGCCGGACTGGGGCCGCGCGCAAAGGACTTTCTCGCGGGTCATGATCATACGGTCGCTCCGCAGGCCCGGGAGAGTTTCTACGGCCGGTTTGCCGATGGCAAAGGAAAGGTCCTGCTCCTGTGCCCGCTGACTTCGGCCGCGTTTCTTCACGGAGTCGAGTTGTGGGCCGGCGTTCCCTTTCCTTCCGCAATGGCGCATTGGGTCGAAAAGGGCCGGGTCCGGGAGGCCGAGGTGCCGGGAATTCCATTTCACATCCGCAGCTTCGACAGGATTTACCGGGTCCT
>CAYVZU010000145.1:2573-8991 GCA_964455935.1 uncultured Fibrobacterota bacterium
CGTTTAAGGCGGCCGATGCCGTGAAGCCTGGTGTCCCCATCATTCAGCGCGACCTGTCCAGCGTAACGAATCCGGGCTGCACGTGCGGGTTTTGCAGACACATCCGGATCGAGCTGGGCAAGAAATCCTCGTGAATGATTGCCCGTAAGGGGAAAAAAGCTTAGATTTATCATAGGGAGTAACTGCGCAGATCCCATGAGGAGAACCAACCACAGAGTCCGAAGAAAAGCCCTTACTCCGAATGATATCTCTTCACTTCTTGAACTTCAGGAACGAATCGCCGATTTCGAAAGACATTTTGGTCCATCGCAATACCAAAGCCGGCTACCCAAACGCGCTTTCACGGCTCAGCAATACCGGACGCAATACCCGGCGGGCTCCTACAACGACAACACCTATTGCCGCACTTGACGTATCTTTGTCGCACAGGGCAACTGCCCGACCGCGCGGTGCGAACTGAGCCAAATGCAACTCAAATACCCTTCAAGCACGTTGCTCGCTTCGACCCAGGGCGCCGTTGCTTCCGCCTGCCCCTGATCTCATGAAGAAGACGATTTGGCTCGCCCTGGCGCTTTGTATCCTGTTCGCGGCCATCGCGGGATACAAAATTCTGGTACTGCACGTGGGTCCGGAGACCGTGATTCCGGCGCGCGCCTACTGGATCAACTACCGGCTCTCGGTCATCGGCCACGGCGATCCAATCACGATTCGAGCCAAAATCCCCCCCAGCGACTCGCGCCAGACCATCACGGGAGAGACGTCCGAATCGCCCCAGTGGGTTTTCGCGCTCCATGACGACCGCGAGAACCGGACCGCGGAGTGGAATATCGAGGGGCTCAACGGTCCGTCGATGTTCTCCTATTCCTTTCTCGCCTGGACAAAAGAAACGGACTACGCGATTCCCGCCTTTCTTTCCAGGCCCGCGCTGCCGGATACCTCCTTTGCCGAGTACCTCCATGCTTCCAAGCTGATCCAGAAAGATTCCGCCATCATCCGGCAGACGGCAGCCGGCCTGGGCCTTGATTCCCTCAAGAACCTGGTCGAACTGGTCCGTCGCGTCTACGCTTTTGCCGCGGATTCCATCCAGACCACGAGGTTCTCCGGGGAGACTGATGCTGTGACGGCCTGCCTGCTGCGCGAGGCAAGCTGCAACGGGAAGAGCCGCCTGGCCGTGGCCCTTTTGCGCAACCAGGGCATACCAGCCCGTCTTGTTGGCGGCCTGATCCTGGAGAGTGGTGCCAAACGCACCTCCCACCAATGGGTCGAGGCCCTCATGGGGACCGAGTGGGTTCCCTTCTGTCCGTTGAACCATCACCTCTTCAAGATTCCCGGCCGCTACCTGGCCGTATACCGGGGCGACGAGAGCTTCTTCAGCCGGACCAGCAATGTACGATTCCGCTACAGCTTCGAGATCAGCAAGCGTCTGATCGAACGTCCCCAGGAGGAGGGCAGTCGTCATTTACTGAGTCTGATCGACGTCTGGGGCCGGTTTCAGAAAGCAAACGTTTCGCTTGAACTGCTCAAGATTGTCTTGATGCTGCCGATCGGCGCGCTGGTGACCGTAATCTTTCGAAACGTAGTGGGCCTGCACACATTCGGGACATTCCTGCCCGCCCTCATCGCCACGGCATACGGCGATACCGGCGTATGGTGGGGTCATCTTTCCTTTCTGGCCATTTTGGGTGTCGGCATCTTTGTGCGCCACCTGTTACGCAACGTCGAACTGCTCCATACGCCCAAGCTGGGAATCATCCTGGTCTTTGTCGTCCTAACCATGTTGACCCTGGCGGTCGTGGGCATTGAACGAAACCTGCCCAGCCTGGCACGGGTTGCGCTGTTCCCCATGGTGATCATGTCCATTACCATCGAGCGGTTCTACCTTGTGGCCGAAGAAGATGGGCTCAGGAAAGCCCTTGTCATGCTCGCGAGTTCCCTGGTTGTGGTGACCTTCTGCTATTGGGGCATGCTGTCGCTTCTTCTGCAAACGACGGTCCTGGCGTTCCCCGAAACCATGCTGCTGGTTATTGCGGCCAATCTGTATCTGGGAAGTTGGACCGGGCTGCGGCTGAGCGAGTTTTACCGGTTCCGAAGACTTGTGTTCGCTTCACCGGGGAGCGGCCATGGGGATCGTTGACGTGCTGGGCATCAACCGCCGCAACATTGAGTACGTTTTCAAGGAGAACCGCCGGTCCGATTTCGTGCTCGTGGACGACAAAGTGAAGACCAAGGAAATCCTTCGGGCGCACGACATTCCTCATTTGCCTCTCCTTTGTGTGGCCGAGTCGTATTTTGCGCTAGCTCCCCTGATCCGCACGCTTCATACTCTTCAACGCTTTGCCCTTAAACCAGCCCGTGGATTCGGCGGCAAAGGGATTCTGGTAGTGAAGGAAAAGCACGAGAAGGGCTGGCGCACGGTAAGCGACCGCGTCGTGGGTGAAAAGGAGATGTTCCAGCACAGCCAAAGCGTTCTTTTTGGTGTTTTCTCGATCGACAGCGATACCGATAAGATCCTTGTCGAAGACAAGATCACGGCGCATTCCTTCTTCGATTCGCTGGCCTACAAGGGAATTCCCGATATCCGCATTATTGTGTTTCGCCGAGTGCCGGTCATGGCCATGCTGCGCCTGCCCACTCGGCGCTCGGATGGGAAGGCGAATCTCCACGCCGGCGGCATTGGCGTGGGGCTGGATCTTGAAACCGGCGAAATGACCACTGCCATTGGCCGGGAAGGATCGCTCGCGGTCCATCCCGACACAGGCGCGCCGCTCGCCGGATTGCGGGTCCCCTTCTGGAAGGACCTTCTCGAACTCACGTGCAAAACGGCAAGGGTGTTCCCGCTTGGCTACATCGGCTTCGACTGGGTCCTCGACGCAGACAGGGGGCCGCTGGTGCTTGAGCTCAATGCGCGGCCCGGACTCGAAATCCAAAATGCGAATCAGCGCGGACTGCGAACCATCCTGGAACAAAAGACGGCTATAGGGGCTACGGCAGCCGCATGCTGAAATACCTCTGGCAATACACCGTTCCGGCGCTTATTCTTCTTTTTATTCTGGCCGGCAACTACGCAATGGAGTTCGACCTCCTCGCCCGCTGGTTCGATACGGATCAAATGACAATCACTGTGCGCGAGATCCCCGCAACGCAATCGAACGCGTTTTATGTGTCCGGCTTTTCGGCCGAAAATGCTGTGCCCGTGCAGGATTCGGCGTTTGAAAAAACAGGAAAGCTCGCGGCTGAAGCGTCGAAGGCCCTCCGCGAAAGAGACAGCAGGAAGGCGGTGGATCTCTTCAAAAGGGCGCTGGCGCAGCAGCCGGGCAACCCGGTTCTGCTCAACGACCTGGGCGTGGCGCGTAGCGCGGTTGGAGACATGCAGCCGGCCATCGAAGCGTTCCGGCAAGCTGTGCGAATTTCCCCCGCCTATGCCCGGGGTTATTTCAACCTGGGAACCGCGTTTCTCCGGATCAATGACTTCAGCCGCGCGCTCGACAACTTCCGTCTTGCCATGGCCCACCAGGAGGGCTACACCGAGGCCTATTACAACGCCGGCATAGCGCTGCTCCGGCTTGGGAAGAACGACGAAGCCGAGGCCATGTTCAAGAATGTCGTGAATCTGGACAGGTCCAAGAAGTATGCCAGCGCCCATTATAATCTTGGCCTAATCAATCAGAAGCGGGGGAGAACGGAACTGGCTCGAATCGAATATCGAAAAGCCATTGACCTTATGCCTGCCTATGTCGAGCCGCGTTACAATCTCGGTTTGATCTACCTGGACCAGAAAAAGCTGGCCGAAGCGCAAAGCCAATTTCGCGCCGTACTGGCGCTGAAACCACAACACCATCAATCGATCTTTGGATTGGCGCGCATTGCAAGCCTCAGCGGGAACTTCGATTCTTCCCTGATCCTGTATCGAAAGGCCATTGCCGCGAATCCCGGTTACCCCGAGGCCTACTTCAACGTCGGCCGCATCTTCAGCCGCGGCAAACAGCTTGACAGCGCCGCACTGGCTTACTACCGGGCTGTCGAACTGAAGCCGGATTACGCGGAAGCCTGGCTCAACCTGGGCGTGAGTTATCAGAAGCAGGGCGCCTGTTCCAAAGCCGTTGAGGCATTCCTGAAGGCCTTGAAGGCCAAACCCGACTACGCAGCGGCCCACTACAACACGGCCCTTTGCTTTTCCAATGAAGGAAACCCGGACAGCGCCATTGCTCATTATCGAAAAGCATTGGAACTGGAGCCTGACAATCCCGAGGCTCTCTATAATTGCGGGCTCGCCTACATGAAGAATGAAGACTTTGCGCAGGCCGTGAAATTCTTCGAGGGCGCGGCCAAACAGGAACCGGGTGACACCAAGAATCTCTACAACCTGGGCCTGGCAATGCAGAAACAAAACCGGATGGCCGAAGCCGAGGAGGTCTATCGAAACCTAATCGACATTGAACCATCCCACGTTGCAGCCCGCTACAACCTGGGGGTTCTCTACATGAAGGAGAACCAGAACAAGCTGGCCAGGGAACAGTTGATCGCGGCCTCCCGGCTCGATCACACGCATGCCAAATCCTTCTTCAACCTTGCCCTCATTGCAAAGAGAGAGAACGACCTTGGCCAGGCACAGCGCTATCTCGATAAGGCCCTTGGGGCCGAACCGGGCTACACGGAGGCATGGATCAGTCGGGGACTGCTCCACCAGAAACTCGACCACGATTCGGCCGCGATTGGCTGCTACATGAAAGCCGTTGAAAATGACGCCAAAAATCCGGAAGCCCGTGAGCATTTGGGAACTCTTTTTTATAAGGCGGGTCAATACGAGAGGGCCATTGAACAATTCGCTGCCGCCGAGAAGCTCGACCCGAAATCGGGATCGATCCTTTTCAAGATGGCCAAGGCCCTGTCCAAGAAGGGCGAACGGTCCCGGGCGATCGAGTACGGACGCCGGGCACTGACCCTGGATCCCAAGGATAAGGCAATGCGAAAATTTCTCGAGCGACTGGCGGCAACAAAAGGAGGAAAACCATGATTTTGCGCGGCTCAGGGCTTTTGGCGATCCTGCTGCCCATCTTCGGCGGATGCATTCTTGCGCCCCAATCCTATCAGGGAAAAGACGAGGAGATCTACCAAAGGGCAACGGGGTTCTACGACAGCGCCGCAACAACGCTGGACAGCGCGCGTTCGTCCGTCGACACCAGTCGGGCCCAAACCCTATTCGACTCCGCTGCCGTGGCGTTTCGTCTGCTTATCGCCGATTATCCTTGGAGCGACAGAAAAGACAATAGCCAGTATTACCTGGGCAAGTCGCTGTTGGGCCTGCATGCCTGCACGGCTCGATCCGGCTACCTTGACGAGGCCTACTCCAGTCTGTCAGAAATCGACAGCCGCAGTACGTATTACGCCAACGCCATGTACTGGCGCGGAACCATCCGATACCGGCAGCAGCGTTGGGCGGAGGCGCTGGCGCTCTTCGACGAGTACCTCGGTACCTACATTGACGGCGACCACCGGCCCAGCGCAACGACGTATCGGGTCGCGTGCGCAGCTCAACTGGGGGTGACGCCGTGAAGCACCTTCACCTTGCCGTTTTGGTTTGCGCTTTTCTTCTGGGCACCACCAGATCAGAAGGCCTGTCGGGTTCGTATTCCGCATCCATCGAAGGAGCGTACGATTCGAACCTGCCTCAGAACATGACAGGGTACGCCGGCCTCTACGCCGCACCGCAGGCATGGCTGAAGCTCTATCTCTGGAAACCCGAGCGCGCCCCCTGGGTTGCCTTAGGAACGCGCCTTACTTACGAGAACTACATTGAGCAGCGAAGTCCGCTTCTCAACGACCCACTGGCGGCTGTCTGGGTCGAGGTCGGCGGCACGCCGGGTGACTGGAGATGGACGATCGCGCCGGGCGCCTGGTCGTACGCTTCTCCCGTATGGGACTTGGTGTGGATGCGCTACCGCGGGGATGCATTCATTTCACGCAAGACGAAAAGGCACGACCTCTCGTTCGGGGGAGACGTGGTCTGGAACGACTATGGAGATTCACTGGAGAACAGCCTTGAGTGGGACCTGTCCGCGGGCTATGAGTACAACCGCAAGGTCCGCAAGAAGGATAGGTTCGCCGTGAAATCCCTGGGCATGGAAATCGGTTTCGAGCGCAGGAGCGCGGCGACCGATACGGGCTCGTTCTCGAGTTTGCATACGAAATGGTATGAGGAGAACAAGATCTTTTTCGCAACAGTGACCCTGTTTGCCGATTTTAAGGTCAAGCGATACGACGGCTATGATCCGGACGAGTTCACCGGGCTGCCGGTGCGGCGGTTGAACCGCTATCTGTATGCCGGCGGCGATCTGGAAATGCCAATCGGGCGGAACCTGGACCTTGATGTCGGAGGCCAGCACCTGATCAAACGTTCGACACTTGAAGCCTACAGTTA
>CAYVZU010000146.1:0-4912 GCA_964455935.1 uncultured Fibrobacterota bacterium
ACTTCGTATATTCGTGGGGTTTCGAGCAGGGGATTTTCCTCTGGAGCGAGCGGAGGAGCCCAACCTGGAACATGTTTGCCCCCATCATCAACCCCGCGGTGTTCACGCGCGAGGAACTGGACGAACACTTCACCCAATTGGAAATGAACAAGCCGAAATTCATCCTTGTGACCACGCCATTTGGACAATTCAAGAGATTTGAGAACTTTGTCACCTTTCATTACGCCGTCGACAGGAAGGTGCCGCCCATTGCCTACCTTTTTCGCCTGCGCACCGATCCCGCAAAGGTGGGATAAAGGGAATGGGACCATCCGACCTGGAATACGTGGGGTTGCGGCTTGTCCGCCGGTTCCTGTTTCGCCCGGGTCTTTTGCGTCTATTCGAGCCTTTTCTTCCGTATTACCGGGTGAGCGTGAACGAAGACACACCGGATTCGATTGTCGAACGATACGCACGGCATTGTCGAACCAGAGGAATTGACTTGGCCGGCAGAACCGTTCTCGAAATTGGGGTGGGGGCGACCAACGGCACCGGGTATGAACTGGCGGCGCGGGGCGTCAAATCCTGGTGTGGATTTGAACCCCATGCCGCCTACCAAAGGAAGCTCGATCAGGCGATTCTGGAGAAGGCGCAGCACCGGCTGCTTTCCGAGACGTGGAGGGCGGCTGTGCGAAGAGTCGCTGCGCTTTCCGAGGTGCCGGACGGCAGCATCGATCTGGTGCTTTCGCATTCCGTTCTGGAGCATGTGAGCGATCCTCATTTGCTGTTTCGAACGATAGCGCCCAAGCTGGCCGAGAAAGCCGAAATGATCCATATCGTTGACTATCGCGATCACTTTTTCAAATACCCGCACCATTTCCTCCTGTTCGGCAATAGGACCTGGCGACGGTTCCTGGATCCAGGCGATTTGCCCCGGCACCGGTTTTCCGATCACGCGGATAGCCTCAGAAATATCGGGTGCAGTGTGGATCTGTTCGAAAACACGGTGGATGAGGCAGGTTTTGGCCGCATCCGCAACCGGATCCATGCGGAATTCCGACGCTATCCGCAGCGGGACCTGGCCATGACGGGCGCGGTGATCTACGCGCGAAAGGAGCAGCCGTGAACGCAGCCAACTTGTTTCGCCTTTGCGCAGTAACGCTAAAGGCGATCAAGAAGCCGCAACGGGTGGGCATTCGCCCAATTCACCTCCAATTGGAACCCAATACCGCCTGCAATCTTGCCTGCCCGCAGTGTACTAGAGAGACCTATGTCGACCAGCCCCGGAACATGTCCTTCGAGGATTTCGCCGCGATCCTTGACGAGATTAAGCCGCAGGCTCTTACCCTCAACGGACTTGGCGAGCCCTTCCTGCATCCTGACATCCTGAAGATGATCGCCTACGCAAAGTCGAAGGGGGCCAACGTCAATACTACGTCGAATTTCACGGTGATCCGGCCCGACCAGATCCGGGAAACGGCGGCAAGCAGTCTCGATCTGCTCAATGTCTCTGTCGACGCGGCCTGCGCGGAAACCTACCAGAAGATTCGCGGCAAGGATTTTTGGAGCCGCGTGCAAGACAATCTCCGTACTTTTGTCGACGAACGGAAAAGGACCGGCCGCTCGCTGCCTTTGCTGCGACTCTGTTTTGTGGTCCAGGACGGGAATCTGGGCGAGATGGTGCCGTTCTTCGAAATGGCCGGGTCGATTGGGGCCGATGCCATCCTTTACCAGGTCTTTACCGCGTTTCAGGAAAATCAGAAGGACCTCATTGGCGGATTCGACGCAACCCGGTTCGAGTCGAACCTGCTGGAAATACGGAAGCGGGAGAAGAACGGCCGGGGCCCGCGAACCAATGCGGCGCTTCTGCTGAGGAGGATTGGGGATATACGGGCGCACTATGGGGGAAAGAGAATTGTCCAGACGCAGCGGTGCATTATGCCCTGGATCTCCGCCTACATCTCGGTGGAGGGAGAGGTGCGGCCTTGCTGCAGGTTCAGCGGCGTCCGGCTTGCCTTCGGAGATGCCCGCGGGAAGGATGGTTTTGTGAAAACCTTCGACAGCCCGGCCTACAGGGAATTCCGCCGGGGGCTGGCCAAAAACCAGGCGCCCCATCCCGTCTGCCTCAACTGTCTGGCCGACAGCGTCTGGGATGTGCTCGTTGAGAAATACCTGAGATCCTAAGGAAAAGAGGGAGAATCTGGTGAAGCGCTATATCTACGCTACGGTATATGGGATTGTGAAGTACCTGCCGACTCCGGTCGGAGATTTGCTCAGGTTTGTCGTGCTGCGCTGCTTTATGAAGAGACTCCGGACGGTATGGATCCACGAAGGCGTGACTATGCACTGGCCCGAAAAGATCTCTGTCGGAGAGAGGACTTCGCTCAACGAGTTTGTCTTCATCAACGGATTCGGTGGAGTGACGATCGGCGGCTTCGTCGCCATCGGGAGCGGAGTGAAAATCTTTTCGGCCGAACACTCCTTCTCCGGCCGCGAGGTGGCGCCCTATTGCCAGCCAATCACTGAAAGACCCGTGGTGATCGAAGACGAGGCTTATCTTGGGCTGAACGCGGTTATTCTAGGCGGGGTACGGGTGGGGCGGGGATCCGTCGTTGGGGCGGGCGCAGTCGTGACCAAGGATGTTCCGCCCTACGCCGTGGTTGCGGGTGTGCCGGCCAGGGTTATCCGTTACCGGTGAAAGACATGCTCTCGGAGAATCTCATACGCGGTATTGAACGGAACTGCCGCAAATCGTTTTCCGGCCTTTTCGAAAAGAATTTCGATTTTCATCGAATGGCCTGCGAGTTCGTCAGCCAGGAGAGGGCTCGGGAGGAACTTTTTCGTCTGCAGGCGGTGGCGCAGAGGCCGCTTGCCGGGAAAAGCCTTCTCGAAATTGGAAGCGGCTACGGAATGCTTCTGGCTGTGGCCCGAAGGGAATTTGGGGTTGAGTCCTTTGGGTTGGAGCCTGCGGAGCAGTTTGAGGGCACGTTCGAAATGTCGCGCAGTCTCCTTTTGGAGCTTGGACTGCCTTGCGGGATCGTGGAAAAGGGGCTGGGGGAATGCAATCCGTACTCGAACGAGCACTTTGATTTGGTCTATTCCTCGAACGTCCTGGAGCATGTGCAGGACCCCGGGCAGGTGATCGGCGAGTCCTTGCGCGTCCTCAGGCCCGGGGGGCTGTTGGTCTTTGTTGTTCCCAACTATGGATCCTGGTGGGAGGGTCACTACGGAATGATCATGATCCCGCACTCACCCAAATGGCTTCTGAAATGCGAGGCGCGTCTGCTGAGCCGTGAAACGAAGTTCGTGGATACACTGCAGTTGGTCACTTATCGAAGGATGCAGCAGTGGCTTTGCCCTTATCGCAAGACGGCTCGCATCCTTACGATGGGCCAGGAAATATGGGAAAAGCGATTGCGGACACTGGATTTCAGCGAATGGGCAAGCCTGGGAAAGCTAAAGAAAATCCTGGCCTTCAGCAGAAGGTTAGGCCTGAACAGGCTACTGGCGCGGGTCGGGAAGACGCTTCACTGGGAAACGCCTTTCATTCTCGTTATGGAAAAGCTTGCCTCTTCCTGAAGACAAATTCGTTGCACCCCGTTGGGACCTTCGCATCGACCTGGCGGATGCATCGGAAGCCAAGATTCTCAACCATCCGTACCAACTCAGAACAGCTGGCATATTCATAGGGATACCCACCCACCCAATCGATGACGTTGTAATAGAAATCCATCCCGCGTTCCTGGCGCAGGGGATTCGAACCGGTCACAGCGAACTTGGCCAGCGCGATTATCGGCACAAAGGCCCCGATCATTGCCTTTTTTATCCAGCTGGGCGCTTTGCAGTAACCCCATTTGATCGCCCTCCACAATGGCGAACTCCAGTGCCGGTTGTAGATGGCAATGACAAGATGGCCTTCGGGTTTTACCAAGGCCGCGGTGTTGCGGAATGCCCGTCGCATATTGCCTGTGTGATGCAGCACACCCCAGGAATGGACAATGTCGAAGCCAGCGCCACCTGAAGCCCCGCGCAAGCGACCCACGATGCTGTCCACCAAAACGGACCCGATTACCACGGGAACCTTATTCGCGTTGCCCAGCAGGGATTTTGTCCTGGCAAGCGCTTCAGCGCATTTGGGATTGATATCATTTCCGTATGCGTGAGCACCCTGTTCCGCCGCAAACAGAAGGCTTAGGCCTTGGCCGAAGCCGATGTCGAGAAAGGATTTCCCTTGCAGGGGAATCCCCTGGAATAGCGAGATGAAATCGGCGCGCGCCGCTTCAATCCGCGCTGGGGTCAGTGCCTTGTTGGCGAATTCGATCCAGTTTTTCCCGAAATCGAACTGCATGCTCTATTCCTCCCTCTTCAGGATGCGCTCGGCAGCGGCCGCCCATGAATATCGCAGCGCGGCCTTTCGCGCACCAGCGGATAGCGACTCGCATTTTGCATTCTTTGCCGCTGTCCGCATGGCTGAAGCTAGTTCCCCGGGCCGTTCCAGCGGAAAAAGCAGGCCGTTCTCGTTATGTATGATGAGTTCGCGGTGCGGGGGTATATCACTGGCGATCACGGGCAGGCCGCAAGCCATTGCCTCCAGAACCGTGTTGGGCATGCCTTCGTCGAAAGACGGGTTCACAAAGCAGAACGCCTTCCGATAATGTCCCAGAAGATCGGACTTTGAGCACCAGCCCGGCAGGCGAACCGCCCGGGTTAGAATCCCTGATTTCGCGACACGGGCCATAATCTGCGGCCGCAAGGGACCGTCTCCGACAAGATTCAGTTCCATATCCGGGTTTGCTGCAGCCACTGCCGCAAACTGATATAGAAGAGCGAAAAGGTTCTTCTGGGATGAAAGCCGGCCGACAAAAAGGAACCTCTTGTTTCCCCCGCGCGGGCACTGCGGCGGACAGAAGAAATCCGTGTCCACGCCGTTGGG
>CAYVZU010000146.1:4922-8651 GCA_964455935.1 uncultured Fibrobacterota bacterium
ACCCGCCGGCCAATTTTCCCGGCGGTCCTTTGGGCCAATTGGGCCAGTCCTGCGCTGTTGGCGACAATGCGATCCGCGCGGCGCCAGACATAATTTGTCAGCGGCATTGTGATCGCGTGGAGTCTCCTAAGGTTCACGGGAAGAAATCCGGGAACATCGCCCCCGCGCAGAAGGAGGGTCACCGGAATGCGATGGCGTTGGCCCAAGGGAATCGCCGCAAGGCCGGTAGGGAGTCCAAAGAAGCAGATGATACGGTCGTAATGCTTCTGTTTGCAAAGCCGGGCTGCCTTCCGGAACCCATGCAGCACATAGCTGGCCATCTCGCGCGGATTCGACTGGTCCATTTCCTTGCGCGCCGAACGCACCCTGTGAATCGTGGCGGTTCCAAACTCTTTGCATTCGGCTGGAAGGCCGGCGAAACCGGTTGTGACAATGTCACAGGCAATTCCCATGCGGCTCCATTCGCGAGCCAGGAACCAGGTCGCATTGCCGGCGCCGCCGCCCAGCGGCGGATACTCGTAATTGAGGATAAGAAGCACAGTTCTCCTGTGATTGGAATGCGAATTTATTATAATTTGTTTGCTGTTGGCGAGCAACCAACTAAGGCAAAGTGGGGTTTGGCAGGATATGTTGATCTCTGGTCCGGAAAGTTATAGCGACGGTCCCTGTCATCTCGTCATCCTGTCCAATTTTCGGGCTTGCCCCAAAGAAGACCGGGAGTAAGGTGAAACTCGAATTCGAAAGCTGTACGGACTCTGTCGCTGCCTTCCGGGTCGAATCGCCCCTGGACGATTCGAACCTCACGGACCCGCCAGGATACCGGCCCGGATCTCAGACCGCTTTCTTCTGTCCTTCCCTGACACTCGAAAACCGGGGCAACGAGCGGATCGAGGCATTCTGGCCGGTGCTAAACAGCGCCGATTTCCGATGCTTCGAATCGCTTCGAAACTGGATCGAAACGAAGGCGCCCATCCATCCGCTGGACCTGTATGCGTTTTGGCGGGACCACATTTTCCATGCCACGAGCCAGCTACCTGAGAATAAAAATCCGTTTCTGGCCTTCAATTTTTGGGGATACGGCCTGTGCGACGATGCCGGTACCGCCCTGACCATCCTGATGCGGCACCTTGGAATTTCGGCACGGCTTATCGACTTGAATGGCCATTTCGTTTGCGAATATCAATTCGACGGTAAGTGGAACGTCATCGATGCCGACCAAAATGTCATCTACCCCTTGCTGGACAACAGAACGCTGGCCTCATTCCGGGAAATTGCCGAGGACCCGTTCCTCGCGCTGCGCTGCAAACCATTCGGCCGAGCCGGAATCTACGATTTGGCCAAGGCGTGGACCAATGCTTCGTTTTTCGAATCCGTACACCCGCGGGAGTACCCCGTCATTGGCATTGATCCGTCAAAAAACGGTGATCTGGCGCAAACGGGCTGGGACCTGTACCCCGGCGAGAGTGTCACTTATTGTCCGGGCCGAAAACCCGGGGCCGTTTCTGGCAAAGTAGATCTGTCGGTCTGGGCCGGAGCGGCGGAATCGCTGGGCGACATTGAATACAGGGTCCGGCCTCAGGCGCGGGGACAGGGGGAGGGGACTCGGCGCATTCGGATTTCGGTGCCCCTACCGGCCTACCGGGTAGTCGTTGGGGACAATGCGCGGATCTTCGATCTGCCTCGCGATCGTGTTGTCCGGGAATTCAGTATCGAAGTCCAGCAAGAGATCGAACGCATTTCCATCTTCTGCCACGGGGCGCGGCTGTTTTTCCCCGTGCCACATTGCGGCGAGAACAGGATCGAACTCAAATCGCGAACAGCAGGTAAACGGGTGAAGGTCGCGATGGAATTGGAGTCCCCCCATTTGAAACAGCCGCCAGCCTCGCCTCGGATCATAAACCAGGAGGCTGTGTTTTCGTATTGCTCGCCAGAGTTTGTCCTGGATCTTGAGCCGGGCGCGGAAGCCCTGTGGTGGCAAATCGCCTGGTCCAACGATTTCCGGCTGGTGCTGCCCAATCTCGATTGCCTCATAAGGCCCCTCGGCCGCGCTTTGCTTTCCGCGCTGGATCAGACATTCTTGAATCCGGGCCAAACCTATTGCTTTCGCGCGAAGATTAAGCGGAGCGGAGTATGGAGCCCGTGGTCGGAGCCATTTCCATTCAAGGTGGAGAAACCGCTTCCGCCGCGAGACCTGAAGATCAGAACCGGCGAAGACGGCTTTGAGCTTGCCTGGCAAGGGCAGGAGGGATCCGAATACCTGGTTTTCGCGAGCGATCGAATGGATTTCCTGCCGGAGATTTACGGCGAATTTCAGGTGGATGCTATCGAGAACATGGCCATCAAAGCCCAGACCCCCAACAAGAACCTTATCGCCCGAACCTTCGAAAACGCCATACAATTTCCTGAGATCATGCCGTTCTACCGGGTGGTGGCCCGGAAAGGCAATTCATGCTCAATCCCCAGCGCTCTTCTGCGTGCAAACCGCGAACTTCTTGCCCTCGGCCGCCGTAAGCCCATTGTCCTGCAGATGCGGCATCAGAAAATTGCTTCCGCAGAATCGAAAATGGGGTACGTCGATGTCTATGCCGCTGGAATCGAACCTCTGCCGTTCTAAGGAGCTCTTGCTTTGGTTGTTCTGACAATGCTATTCATTTGATCATGGACCTTCCAGGCCTCGACCAGCACATCAACGAATTCCGCGCTTTTTTGCAGAAGGCCGGCCAATTGCCTTTTCTGGAACGAGAGGCCTTGCATGGTTTCCTCGATTACCAGGTGCGGCAATTCGGCAAGCAGTTCCCTTCCGCCTCTGTCAAGACATATCAGATGATCTTTTCCGCCTTGGCTGAAATCGGGTTCTATGCCAGGGATAAGGAAATTCTGGAAATCGGCACGGGGTTCAATCTAGGGGTGCTGTTGCTGGCGGGGTTGGCGGGCGCCCGGAAGGTCACGGGCATTGACGCATATCATCACGAGATGGGGCCGGCCCACGATTTCATTTTGAGCGCGCTGAATCAGTTGGCTGGAAATGCGGGAATCCTTGTCACAACACCCGATGCGGCATCGGATTTCTTCGAGCGGTTTGCGCGGATGATTTCAAAAGACCAGAATGGCCGCTATATTTTCAATCCCGGCAAGCTCGAATTCCGGTTTCCCCATTCGGTCGAAGCCCTTCCGTTTGCCGATTCCAGTTTCGATCTTGTCTACACCTCTGCGGCGTTCGAGCACTTTATGGAACCGGATGCAGCGGTGCACGAAATGGCCCGGGTTACCCGGCCGGGCGGTTTTTCTTTTCATATCGTGGACCTGCGGGATCATCGAAATTTTTCGCGGCCCCTGGAATTTCTGAAACTGCCCCAGGCGGAATGGACGCGGGTCTGCCGGACCACGGATACAGCCATACGAACCGGCTCCGGGATACCGAGATCGTGCGGCTCTTTGGCCAATATGGGTTCTCGCTGATCAAGGCCCGGACACACCAGGACATGCTGGTGAACGACGAAATACGCAATTCGTTTATCGACCCGTTCCGGTCCATGCCCAACCAGGAGTTGGGGCTCCTGGGCCGCTGCTACTGTTTCCGCAAAGCGGTTCGATGACCACGGCTGCCACACCGGATTGATTGGCAGCGGGATGGGGCCGTTGCGGCCTGAAATCGTGCCCGCGAAATCCGACCTAAACTCATCTTCTACAGTTTAAAAACCGAACTTCTTTTATATCAGTCACTTACGG
>CAYVZU010000147.1:0-8548 GCA_964455935.1 uncultured Fibrobacterota bacterium
GCTGAAAATTTTGACCCTCGCAAGTTCTTCTCCGGCCATTGCGATTGATGTGAAGCCGACCGCGCTTCCGTTGACCCTCGCGCCGGGCAAAGAGCAGATCGTGAATGTGGAAATCGCGACCGCGGGACTCGAACAGGCCTGGAAGAAGTTGGGCGCTGTTACCTTCACCACAGACAGCAAGCAGACCCCCAACTTCAATGTCGATGTGTATTTGTCGAAGTAGCCGGCCGGCACACGCGTGATGATGTCAACCCGGGTGCCTGCGCATCCGGGTTTTTTCTTGCAAGATAAAGCAAGATTTTTGGACAGGATGGCAGGATGAAGAGGGGATAGGAAAGAAAAACGCCAAGTTCCCGCGAAATAGTGTTTCGCGGGAACTTCACTGGTCCCATCCTGTCCCAATCCTGCATTGAAATCCTGTCAATCTTGTCCAATTCTTCCTGGGTGGGCAATGAAAACCAAAGCCGTTTACGTATGTCAGCAGTGCGGCGCCCAGTCGGCCAAATGGCTGGGCCGCTGTCCCGCCTGCCAGGCCTGGGACTCGCTGACCGAGGAGGTCGCGGTCTCTTCAAAGACAAAGACGAAAACCGAACGGCCCCGCCCTGTTCCCCTTTCCGAGATTTCCCTTTCCGCGGAGCAGCGCTTTCACACGGGCCTTGAGGATTTCGACCGCGTCCTGGGCGGCGGGCTGACACAAGGCGCGCTTGTGCTGGTGGGCGGAGAGCCGGGAATCGGCAAGTCCACGCTCCTGCTTCAACTGGCCGGCGCAATGGCCGTCCGAAAACGGATAACATTGTACGTCTCCGGCGAGGAATCGGAGCGCCAGATCAAGATGCGCGCGGACCGGTTGGGCATTTCGGATTCATTAATCTACCTGCATCCCGAAATCGATCTGGCCGCCGTCGAAGAGCAGATTGGGAAGCTGAAACCCCAGCTGGTGATTATCGATTCCATCCAGACCATGGTTCATCCGGACCTGGCCAGCGCGCCGGGCAGCGTGGGCCAGGTGCGCGAAAGCGCGGCGCGGTTTCAATCGATCGCCAAGAGCACGGGCACCCCGGTTTTTCTGGTGGGCCACGTGACCAAGGATGGATCCATCGCGGGCCCGCGCGTCCTGGAGCATATCGTGGATACGGTGCTGTCGTTTGAGGGCGACAGCCATCATGCCTACCGCATGCTGCGCGCCATCAAGAACCGTTTTGGGCCTGCTCACGAGGTGGCCGTATTCGAAATGCGCGAGACCGGTTTGCGTGCTGTCGGCAATCCTTCCGAGGTTTTCCTGGCCGGCCGCATGAAAGGAATTTCAGGCGCGGTCACCGTCTGCGTCATGGAAGGCACGCGGCCGTATTTAATTGAGCTTCAGGCCCTCGTGGGCAAGGCGCACTATGGGGTTCCCCAGCGCGTCACCTCGGGCGTGGACTCCCGACGGTTGTCGCTGCTTCTGGCCGTCATGGAGAAAAGCGAGGATATGCCGCTTGGCCTAAACGACGTCTTTCTCAATGTTGTGGGCGGCCTTCGGCTGGAAGAGCCGGCCCTGGACTTGGGTGTGGTATGCGCCGTGGCCTCGAGCTTCTTTGGCATTGCCCTGCCCGATCACACGGCCATGATGGGCGAGGTGGGCCTGGGCGGCGAAATCCGCCCGGTCCAGAAGATCGAAGCGCGGCTGCGCGAAATGGAGCGGCTGGGATTTGCCGAATGCGTTCTGCCCGCCAAGTCCATTGTGCCGGAGATCAAGACCAAGCTGAAGCTGCACGGAATCAATACCGTCCGCGAGGCCGTGGCCTGGGTCCGCGGAAACAAGTAGCTCGCTGAGCCAATCCGAATCTGGAATTTAACAGGATGACAGGAATTTAATGCCAAACCTGGGGCGGACAACTCCGCTGAACCTGCATTGTCGTTAGCAGATTTTTCGGATCCCCGGTATTTTCTTTAACACAAACACCGTTATCACCGATGCGGCCGTAATTAGAATGGGCCTTAGAATGTTTTTGGGCATGCCGGGCGCTATGACCCAGTGCATGGCGCCGGTGATGTAGAGAAAAATGAGATGAACGGCATAAATCCCCAGCGAGTATGAACCCAGCAGATTGAATACCCGGCCATGGCGCGTTTCGAGTTGCAGACCAAAAAGAAAAAGACAGGGCACGGCGATCATTGTGGTCCAGAAATAGCTCTCCACGCTGACATTCCAGAAATGCCTTCGGGCCAGGAAGTCGGGGAATTGCAAAACCGCCGCCGCAAGCGCCAGCGCCAGATACAGGTGGGAGCGCGGCCATTGCCGGTCCGCGAGAAAAGTTCCGGCAAAGAAAAATGGGGCGCTGTAGAAGGGGAATGCCCATCGTGGAGACCAGCTGCGCCAGGCGGGGTGAAAATTGCCCACGACAAAGATTACGGTCATCAGCGCCAATGCGCCTTTGGTTCCCAGAAAGCGGCGCGACAGCACCGTGAGGGCCATGCAGTAGAGCAAGGCGGGGAAAAACCAGAGATGGCGGGTACTGGTCCCGGACGGCCGGGAAAAAAAGCCCAACAGCGCCAGCAGGCGTTTCATGGAAAAGAGCTGGGAATGCATCCAATAAAGGTCGAAGGCCGTGTAGATCGCAAACCAGGCCAGGTAGATCGTCAGCATTTTGCGCGCGAAGCGCAACATCTGCCCCGGGAGATCAAGCGATGCCTGCTTCTGAAAGAAATACCCGGAGGTTAAAAAGAAAAATGGCACGGCCACGCGTGCCATGACGTTGATGAAATCCCCCAGCATCTTGACGGGGATATCGTGCGAGGACCGGAACGGGTTGGTGTGGATGAGAATGACAAGAAGGGCGCAGGCAAACCGGAGAACTTCAATGCCGGGATTTCTGTCTGTCCTGGATCGACCGGACATGGGTGGTGTTGGACCTCTAGTATCTATGGGATTGGCCCGCCCTCGCCGTGCACGCACACGCGGTTGCGGCCATTCTTTTTGGCGCAGTACAGCGCTTTGTCGGCCAGGTCCAGAAGACCCACAGGCTCGGAGGCATCCTGAATGCAGGCGGCCACGCCAACCGAAATCGTGAGCTGGCCTCCGGGCTGCTTTTCTTCGTTCACGAATTTCTCCTTCTCAACCACTTTGCATAATCGTTGCGCGAACTCGACTCCGCCTTCCTTGGTTGTCTCGGTGAGGACCAGGACGAATTCCTCGCCGCCATAGCGGGCCACAATGTCGGTGTCGCGGGCCAGTTCCCGCAGGATCATGGCCAATTTCTGGAGCACCCGGTCGCCGGCCGGATGGCCGTTGGTATCGTTGTAGTGCTTGAAATGATCAATGTCGATCATCACGACGCACAGGCTTTTTTTATAGCGCACGGCGCGCCGGACCTCCGTCGCAATCGCTTCTTTGAAGTGCCGGTGGTTATGCAGCCCGGTCAGGCCGTCGGTGACGGAAAGGATCTTGACTTTCTCAAGAAGATAGGCGTTCTCGATCACCATGCTGGCCTGCCGGCCGAACGTGTAGAAGAAATCGAGATCGGTGTCGCGCAGGTCGCGCGCTTTTTTCGAGAATCCCGCCATGTAGCCCACGTCTTTGCCATGCACTTCCAGTTCAACGTGCAGCATGGAAAAATACCCCTGCGCGGCCAGAGGGCCGAACATTCGCGATAGCGTGAGATTGTTGTGCACTTCCGAACGGCCCACTACCAGTTCGCAGAAATCCTCATCGAGGGTTACCGCCGTGGGTCCGGGCACGACCACGCGGCGAACGGCCGCACCTTCCAGGAAGATCTCGATGGCGCCGGCATCAAGGTCCAGAAGATGTATGCTGTCGGTGAGAATGCGCGTGAGGACCGGCACCAGGTCCTGTTCCTCGTTGAAGAGCTTCACGACTTCGGTGATCGTGTTGAAAATCTGGCTCCGCCGCAGGCTTTCGGCCGAGTAGTAGAGGGTGCGATCGCTAAGCCGCTTGAGAGTCCTTATGCAGTTTTCGAAGTAGCCGCGGAAAAAGTTGAAGACCACCCAAAACACGATGGGGTTGAGAATCAGCAAAACCTTCAGCGTCTCGATCCAGTGGTGAGGCCGGACATCGCCGCGATAGGCGAGCAGTAGAAGGCCGGGGAGAAGCGCGGTGACAAGAAGATGAGCGAATACGGCAAAATAGTAGGGTCGCGGCTTGAATTCGAGCTCGGCTGTCGGCTCACGATCGTCAAGAAAAATGTTGGCCACTTTGTCTTTGGTGGGTTGGTCCAGACTTGTGAGGAGCTGCCGGTTGCGCATCATTTCCAGTCGATACAGTGTGGTGCCCAAATGGCCCAGCGACAAAATCAGGACTGTGCAGACTAGGGCCAGGCAGGAGGAGGAAAGCAACTGAATCAGAGCAGGAATCTTTACCTGGGCCCAGGCATCTGAAGGAGAAAAAATGTAGAAGCCGGCAATCCCGGATCCCAGCAACAACGGAAAGAAAATTAGGTTCAGAGCGTAATTGCGGACGAATGGCTTCACGGTTAATCGCTTGAAAGGATTAGAAAACTGCCCTGTTCAAGTGGTATTCTTTGGCTGAAAATATACATTCTTTGTTCCACCCAAGAGAACCGATCCATCTTTGGGTTGCGCAAAATCTTCCACCACGGAGATGCGGAGGAAACCGAGAAGGGATGGGGCTCCGACAATTGGGGCTTCGCGATTTCACTCAAAGCAATCTTTGTGCCCTTTGCGTCTTCGTTCTGAAAATCCTCCTATTCCGATATGACTTTCGATTTGCTTTGGTCTGACTGATCTTATTCCCCCTAGCCCCTTCTTACTCCGACCAACCCACCACTTTGTTGTCCTGTACGGCAACGACCGTATTGGATCCGGATTTGCCGTGATAGGACAGGACTTCGTAGGAACCCGCACCAAGCATGAAAGCCTTTGCGGTCCGCTCGGGCGTACCCCAGCATGCGACGAGCTGCTCGCGCGTCATGTGCAGGACGATTTCGCCATTTCGAATTGCCTGCGCAATGCGCCGCGGCCACTCCGGATGTTTTCGCAGAACGGCATACCTGCGCTTTGCATCGTCCCGGTCGGATTTCTCGCGCAGCGCCAGCACCGAATCGGCCGCCTTGAGGGAATCGGGCACGTAGCGTACGGCCTGGGCCGCCACCCATCCGGATTTTCCCAGGGACTTGGATTCCACGTCGAACCAGATGGTTCCGGAATCATCGGCCGACGAAACGCAGGACACAAGCCGCTGCCCTTTTCGAGCCATGAAAACGGGAGACAACGAATCGGACGGATCGGGATACACCGCCGCCAGATCGGAGAGTACGATCACTTCGCGGCAGGGAACGGCCAGGCAGATGAATACGAGGACGAGGATAGCTGAGATGATCCTGGGTGCCATGACAATCACTATTTGGTAAATAGTAGTTAGGAGTTGGTAATTGGTAATTTCGGACAAGGCCACAGCCGTCCGCACCGATTCTCCGAAACTCTTAACTACAAACTACTATCTTCTATCTACTAACTCTTTTATTCCTTCTTCCCAATCACGCCGTCAGAGGCGGCAGGCAAACGCGGAACGTACTGCCCTTGCCCTTTTGACTTTTAACCTGGATGAGGCCGTTGTGTTTTTGAACGATGTTGTAGCTGATGCTCAAACCCAGGCCCGTACCGCCGTTCTCCTCTTTTGTGGTGAAGAACGGCTCGAAGATGCGGCCCAGGTACTCGCTGGCAATCCCTGCGCCGGTATCCGCAAATTCAACGAAGACGTATCGATCGTCAAACCCCGAGCGAAGCGTGAAGGTGTCGCCGGGCTTCATGGCCTGCTTGGCGTTGATGCAGATATTGAGAAAGACCTGTTTGAGCATGCCCGGGTCGCCCAGGATTCTGGGAATCCCTTCCTTGTATTCCTCGACAATGCGGATCTCCTCAACGTCAAGCTGATGGCGGATCAGCACGAATGAATCGCGCAGAGCCTGATTGAGATCGAGGACCTTGAACGCAACGGGCTTTTCCCCGTCGCGCGCGAATTCCAGCAGCCCGCGCACAATCGAGGCGATGCGCTTGGTTTCGGATTCGATAATTCCGAGTTCGTCCCGTTGCGACGCGTCCTGGGTTTCCATCATGACCATTTGAACGCGGCCCAGGATGATTTGCAGCGGATTGTTGATCTCGTGCGCCACGCCTCCGGCCAGTTGGCCCAGGGCCGCCAGCTTGCCCGAGTGGATCAGCTGCCCCTGCATTTCGGTCAGGTTCTGGTTGGCCTGGAGCAGCTCCAGGTACAATTTGCTGTTCTCAAGGGCAATGCTGACCTGGTTGGCCATTGTGCGCAACAAGCCCAGGTGGGAACGCTCCAGGGCGGGCTCGCCGGACCGGGAGGCCACCGCGACAATTCCGCCCAGCCGGTCGTGGTAGAACAGGGGAACGGCGATCAGCGATTCGACCGAGGCCTCGCCGAAAACCTTGGCGAATTTGCGAAGGCCCGTGCTGTCGAACAAATGCGGCTCGCGGAGCTTGATTACCTCGCGGAACGGATCGGAGGGCCCGTCCAGACGGAGCCGCGCATTGCCCTGCGAGGCGCGCAGCAAAAGTTCGCCGCCGGTCCTGCACTCGAAGATCCAGCCCAGACCCACCCCGAGTTTTTCGCAGACCGTTTGCGCCGCGGTCTGATAGAGCTGGTCGGGCTTGAGAACGGAATTCACCTTTTTTCCGGTCTCATACAGCGCGGCCAGTTCCTTGATGGTGCGGTTCATTTGCTCGTAAAGCTGCGAGTTCTCGATGGCAACGGCGGCGACGTTCGAAAGCAGAGAGAGAAGTTCGAGCTGCTGGAGGGTGAAGCCGCTGGGACGGGCCTGCGTGTAGATGTGATAGACGCCAATGCCGCGGCCGCGGACGATCAGGGGAATGATGATGAAGTTGAATTCCTGTTCACCCGTGTCACCGGCCGAGAGGCTTTCGATATCGGGGACAACCGCGGGGAAGCGTTCGCGAATGACCCAGTCGATCACGCCTTCTTCCAGTTGTTCCTGAATCGTGTCGCGCAGGCGTTGCGAAAGGTCGCGCACGCGCAGGTCTTGCAGGGCTTTGCCCTGGCGGTCCAGCAGGAAGACGCCGCTTGCCGTGATCGGCACGACGCTGGCGCTCAGCTGCAGGAGGGAATCGAGCACGCCTTCCACATCGTGCGAAGCGCTGATGGCCTCGGACAGGTGGTGGAATTTGAGCAGCTCGCCCATGGATTCCTTGATCTGCCCTTTGGACGTCTCGATCTCGCTTACCTGTTTGCGCAGCCGGACGATGGCATTTTTGGCCTTTTCCAGCTGGCGTCCAAGCGAGGCCATTCGTTTGTTGATCAGCCTGGCCCAAACCCCGGCCGTGCCCTTGGGGCTTTCGTCCAGAGTCGCCGTAAGCGGTTTGCGGGATAAACGTTGGAGGGCAACACCGAACTGGCGGACCCAGTCGGGCGCGACGGACCTTTTCCGGGGGGAGGGCCTCATGGCCGCGGCAAGCCTTCTTTCAGAATGGAGAAGAACGCCTCGGCCTTATCGAGTTCGGCCAGGAATTCCGCCCGGATCTGTTCCAGGGCTTCCTTTTCCACGGCAATCCCCATCTTGAGCAAGGCTTCGGCCACTTCAGGCGCAATTGCGGGAGCCATTTTGTTGCCGCTGTCGCCGATGCGGCTGTAGCGCACGATGAAATCGGCGAAACTCGTGAGCAGGGCGATGTCTTTGTGGCGGCCGGCCTGCAGCGGATCGTGATGGAAGCTGATGGATTCGGTAATGGGCGCCGGCAGATTCCATTTCTCGGCCAGCCATCCGCCCACCTGGGCATGTGTCACGCCAATGACATTGTTTTCGGCCTCAAGCAGCGGAACGTCATTTTGGTGCACCTCGGTCATGATGCGCAAAAATTCCGGGTGCAGATATTGGTTGAGGACCACTTTACCCACGTCATGAAGCAGGCCGGCGACAAAGGCTTCGCCAACAATGCGGTAGCGGAACATGCGCGCCAGGAAACGCGCGGCCACGGCGCATGCAATGGAGTGCTCCCAGAACTTGGAGATGTCGAAGTGCTCGCTCTCCTCGCGGCCACGGAACGCGTTGAGGACCGAGATCGACAGTCCCATGTCTTTGACCGTATTAAATCCCAGCACGACAATGGCCAGGTTGACGGTCGAAATCTCGCGGGGAAAGCCGTAATACGGCGAATTGGCCAGCTTAAGGATCTTGGCGGTGAGCGCCTGGTCGGTGGAAATCAGTCGCGCGAGACTGGCCGCGGAGGTCTTGGGGTTATCGACCAGCTCGATCATCTTGGCGACAACGGAGGGCAGCGTTGGAAGGCCCATGATGCGCTCGGTGATCTGGCGGACACGCGCCGCTTCCTTGCTCAGGTTGGGGTCGACGGCGACGATGCGGGTTGGGCGCTTCATAAATAAAATTGTGAATTATTAATTATGACTCGTGAATTGGATGAGAGAAAGAGCATTCCAGTTCGGTCTTCGCATTTGAGTTTGGTTCCGGTTTCGGAAATTCATAATTCATAATTATCAATTCAGGTCCTTCGGACTTTTGTGTGGGTAGCCCCAAGATGTTGTGTCAAGGGGTTA
>CAYVZU010000148.1:0-8491 GCA_964455935.1 uncultured Fibrobacterota bacterium
CATTGCCAAGCGTAGCGCGTTGTAAGCTTTTTCGGTTCCGTATGGCGCGTCATTGATAAGAATAAGAACGTTCATCGTGTGCCCCCTCTGCATTTTAAAGTTTAGAACAACACCTGTAATTGCGCGGTCAACAAATTCCCAATAGCGGCATTTGCTTCATCTTCCCGAATTTCATAGTTCAATGCAACGCGGTTCCATTTTTGGGCCGAAAAGTAGTAATTCATGCCAAGCGTGATATTGCCCCATTCATTGCCATCGGAATCCGTATCCGGGTCATATCCATCATATCTCACCACTCCTTCTGCGGCCGGAAAGACCTCATAAGCAAGGGTAGCGTAATACCCCATGCTGTTTTTGTTGTTTCCGGCGGCTTGGCGGTCCTTGGCAAAAAGGAATTCCCCTCTTGCCCACCAGGGGCCATTCCCGTAATTGATTTCCGCCCCGGCTCTGTTCGTGGTCAACTCGGCAGTATCCGTTTTACCGTAGTAGAAGGATCCGCCTGTCGATAGGCCTTTGATTGGCGCAAGAAGCAGCTTCCCGGAGAAATCTTTGGAGGAGTTATTATCGGTGGTGAAATTGTTGTTCCCGTTTACGAGCGCGGCCCAGCCCGTGGCAATTCCATAGCCGTATTTCAGGTGCACGCCCATGTCATGTGCACCCCTGTAGATTTTTTTGGAGGCCTGCGAAATATCAATGGCCGGATTCATAAGGGGATGGCCGTAAGCCTCTATCCCAAAAGGCAGTTTGATGTATCCGGCCCTTATTTCCGAACCCGGAATATAAGCAAGGTTGATGAAGGCGTTTTGAAGAAGGACGGTTCCCGTGTTTGTCTCGATTTGCGCAAAGCCGTTCAATTTCTCGTTGATGAATCCTTCCACCTGAAACCGTGCATGTTTAAATTTCCATTCATTCGAGGCTTGCACATTTTCGCTCTGGTCGTAAATGAACTGCGGAGCAAGGAAGCCGCCTGTTTTGATGGACGGATATTCATCGGCGGCAAGCAGGGGCTGGGGAAAGAAATAGAACGCCGCGGCAAACGCCAGGATTTGTGCAAATGTATTTGTTCTCATCGTGTCTCCTCCTTGGGATATGTGCCGGACATCATTTTTGATTTTCTTTTATAAGGTTCTCTATTTGTTCGGCGATTTCTTCTTCGGAAACGCCCGGATAATGAGTTGAATGGACGATTATTCCGCCTTTGTCGATAAAAAAGATGTTTTTCAGCGGGCATAAATTGGGCACGTATTTTCCGGCAAATTTCGCTGTCGCCTCGCCGGTTGGATCGTATAGGAATCTCACGGTCATCTTGTGCTTGCGGATGGCGTCTTCCACTGTTTTTCTGTCTTTGTCCAGTTGACTTACGGCAACCACTTCAAGGTTCTTGTGCGAATATTCGTTCCTGAGTTTCTCGATTTGCGAGAATTTTGCCTGGCATCCTTCGCACAGGTTGGTAAACCACAAGACAATCGCCTTGCGGTTCCTAAAATCGGAAAGAGAAAAGCTTTTCCCCTGAAAATCCTTGAGCATGAAATCCTCTGCCGTGTCTCCTGCTTCGGGGATCGTCACCGCCTTGTTTTCCGCCAGTTGCAGGGCAAAGGAATTAGAAAACAACAGCAACCCCACCAGAAATATTCTGCCGCAATTCAAGGCTGCTTTAACCATATGAGATTGGCCTCCTCCCAAAAAGCTGAAATCGCCTATTTGCTTTGTTCCGGTATCAAATTCATTCCGCAAATCGAACAATTACCGGGTTTCGCCTCATGAATTTGCGCATGCATGGGACAGGTATAATAGCTTCCCGGCTCCTTCAGCTTATCATTGGATTGCGTACTGTCCGGCGCCTGCTGTTTTACAGCCTGCCCTGTCGAATGAGCATCATGCCCGTCATGCGATCAGTGGTGCATCATGCACATTGGCATCATAAAGCAATTGCTGAAAAAGATAACGGGAAGAAAAATCAGAAATGTGCCTTTGAAATAATGCCTGGATTGAAACATGCAAGGCCTCCATCTTTTGTTAAGGTTTGATTGAATTTATCACAAAAAATCCGCCTTCG
Organism: uncultured Fibrobacterota bacterium; assembly: GCA_964455935.1. Taxonomy (GTDB): domain Bacteria; phylum Fibrobacterota; class CAYVZU01; order CAYVZU01; family CAYVZU01; genus CAYVZU01. Next base: position 2,057 of record CAYVZU010000148.1, read on the forward strand.
CCATAGCCGTCCTCGCGCACAGGTTCCAGAGATGTCAGCGCACCGGGATTTGAGGACAGTGTCCGGCACATCTGAAATTCCGAGAATCCAGCTTTGGATAAAAGCTCTTGAACGTTGTTGACCGAGTAGAAAACGGCACGAGAGTAGAATTTGTTTGAAAGTTTCTTTGAGTCATATTCTTTACCGAGTTTCGGTTCTTTGTTGATAGATCCAAGAATCAAAATTCCGCCGTGTTTGAGGATTCTGTACGATTCGCGCGGCTTGATGGATTGCCGAAATTCCCGTGAATATAGGGAAGCATGGCATTCGCGACAGATTTGTCGATTGGCGTGGTTGCGTTGTAATCCAGATAAACCATTGGCTACTCCTATTTTTTGAAACGTTTCAGGGCCTTTGCCTCTTCTTCGAGCCTGCCAATAAGCACGTCGCGCATGATGTCGCACGCTTTGGAAATGCGGCTGTCCGAAAGGTGATAGAATACGTTGATTCCCTCGCGCCTGGATTTTACGACCCCTTTCTGGGCAAGTACCGACATGTGCTGGGAAAGGTTGGCTTTACCGATATCGATCTTTTCCATTAGTTGACTCGCGGTTAGCTCCACTCCGTCACGGAGGCAATTGATGATCTCCAGGCGCTTGGGATTCGAGAAGGTTTTGCAGACCTCTGCATGACGAATGAATAAGTCCGACATTTTCTTGACCTCGGCCAATTGTTAAATAATATATCAGTTAATAAACATATGAACAATATAGGGCAATTGTTCATCCATTGTCAAATGCGTTCCAAACGCAAAGATTTCCACAACCGGAATGACCCCGCGGAGCGCTGTGTGCAACGGATATTCAAGACTCCTCTTTCCCCTGAACTTCCAGCGCCCGCATTCCACACATTGACTGCCATACGGAAGCAGACTTTAATCGATCGAGGAAAACAAGTGCATGCGGTTTTGGGCTGTATGAGTCAATGAGCAACTGCTGGCGGTGGTCTGTCCGCCAAATGGAATATTCAAGATGAAAGCTATTTTCTGGGAACCAGCTTTCAACAAATTTCAGAACAAACTATCATTCTGGTCCATTTGAGAAAGGAAAACTCAACAGAATTCCTGTTGTGGCCGTAAACGCCGCAGTTTTTTCAAAGATTCCTCCAAAGCCGAAATCGAACTGGAACCACTCAATGACCGGAAATTTTGTTCCGAATTGCCACCAATCCAGCCCTCTTTGCGTTCCGCCAGCCTCGGTGCCGATGCAGAACAATTTGCTCTTGTATTCGAGAACCATCCCATAAGTAATGTCCGCGTTCCCCTTATCCTCGTCGGACAGAGAAAGCCCAAGATTTCCGTCCGCTCTGATGATGCCAAAGCTTTTTGAAACAACCGTATTCACCGCATAGGAGCCTGTGCCCAAAGTCGTCGAAAATGAAGCAGCGACAAGATCCGGCACAAAGGCGAATTTCAGACCCAGGTCGGCGTTTGTGAATCCTCTTTCCTCGATTGGGAACTGATTCTGGCCCAGGCTGATTCCGAGGTCCGCGCTGTTTGTGAGACCGTTCTTGAGTTGCAGGCTATAGGCCGCATAGTTTTTCCCGAAGTCGGCCGCAGTTTCGAATTCGAACCCTCCCTGCTCAACGAGTCCGGCGTCGTCCGCGACGAACGGCCGACCGGCGAAGACAAAGCCAGGCCAACTTGACAACATCATGAAAATCAGAGTCCAACGCGATTCTTGCCCAAAATGCATATAGACGTTCCTTTCGATGGCTATACAATTGCCGCTTCACTCCCTTCCGGAAATGATATCCTGCGAAAGCAGACCTGATATTCGCGCAAATGCCAGAAGCCGCTTGACGCCCTTGGCAACATCATTGGACGATATCGTGGCGCCGCTTATTGCGTCGATTCGCTGCAATTGATCGCGCGACTTGCCGACAAATTGTTTTTTCCACCCCGCCGATTGCAGCCTGGCACTGTTCGGGTCGGGCGTATCGAGCAGCTCAAGACCGACAATCACGCCCGAGGGTTCGATCAGCAGAAACAAAGGCAAGGTCGCACTCTTGCTTTTGATTGTGTTGGCCAGGCCGTAGCCCAGCAGGCTGTCGCGGACAAATACCGGAAAAACGGCGATTGCGGTATCGTCAAGACCGCTGCCGGCGGCCGCCTTGATCTGGTTGCAAAGGGAATCTCCGGCCTGCATCCAAAACAAGCCAACGGAGTCGGCTCCCGGGAATGCTTTCCGCAGAAGCCCCCTCTCCGTAGAGGGGGCGCCATGGGAAACAACCAGAAACGTCAGGACGAATAGGGCCAATGCTATTATCCTAAAACGCATATCCAATCCCGATATTTAGGAGGCCGGTTGAGCCGTCGCTTCCCTTTTTTGTTTCAATTCCGTAATCCGCCTTGAGAGCGACTTTTTCAATCGGCAACAGTGCAGCTCCCATCACGAATTGTGATGTTGTGCCGTTTGCGCTTAGTTTATCAGCCGGGTTGAATTGCGTGTACCGGATGAAAGGATATAGCTGCAACACGTCAGCTTCCCATAGCCGGACCAAATTATAACCAAGATCCGCGTACCATCCTGCGGAATTGGACAGGATCGCCGCGGTATCGGCCGGCGAACCGGTGTTGGCTGAGTATGAAATTGTCCCATATTCGAATTGTGTCCAGAATCCTTTGGCCTTATATTGCGCGTGAAGCTCCCACAAAACGGTAGAGGAGTACGGGTGATTTTCGCTGGGGTCGTGTGCCAGTACATTTATGGCCAGCGATGTACCCGCAATCAACCCCGGTATTCCAACATATTCAATAGCCGGATTCAGCAAAACCGTCTCCAGAGATGCTTTGAAACCTTTTAGCCGGCCGCTCCGGATGCCATCTTTCGCCTTGAATTTTCGGTCATCAAGACCCTCCATAATCACCGCGCTGTATTGCAGCGAATTGGCAATGAATCCCCTTGCCGCGAGCCCGTTGCCAAACCAGGTGGTTGGGATAATGGCATTGTTATATACGGGTCGTTCTACGGATAAGAAAAGGTTCGGTTCATGCCTTTCGTTGAGAAGTCCTACGGACGGCAGCAGGACACCGGCCTGCAAAACCAACTGGGGCATCGAACGGAATTGGACATACGCCTGTTCCAGCTCCACTTCTCCACTGGCCTTCCCACCTTCGATGAAATTGTGCTCCACCTCCAGCTCCGAGGCCAGCGACCATTGGTCTGTCCACTGATGGTTGACAAAAAGGATCCAGCGATGAAAATCCAGGATTGGTGCTGCAGCCGTTCCTGTGGAAGGGCGCGAGTAGTTGAGATGAAGTTCGCCATACCCGCCAACCGATGTTTTCTGTGCCTGATCTTGCGCCAAAGCGGCGACCGGCAGAAAGGCGAGGAGAAACAGAATTGTGGTTTTCATAAAAATTCCTTTCATTTTAGGAAGTTGATTCAATGCCTTTAAAAAAAATGGGCGCGACAGACCGGCACCATACCCGATCTACTCGCGCCCTCACTTTCCGGCGCCTCGCGCCGGACCGTAGGACCTTCCGAAATTTATCTCAAGGGGTCAAGCTCCTTCGGCTAGCACTCCCATCAATTTATTCCGCAACACCTCAAGCTGCCTGGACTTAAATGCCTTTCTCGTGTCCTCCAATACCCGTATGGCTTCGAGTAGCGTGTCTTTCAGCTTTTGTTTATGAGGACAGTCTATAAATGAGCAAGTGTCAGGCAGGTTTTTGATCTCACCCCCTTCGATCGCCGCAAACATCAATCGCTGATGTTCCTCGGCTCTGCGTTGCAGGTCCACCGCGCTTGCCCGGAGAGCTTCAGTTGCGGTCATGGTTACCTTTCTTTCATCGAATTCCCATCCCAGGAGACCGCAACCGTTGCGCGGGTCTGCCAAGACAGGTACTGCGCCATCCGTCATTGTTTTGGCCCGGTCATGTTTGCCCGGACTCCTTTGACCTGCAAGCGGCCGATGGGGAACAGGACCCCGTCGCGCAACCGCATCCGGAGCCTTTCCCGGCAAAAGTTCGAGAGAGCGACCTTCCGGCCAGCACCAGAACAATCCCAACGACTGCAATTACGGCGATTGTCTCACCCATAAAACCCTCCTTTATGCGAGACCGATCAAACGGCCGACTTGGAAAACAATCAATGTCAGTGAGTAGGCCAAAGCCGTGAACCCTCCCAGCTGAAACAGTGCCCATTTCCACGAGTTGCTTTCCCTCTTTGTGATGGCAATGGTTGCCATGCACGGCGCGCTAATCAGGCAGAAAAGCATGATGCAGAACGCGATCAGAGGCGAATAATTGGCGCGCAGCCGGTCGCGCAGCGTGCTGGATTGCTCATCGGCCTCCCCAACGGAGTAGACAATGCCCATTTGAGCGACAAAAACCTCCTTGGCGGCAAAGGCGCCGATGAGTGCGGTTCCGATCCGCCAATCAAAACCCAATGGCTTAAGCAGGGGCTCCATGGCGTGTCCAATCCGGCCCGCAAGCGTGAATGCCAGCTCCTCAGCCTGCTTCTCCTGCAGGATTTCCGCCTGCTTCTCCTTGAACACGGAAACGGAAGATAGTTGAGCTGTTCGCAAATCCGCCTCGTAATCCCGGTCAAAGACGGATTTTTTTGGATAGCTCGTGATGGCCCACATAAGAATGGAGATGCCCAGTATGATGGTCCCGGCCTTTTTCAAATAGAGTCCCCCGCGTTCCCACATATGGATGAGCACACCCTTCAGGGTTGGCATCCGGTAGGGCGGTAATTCCATGACAAAGGGAACGGATGCGCCTTTGAACAGTGTGCTGCGGAGGAGTTTCGCGCTTACCACGGCAAGCCCAATTCCGATTATGTAAATGGTCCAGAGTAAAGGCGCCTGCCAGGCTTGCGGAAAGAAGGCGGGGATAATCAGCAAATAGATCGGCAGTCGCGCGCCACAACTAATGAGGGGCGTCACGAGCATGGTGGTTAGCCTGTCCCGCTGATTTTCCAATGTCCTGGTTGCCATGATCGCCGGAACCGAGCAGCCGAACCCGATCAGCATGGGAATGAAGCTTTTTCCGTGCAGGCCGATTTTGTGCATGACCCGGTCCATGATGAAAGCGGCACGAGCCATATAACCGGAATCCTCCAGGATTGCAATGGATAGAAAGAGCAGCAGGATGTTCGGCAAAAAAACGACCACGCCGCCCACGCCGCCGATGATTCCATCCATCAGGAGAGATTTTAGCGCGCTTTCAGAGCCTTTGGGCCACCAGGTGTCAACCACCCCGTGCAGCCAGCCGAAAAAGGTTTCGATCCACCCCATGGGCGGATCGCCAAGGGTGAAAGTCAAGTAGAAGACGAGGTACATCAATCCCAGGAATATCGGAATGCCGAGAACGCGATTAGTAACCACGGCGTCGATCCGGTCCGACATCGTGTGTTGGAGCTCAATTGTGGAACGCACCGCTTCCCGGCAGGCACCGGAGATAAATCCGTACCTGCGGCTGGGAATGGCGGTTTCCGGGGGTTCGCCGGTAATTTTTTCGATATGCGAAGCGCTCTTTTCGATTTGACCGGCGATTTCGGTGGAGGAGATTTTGGCCTTAACCTCCTTATCGTTTTCGAGGAGCTTTATGGCCAGCCATCGCGTATCGACCGTTTTGGAGGAGAAGCCGTTTTTCTTGATCAAGGTTTCAATATGGGCGATTTCTTCTTCGATCTCTTTGCCGTAATGGATAATGGCTTTCTCCCGATGTTCATTGGATTTCGCCACGGAGGTTACGGCCTCAAGAAGTTCCTGCATTCCTCTGCCTTTATGCCCGACAGTTTGCACAATCGGCGCGCCAAAGAACCGTGATAGCTTGGCAAGATCGAATTCATATCCCTTGGCCTTTGCCTCATCGCTCATGTTAAAAGCCAATACAAGCGGCACGCCAAGTTCCATCAATTGGACTGCCAGGTACAGATTTCTTTCGAGGTTTGATGTATCAAGAATGTCCACGACCACGTCCGGCTTCTCGATGATAATGAAATTTCTTGCCACCAATTCTTCCGCCGAATACGCGGTGAGGCTGTATGTTCCGGGCAGATCGACGATTTTCATGTCGAGTTCGCCCTGTTTGCGGTAACCCTCTTTTCGCTCCACGGTTACGCCGGGATAATTACCCACATGCTGATGAGCACCTGTCAGGTTATTGAATATCGTGGTTTTCCCTGAATTTGGGTTACCGGCAAGGGCGACAACGACACTTCGGCGCTGCTCATTCCTTGTCGAGTTTGGCGCGGCGCTTTGGCCTGGCTCGGTGCAAGCAGCACGGGTTATTGTTTTCATGGGCGTTGAGGTCCTCCTGTTGGCTTCAGTACTCATGTTTTTGTATTCCGAATATTTTTAGGTATACCGAAACACATTATAAAAAAAAGGGTTCTTCCGACTTTTCAGTGGGTACCCCCCACATATAGTGTGAGAAGGTTTATG
>CAYVZU010000149.1:0-8384 GCA_964455935.1 uncultured Fibrobacterota bacterium
ACAACATCCATGCGCACTTCTATTTCCGGCAGGATTCCCGCCTCTTCGCAGGCATCCAGGGAATTATCGACCGCCTCTTTGACAACCGTGAGCAGCGCTTTCTTGGGGTTGTCAAAACCCAGCAGATGCCGATTTTTGGAAAAAAATTCCGAAACCGAAATTTCGCGCTGCTGCGCCGCAAGCCGGCCGGCAATATCCGACTTGGGCGAATTGGCTGCAGGCTTCGGCGCGGGCGCCGGTGTGACCTGGGCGGCCGGTTGGCGCGGTTCAGGTGCGGGTTTTGTCTGCTTTGCTTTTTTCGATTTCCTGGCCATTGAAAAATCCTTTTTTGCAGAGCCACTGTTTCTAAATCAGGAACGGAAATCTTCTTGTGAAGACCTATAAAATACCCTATTTTCTACAGCCCGGCCAAGAGGCAGGGAAAAAGGGCGGATAGGAATCAGGGACCGGGGGTTGACGATAGCGAGCACGAAAAAAGGAAGTGGTCAGATTGGCTCTGTTTTTTGCTCCAAATTCTCCGAACAGGCTGCTCGCCATCTCCGCATGCGCTTCCACCAAGGGATAGCCAAGGAATTATTGGCTAACCCCTATCCCCTTGCCCCTTCTCCAAGGAGCTCCATTGTTCTGTCCTAGTTGCGGCAAGCCAGTCGACGTCCAAAGCGCCAGATTTTGCCGTTTTTGCGGCAGTCCCCTGGATACTGCCGCGGCTCCGGCCCCCGAATCCACGACCATGTTGGAGCCTGTTTGCGTTCCCTGGGAAGATATGGCACGCATTGGGTTCTGGCGCGCCCTGCTGGACACAGTGGCCGGCGTGCTCCTGACTCCTTCGCGTCTGTTCGGTTTGATCGAACCGCAGAAGAACGTGAGAAACGCACTATACTTTGGCGTGCTCACCGGCTCTTTCGGCTATATCTTCGGAGGCTTGTGGAAAATTTTTCTCAACGGCCGGGCGGCCCAGCTTGAGAGCGTTCCGCTGCCGGCCTTTTTCAGCCAGACCATGCAAACCGCCACCGTTTTCTTTGCCCCCATTCTGGCACTGCTGGCCCTTCTGCTTGGCGGTATTGGAATTCACTCCTTCCTCATGCTGGCAAGAGGAAATCGGAAAGGATTTCGTGCAACCCTTCAGGTCATGAGCTATGCCAATGCGGCATATATATTTGCCATGGTCCCCTATATCGGCGCGTTCGTCTCGGCGATTTGGGGCCTTGTGGCGGTTGTGATCGGCCTCAGACAAGTCCATGGAATCTCGACCGCGCGGGCGGTCATCGCGGTCTTCCTGCCTTTCTTCGCACTGCTGTTTATCGCGGCCTTGGTTGTGGTTCTCGTTCTCCTGCTGATTCCAAGCCTATTCCACGAATTCGGAAGGCAGGTCCTTCCGTTCTTGAATTCGTTTTGATGCAAGGGACGAAATCGGATTCACAAGGGATTTGCAGGATGAACTATCCGGGAGAACCTGTTATCCTGTCCACTATTTCGGTATAGGGGGATGCCTATGTTCAGCGATGTTCATGTCCATCATATGCTAAAAGGAAAAGTCACGGGAAAGGGCCTTCTTAAGGAAATGGACCGCCAGGGCATGCGTCGAATGGCTGTGCTCTCGCCCTACATGGGCCAGTCTCTCGAAACCCACAAACAGTCCATCGATATCGTGACCAAGCTCTGCGCCGAAGACCCGAATCGGCTGGTCGCTTTTGCCTGGGTCGAGCCCACGCTGCCGCAGGCAGTGTTGGTGGTTGAGTACGCCGCCAAAATGAAAGTGAAGGGAATCAAGATGATTCCCAATCAATGGCATCCCTATGAAGATCGCCTGATTCCGGTGTTCGCCAAGATCGAGGATCTGCGCAAACCGGTCCTGTTTCACTCGGGCATTTCCTGGGGCCACCCCGATTCAAGCCGCTTCTGCCGGCCGGCTTCTTACGAAGCTTTATATAAGTTTCCCAAGCTGAAGTTCTGCCTGGCGCACATTTCCTGGCCATGGACAGACGAATGCATCGCCATGGCCCAACGCATGCAGGCACTGGTGGGCTTTAAGAATAAGAGCAAGGTGCAGACCTATATCGATATCACGCCGGGCACGCCCAGCCTGTATCGCAAGGACGCTCTGCACAAGGCTATCGAATACGTAGGTGCTTTCCGAATCATGTACGGCAGTGATGGCATAACCCCCGATTTCGCCCGGTCGGGCAAAGGGATCGAGCGCGATCGCAAGCTGATCGTAGAAGAACTGAAATACAGCCAAGCCGATTTCGAGCAAATCGCCTGGAAGACCTTCGACGATTTCCTGAAGCCCATGGCCTAAGCAGGCATGCGCGCTCCGAATCGAGTAGGAGGGCGCCGTAAGGCGCCCGTGCTCTCACACCACCGTGCGTACGGTTCCGTACACGGCGTAGAATTTCTGTTATTCTTTGACATGCCAACTGCCGCAGCCTTCCGCGACGTTACGGCAAATCGTCAAAAAGGCCCTTTGTAATTTATTCGAATCAGAATAATATTCTTTGGGCGGGCCGGTTACATGACAGCCTCCTGTTTTGCCCCCCTTTGGCTTTTAAAACATGCTGTCTGCTGGCTTAGGAAGAATTATTTATATATCTGTATGAACCGGTTCTACACTGAGTTTCAGGAGTGACTTTATGCCTGCGTCGAAAAAGAATTCGGAAGGCGTGATCAATGAAATTTTGGAAAGCGGTTCACTGGAAAAGGTGATCGAACGGCTACGGAACAGACCTGTCGCGAAATCACCCCTGCCGCCGGGAATTCCAAGGACCCAGGATTTGACCTGGGAAGCTTGTCACAGGCGATTGGATATTCTTTCATCCCAGGGCGCCGGCCTGGATTTCCTTTCAGGACGCAGCAAAATATCGGACCTTTCCATCTTCGAGGGAAATATCGAAAATTTGGTTGGTTTTGCCCAGATTCCTGTCGGTGTTATAGGGCCGCTGAGAATCAATGGCCGGTTCGCCCATGGCGATTATTATGTGCCATTAGCGACCACGGAAGGCGCCTTGGTGGCCTCCTACAACCGCGGGGCGAAAATAATCAGTCTAAGCGGCGGGGCAACCGCGCTTTGCCTGACCGAACGGGTTTCCCGGTCGCCGGGTTTTGTGTTCAGCGATATAATTGAAGCTGGAAATTTCTCCTTATGGTGCGTAAAAAACTTCGATAAGTTCCGGGAAATTGTTATGGACAAAACGAACCATGGACGGCTGCAGGACATGAAAGTGACCATCGACGCCAACCATGTGTACCTGATTTTCGAATATACCACCGGCGATGCCGCGGGGCAGAACATGGTGACCATCTCCACCGATGCCGTGTGCCGCTATATTGTCGAAGGCAGCCCGGTGAAGCCCATTCACTGGTTTATCGAGTGCAACATGTCGGGGGATAAGAAGGCGACGGCTCTCTCATACATGTATGTCCGGGGGAAAAAGGTTACATCCGAGGCCAGGATCCCCAGAAAAATATTCAACCGGTTTCTCCACACCGAACCGGAAAAAATGATGGAGTACTGGAAAATGGCATTTGTTGGCGGCGTTCAAAGCGGGTCCATCGGTGTCCAGGGACATTACGCCAACGGCCTGGCCGCCCTGTTCATTGCCTGCGGTCAGGATGCCGCCTGTGTGGCGGAGGCCTCCGTAGGCGTCACGCGGGTTGACGTTACGGACGGAGGCGACCTGTATATTTCCGCCACCCTTCCCAATCTGATCGTCGGCACAATGGGCGGCGGCACCATGCTGCCCACCCAGAAGGAATGTCTCACCATGATGGACTGCTCGGGAACGGGAACGGCGGGCCGTTTTGCCGAAATATGTGCTGCCACCGCGCTGGCCGGTGAAATTTCAATCATGGGAGCCATTGCGGCCGGGCACTTCAGCAGTGCCCATGAGCAGTATGGGAGAAAGAAAACCAAGCCTTCAAAGGGGAAAGGCCTTGAAAATATCCCAGCGTGAAGGCAAGATTGCCTGGAATTTCGTCCGCTACGGTAATTGTTGGGAAGATGCGGATGTCCTGCTCGAGGCGCTGCAGGTAAAAAATGGGGGTGTATACCTTTCCATTGCCTCTTCAGGAGACAACAGCCTGAGCATGGCTGGTCAGGGCGCAGGTAGGATAATCGCTGTGGACCTCAATCCTGCTCAGATCGCCTGTGTGGAGATACGGACCGTTCTTTTTAAAAGTCTTTCCTATCCTGAACTGCTTGGTTTTCTTGGCGTTTCTCCCATGGAGAACCGCTTGTCGGTTTTTCAGGGTCTGAAGGGCCTTTTGAGCTCTTCCGGCCGTTCGTTCTGGGAATCGCGTCAAAAAGATATTGAAGAGGGCATCATCTATTCCGGGAAATTCGAGCACTATTTCCGCATTTTTCGGAAATGGGTTCTGCCTCTGATTCATCGGAAGGCCACGGTTCGCGGCCTGTTGGAGGAGAAACCTGCCCCTGACCGGGCGGTTTTTTTTCAACAGCACTGGAACACTTGGCGGTGGCGGATGATCTTCAGGATATTTTTCAGCCGGTTTATCATGGGGCATCTGGGCCGGGACCCCAAATTCTTCAAATATGTGCAGGGAGAGGTCGCGGCCAGAATACTGAAACGAACGGAACACGCTTTAACGATCCTGCCCACCCACTCAAATCCGTACCTGCAATTCATCCTCACTGGAGGATTTCAGGCAGCCCTGCCCCATTATTTGCGCAGGGACAACTTCGATTCCATTCGCGCCAACCTCGACGTCCTGGAATGCAGACAGTGTCCGGTTGCCGGAATCCTGAAGGAATCGACGAAATTCGACGGGTTTAATTTGTCCGACATCTTCGAGTATATGAGCCCGGATCAATATGCGGCGGAACTCAATGGAATTCTGTCCCGGGCCCGCCCCGGTGCCCGTCTGGTATTTTGGAACATGCTGGCGGACCGTTCCTGCCCGTCTGCTTTCTTGGATCGTCTTCGGCCACTGACCGATTTATCCTCGCGCCTGCTGGATCAGAACAAGGCCTTTTTTTACAAATCCCTCCATATTGAAGAAGTCTTATGAATGAATTTAGGAATGCCGTTGTCGTAGCCAGCATTTTTATTTTAATCTTTCTGCTTGGTGAAATTCTCAAGCACCGATGGCCGGGAAAAAGTGAATTGTGCCGGAAAACGGTCCACTTCCTAAGCGGTATTGCCACCCTGTCCTTCCCTTTTCTGTTTCGGTCTCATTGGACGGTGCTGCTGCTAACCATCAGTTTCTGCCTGGTCCTGCTGGCAAGCCGCAGAGTTGGGTTGTTGCAGTCCGTTCATGGAGTTAACAGAAAATCGGAAGGAGCCACGTATTTTCCGGTCGCCGTATACCTGACGTTTCTGCTGGCCCATGACAACCCGGTTCTGTTCTTCGTTCCCATTCTGGTGCTGACCGTTTCCGACTCGCTGGCGGCGCTGCTCGGCGCTTCGTACGGCAAAATCACTTTTCATGTAGAAGAAGGTCTGAAAAGCCTGGAAGGGTCTCTGGCCTTCTTTCTGACGACATTTCTCTGCGTACACATTCCCCTGCTGCTGATGACCGGCATCGGTAGGCTGGAATCAATATTGATTGCCATGATTCTGGCAATTCTGGTCACGGGGTTCGAGGCGGTTTCCCTTGCGGGAACCGACAATCTGTTTATTCCGTTTGGAGCCTACTTCATCCTTTCGAAAATGCTATCCAAGCCGGTGGATTTCCTTGCAGGGCAACTGCTGAACCTTTCCATTGTCATTGCGGTGGTCTGCATGATGGTGATTCCGCTGCGGATCATTAGAACCAGTGCCGTCATCGGGCTGATCCTTTTTAACCATGCGGCCTGGAGCCTGTGCGGGATTGGCTGGTTGATTCCCCTGCTTGTGGGCCAGGTCTTCTACCTTGTTCTGGTTTTTCTTTTGCACCGCAAAAGGGTTCTCGACCCGGTGGATGGGTTCAGGATCCGGGCGATCCTCTTCACAGGCATTGTGCCCACAGTCCTGATCTTTTATGCCAATGCCATCCGGGATTTCCCGCTTGTTTTTGTTCCCTATCTGGCGGCCGTGGCCTCGCAGATGGCCATTCTCACAAGCACCTACTGGCGAATCTATTGCGGCCGAAAAGGCCCTGTCCGATGGCCCGACTACCTGCTGCAGAGCGCGGCCTGGACCGCTCTTTCTGTGATCACGGTCGTATTAGGCCCGCTTCGGTTATACCCGGAACTCAACCAGGTGATTGCTATCACAATGATTGGCGGTTCGGTGTTCATGGCCCAACTGCTGCACCGGCAAATTCGGAACCATTCAGCGTTTCAACGGTGCGAGCATTCGTTGGGAGAATACCGGCCAAGAATGTTCGCCACCGCGGCGGTTTCCATGGCGGTGCTTCTGGTGCAGCTAACCCTTTTGGGCGGAGGTTACAATTGATGGAACACCAAGGAACAACCCGCCACCCAAGGGAAGAATCACCTGGGAACAATGTCATTTCTTTATTGTACCGGCATGCCGCCGAAATTCCGGACAGGGCGGCGTTACGCTGGATCCCGCATGCAAATAGCGGAATCGGGAAGGGACAGCCGCCCAAACATTCAGCACTCTCGTTCGGCGAACTGGCAGCACGGATCGCCCGCCTTGCCGGTGGTCTGCGCAGCCTGGGGCTTGGCAAGGGTGATCGCGTCCTGGTGTTCCTGCCCATGTCGCCCCAGATGTATACCGCCATGTTTGCGGTCCAGCAAATTGGCGCGGCAGCGGTTTTCCTGGATTCATGGGCACGCCGTGATCAACTGGGAGTCTGTGCTGAAATTGTGCGGCCCACCGCCATGATCAGCTTCGAACAGGCGTTTCACCTGGTCGCCCCTGTTCCCTCCCTGCAAAGCGTTGCCATAAAAATCGTTGCCGGCGCGCATTCCGATAAATACAGTTCGGAACTCGAAAGCCTGATGGCCGGAGAGGAATCCAGGGAGATTGCGGCCATGGCCTTGGAAGATACGGCGTTGATCACATTTACAACCGGGAGTTCCGGGCGGCCAAAGGGAGCGGACCGCACGCACGGCTTTCTTTTCTCCCAGCACAAAGCGCTGGATGCCCACCTTCCCTACAGACCCGATGATGTGGACCTGCCCTGTTTTCCGATATTTTCCCTGAACAACATGGCCGGCGGCGTAACAACCGTAATTCCGGCCATCGATCTGGCGAACCCAGCGGAGGACGATCCGAAACGGCTGGCTTTGCAGATCCGGGATTGTGCCGTAACCTGTGCCACTTTGTCACCGGACTTGTTCCGCCGTCTTGCGGATTTCGGCAATAAACAAAAGCTGGTTTTGAAAGGGCTTCGCCGGGTGGTGACCGGAGGGGCCCCGGTCAGCAGAAAGATGGTCTTGAATTTCAACAGGATTGCGGATCTTGCCGAAATTCGGATCCTCTACGGATCAACAGAGATTGAACCCATTGCCGGCATTACAGGAAGCGAACTGCTTTCCCTGAAGGATACCTCTCAGGGAGTTTGTGCGGGCCGACTGGATCCGGGTTTGCGGTACCGTTTACTGCGCATCCCGCAGGGAGCGATCACGCTTTCCGGGAAAAAATGGGCGGATCTGGAAGCACCGCCACATACGGCCGGTGAACTGATTGTCAGCGGCGAACATGTCTGCAACGGATATTACAATGATCCGCACGCCACAGCCCGGGCAAAAATAGTGGAGGACAACGGCACCGTGTGGCACCGGACAGGAGATGTCGGAATCTTCGACAGGGAAAACCGGTTGTGGCTTTTGGGCCGCGTACACAATACGATTGTGCGTGAGGGGAGGCTTTATTTCCCGGTCCACGCCGAAAACCTGTTAAAGAACCTTTCCTTTGTCGACAAAGCCGCTTATATCGGTCTGCCCGATCCTGTGCTGGGAGAACGGATCTGTGCGGCGGTTACCTTGTCCTCTCAACCTTGCATGATTGTGAAATCGGAATATATAACGAAAATCGAAGAGTTGCTGAAAAAGGCTGAAATTAAGGCAGACGAGGTCCGGGTCCTGGATGACATCCCCATGGACCCTCGGCACCACAGCAAAGTTGAATATGACGTGCTGCGTTCACGGTTAACGAGCGGCGAAGAATGAAAAAAGGTTCAACCGGAATCGTCCGCCGCTGGATGTTTTTTATACGAATGCGATTTCATCCCCTTGCCCACCTTATCATGATTACCTGTTTGTTTTCGGCAGCGGCCTTCACGGCAAAGGGATTGGTTGGAATCCCCAGGGAATTCGATTTGCATCTGCTGCCTTCCTTTCTGGCGATGATCCTAGTTTTTTTCCACATGCGGATTCTGGATGAAATCAAAGATTTCGATTATGACAGGAAATTTAATCCGGACAGACCCCTTGCCTCGGGTTTGATCAGTCTGAAGGAAGCCGGAACGGCGGTTTT
>CAYVZU010000150.1:0-8380 GCA_964455935.1 uncultured Fibrobacterota bacterium
ATGAATATTCTTATTCTATGCGCCGGGCTTGGGACCCGGCTTCGCCCGCTTACGGATGAAACGCCCAAACCCCTCATTGCGCTGTTGGGGCGTCCCATTCTGCAATACCAGCTTGATCGATGCACAAAGCTGTCTCGCAGTAATCTCTGCATCAACACGCATCACCTCGCTTCGCAATTTGCGGCCTGGCCCGGAAGAGCATCGATCGACCGCGTTTTCCACGAACCCGAAATTCTGGGAACGGGCGGACCATTGCACCGGCTTTGGCAGGAGGGCTTGCGCGAGGATCTGCTCGTGCTCAACGGTGACCTGGTCCACACGATTGACCTGTCCGCCTTTGTGCGGACAGCACAAAACTCCGGCGCGGAATTCGCTTTGTTCACGGTGGATCAGCCCCACGTTAATACGCTTCGCCTGGAGGACAACCGTGTCGTCGGTGTCAAGGGTCTTTATGGGCCGGACGCCAAGCAGCAGGCGACCTACGGAGGGATTGCCTGGTATAGCGCTGACGCGTTGGGCAAAATTGCCGGGCATCATCGGGATGTGCGTTTGTTCTGGCAAGCGCAATGGACCGCGGGCAATCATCCGGCGGCGATTCCGGCAAAAGCAGGCGAAATGTGGCATGACGTTGGATCGCCCAAAGGTCTTCATGCCGCCGCCTTCGGGCTTCTTGCCCGCGGGGCAAACCCGCAGCCGGTTACCGCGTTCCCCGGCGTCGAAATGACAAGCTGCATCTGCGGGTCCAATGTCCGCGTTGCGGCCGGAACACGGCTGCGCGATTGTCTGCTTCTGGACAATGCCCAAATCGATAAACCGGTCCAGCTTGACCGGGCCGTTGTCGGAAGGAATTTTCGATGGACACTCTGATCCAACGCAACGAAATTTCACCGCTGATTCTCGACTACCTGGCGGCGCAGGATATCGATGCCGCCGGCCCGTTCCCGCTGGCGGGGGCGGCCGGATCGGGCCGTCTCTACTACCGGATCGCGCAGGGAGAAAAATCCTGGATTCTAGTGAAAGCGCCGCAGGTGGACAAGGATTTCATCCGGCTTCTGGACTACACCCGCTTTTTCTGCGGCCTGGGGCTGCCGGTGCCAGCCGTTTTGTGTCTGGATCAGGGTTGTGCGCAGATGCTCCAGGATGATCTGGGCAATACGCACCTTTTGGACGTGGTTGGCTCCCGCCAAGACTGGAAGGAAAGCTATCGGGCGGTCATTGACATCCTGGTGCAATGGCAGAAAACCGCCACCCCCGTTGTCGCGCAATGCCCGGTGCTGGCCGCCTGGCAATTCGATTTCAAGGGGATTCGCTGGGAAACCTTGTATTTCACCGAAAACTGCCTTGTTCCCCATTTGCGCCCGCAACCAGACCTGCTGGAAGCCTTGCTGCGCGATTTCGACGAGTTGGCCTTGCGCGTGGCCGGCCACCCGCGGGTCGTAATGCACCGCGATTTTCAATCGCAGAACATCCTGATTCGCAACGGCAAGGTCGGGATTGTCGATTTCCAGGGAGCGCGAATGGGCTCGCCTCTGTATGATCTTTCTTCGCTGCTCTGGGATCCCTACACCGAACTGCCGGCTGATTTTGTGGAGGAAGGCCTTGGCTATTTCATCCGCCAATGCGATTTGGGTCTGCCCGAAGCGACTCTGCGGGCGATGTTTGCCGAAACCTCTTTTCAGCGACTGATGCAGGCTTGTGGCGCATACTGTTTCCTCTCCGAGACCAAGAAGATTGCCTCCTTTGCCCGCTATCTTGCCCCCGGCCTGCGCCGCCTGCGTCAGGTGCTTGAAGGCGCCGATCAACCGCACCTGGCCGGGCTCAGGGAGCGGCTGGGCCGGGTCCTGCCAATCCCGTGACCTTTTGTCACGGATTGATTGTGAACCCAATTTGACATACAACTCGATCTGCCGTTCGGCTGGCAGCCGTGTCTTCGTTATGTCACCTGTCCTCCATAGCGCCCGCGCGAAGGAAGTGGAGGACGGCCCATTACGGAATTTATCTTTGAAAATCACCTGCCACGGTCGCTGGAGGACGGCGGAATCCACTAATGAAAAGATCGTTCTTTCTTTTTCCCGCATTGCTTTTATCAGCTTTTGGCGCCTGCTTTGGCCAGTCTCAAAGAGCTGCTCCCATTCTCGTTTTGGCAACCAACTCCGGTTTTGGAACCTACACCGGCGAGATGCTCAAGGCCGAGGGATATAACGCCTACCAGGAGGCCAGTTTATCCCAGGTGACCCGCACGGTTCTGGACAGTTTCGATATTGTGATCCTGGCGGAAACATTTCTGACGCCTGCGCAGACGATCATGGTTCAGGAATACGTTTCGAATGGCGGGAACCTGATCGCCTTTCGTCCTGACAAACAACTCTACCCCATTCTGGGCATTACGGCCAAGGGCAGCACGTTGTCTGAAGGCTACATCAAAGTGGATACGGCAACCGATCTTGGCAAGAAGCTTGTCGCGCAAACAATCCAGTTTCATGGCCTAGCGGATCGCTGTGCATTAAACGGCGGCATATCCATCGCAACTCTCCACGATGGTCCTTCAACCTCGACCGGCGAACCGGCCGTGATTTTCAACCGTTTCGGCAATGGCGCGGCGCTGGCATTTGTCTATAACCTGCCCCAAAGCATCGTATACACGCGCCAGGGGAATCCGAAATGGGCGGCACAGGAACGGGACAATATTACCGGGATCCGAGCTGCCGAAATGTTTTGCGGCATGGGCGCGGCCAACTGGAACGATCCGGCCAAGGTGGGCCTAAACCAGGCCGACGAACAGATGCGGCTGCTTTCCCACGCAATCGAGAAGATGAGTCTGTCAAAAAAGCCATTACCCCGGTTCTGGTACTTCCCTGCCCTGCATAGAAGCGTCGTGATTGCAACCGGCGACGGCGAGAATTCTCCAGAGAGTGAAATCAGCCAGGAACTGGCGCTGGTGCATTCGAAGGGCGCTCGCATGACGATCTATCTAAAAAGCAGTGCCTACAATGCCGATAGCGTCGCTGCATGGACCGCGGCTGGGCACGAGCTCAGCATTCACCCCGACGACACGCGGGAAGCGACCAGGCCGGTGTACGCCAACATGGACAGCGAGGTTGCGTTAAAAGTCCAGCAATTCAGCCAGGCCTACGGCCTTACGCCGCGCACGGTACGCAACCATTGGATCGTATGGGTTGGATGGACTGGTCAGGCGCAAATCGATGCGCGTCATGGCCTTGGGTTTGACTGCAACTACTACCACTATCAGGTCGGATCGTCGTATGGGAGCTTTCTGGGAGAGCCCGGCAATTACACGGGCAGCGGATTGATTATGAAGTTCGCTGACTCCAGCGGAGCGATCATTCCCGTGTATCAGTCGAATACGCAGGTGCCTGACGAAGCCTGGGCACCCAATATTTACAGCAGCTTTAAGACGATCCTAGACCAAAGTCTCGACAGCGAGGCCTATACCGCCATCAATATCAACTTTCATCCCGACCGGCAAGCCAGTGATCGAAAGGGTCTTACCGATATTCTCGATTACTGCAATAGCCGAAATGTGCCTGTCTGGACCGCGCAGAAAATGCTGAGCTTTTTGCAGATGAAGGATGGGGCGAGCTTCAAAAACATCGTGTGGTCGGGCGGCCGGCTTACGTTCACTCTCGATGCTCCCCTGGCAGGGCAGGATCTCACTTTCATGATTCCGGCAACGCATGGCAATGCCGATTCCCTAACCGGCATCACCCAAAACGGATTGTCGCAAGCCTACACTTTGTCAATCATCAAGGGAACCCGATACGCGATGGCCACCATCGCTGCCGGCGGCAGTTACAGCATTGTCGCGAGCTATAAGCCCGGTTCCTCGACCGGCATGGGCCAAATCGAGCAGTCGGGCAACAGCATGCTCGTTGGAAAGACTCCAACCGCTGTGCGCATTGGCATAAGCCCCGGTGGCCTATATAGCCGGGTGCGGGTGTATGACATTGGCGGTAGAGTGGTGTTTGCGCATACCCTTGATGCCCAAGGCGAATGCCAGTGGCCGATCAATCGCGCGCAGGCTGGGATTTATATCGTGAAGGCAACAAAAAGCAATGGCTGTTTGGTAAAGACCGTGCTGATCTCAAAATAGAACCGCAGGAACTCGGACCTAATGGCAACAGGTCCTGGCGAGATTCCGATGGTCGGTTGTCTTCGCATCCTTTCCCGCTGCGTTCGGCTATTCTTTTTGAACGGCCAACCCGGGCTCAAGGAGCAATGATTTGTGGTATTGCCGTCCCCGTAAGATTGTAGCGCATGCCCGCCTGAACATAGAAACCCCGGTTGCGCCAGGCCGCCTCTCCCGTCGGATTTTCCAAAACATTCAGGAACCCAAGATAGTAGCCGGCCTGGACAAACGGGATCAGCGGGTTGGCGTCGTAGTCGGCTCCAGCCAGGAAATCGGCCCCAATATCAATGGACCGGGTGAGGTCGCCAAGATCGGTTGTTTCCTGAAAGTTAACGGTACTCGATATGACCTGTGTTTCGGATTCCGCGCTCAACCGGACACCCAGATTCGGACCGACCGCGGCATAGGGCATGACGCGCCCCATCAGGTAGCGTCCCTTCAGCCACAGGGGGAAAATCAGGTAGTCGATCCGGATTGTCCGATCGAAACCTGTCTGGTTTTGCTCGCCTCCCCGCATGGCAAAACCAAACCCGGGCACGATCGAGAATGTCTGCGTCAA
The DNA here is from genome assembly GCA_964455935.1 of uncultured Fibrobacterota bacterium. GTDB lineage: Bacteria > Fibrobacterota > CAYVZU01 > CAYVZU01 > CAYVZU01 > CAYVZU01. The sequence goes on from CAYVZU010000150.1 coordinate 4,707, forward strand.
ACCCATTTCGAATACGGCGTTGGTAATGAATGTGGTGCGCGCCTCCATATCTTCGGCCGAGTTTCCCGTTGAGTCCGTTATGGATTGATCCGCAAAATTCACTCCCAGCCCAAGTCCCGGGCTGAAAGCAGGCCCGGCGAAGACACCGGACAGGAAAAGAAGAATGGGCAGCGCAATCCATTGCGGCTTCATGGAGCCCTCCGTTGTGTTCGTTGAGGTCAATATGCCCGAAGGGGCGGAGGGAATGCAATCAACGAGGACAGATTTAAATTTGCTGCACCAACAAAGACTGGCTGCGGGGGTCGAGTTCGCCCATGTCGCGGATATCGTAGCGGTTATTGTCCACGTCGGCCAGAATGTAGCGGCCCGCCGAGACCCGGATCACGACGTCGCGCAGATTGCGCGTGGTGAAGGAACACCGGCCGCGGTCGGTCTCCACGTCCCAATGAACGAATCCAAATTGCATGCGGGTTGAGACAATGCGCGCGATGACCGGCACAAAATAGCGGCGCGCAAGCTCCTTCTCAACCAGAACGCGGCCGGCTTTTTCGATCTCGGACAATTTGTGGATTATGCCGATTTCCTTGTCCTCTTTGTCGCGCACACTGAGGTAGTCGGCCGGGGCGGACAGGGGGAATGCGCGGACCACCTTCACCCGGTCGAAGGTGGCGCCGTCCACGATAGCCAGGCGCAGAGATCCTCCGCTTGTTGAAAACTGCAGATTGGCCGCATTCAGAAAATGCAGCTCTTCGGTTTCGGTTGCGCTGAGAGGGTTTGCGGTCTGCTGTTCCATTCCTGTTTACCTCGATATCATTTTGATTTTCGAGATCTCCTTTTGGATTTCGACGAGACGATAGAATTCGCCTTCTTTGGCCAGCAACTCGTCATGCGTGCCCATCTCCGCGATCCGGCCGTCCTTCAGCACCACCAGTCTGTCCGCGTTGCGCAGCGTACTAAGCCGATGCGCAATGGCAAACGTGGTCCGGCCCTTGATTAAACGGGCGATGGCTTCCTGAATCTGCTTTTCCGTGTCCGTATCGACCGAGGAAGTGGCCTCGTCCAGAATCAGGATGCGCGGATTGTGAAGAATGGCCCGGGCAATGGCGATGCGCTGGCGTTCGCCGCCCGAAAGCATGACCCCGCGCTCTCCCACGCGCGTATCGTAACCGTCAGGCTTCTTCATAATGAAATCGTGCGCGTTCGCGGCGCGGGCCGCGGCCATGACGTCCTCGCGGGTGGCTTCCTGCTTTGCGTAGCTGATGTTTTCGGCAATGGTCCCGCTGAAGAGAAACGTGTCCTGGAGAACGATGCCGATTTGTGAGCGCAGATCTTGCTGGTGGAGCTTGCGAATATCGTGTCCGTCGATCAGGATCTGGCCCTCGTTGACATCGTACAGCCGCAGCAGGAGATTGATCGTCGTGCTTTTGCCCGCTCCGCTATGTCCCACCAGCCCAATCATTTCGCCGGGCGCCACAGACAGCGATACTCGCTTCAGCGCGGGTTTGTGCTTGTCGTAGCCGAAGGTGACATCGCGAAACTCCACGCTACCGCCCATGCGGGCCAGCGAGACCGCGTCCGGCGCTTCGGCCACATCGGGCGCGGTATCGAGAATTTCGAAAACCCGTTCGGCGGATGTCAGGGACCGGGCCAGCCAGTCGGTGATGCGGCTGAGAAACTGCAGGGGCCCATAGAACATCCCCAGGTAGGCAATGAAGGTCATGAGCGTGCCGATCGAAATTTCCTCGCGAATCACCTGCCGGCCTCCGGCGTACCAGACAATCAGGGACCCGATCCCGATAATGAACCCAAGAATAGGGAAGAGCGTGGATTGTGTCTTCATGGCGCGGGCCTCGGCCCTATACAGATCGCTGGAGTGAATGTCGAAACGGTCGATTTCCTGGTGCTCCTGCGCAAAGGCCTTGACCACCCGGACACCGGAGAGGCTGTCGTTGATCGAGGCATTCAGCCGCGAGCGATAATACCAGAGGCGGTTCCAGAGCTGATGCACCCATTTCCAGAACACGCGCGAAAGAACGGCGACGATGGGAGCGGGGATCAGCACCAGCAGGGCCAGGCGCCAGTTCATGGCAAAGAGAACAACGCAGATACCGACGAAGGTGAGGATGTGAATGACAAAATAGGGAATGACGTCGAGCAGCGCGCCTTGAAGCGATTGCGTGTCATGCATGACGCGGGTCATGATGGCGCCGGTCTGGCGTTTGTCGAAGAATCGCAGCGAAAGGACCTGCAAATGCCGGAAGAGCTGGAATCGGAGGTCGTGCGAAATGCGCGAGCCCAACCAAGCCAGGACGCGGCCCCGCAGAATTGTGGTGGCCTCTCCCAGGATGCGCGCGGCCAAAAGGCCCAGCACAAGCCAGCCCAGGATCCACATGCGCGATTCCATGGACCGGGACCCGTGTTTGGGTACCAGCACCTCGTCCATGAGGGGGCGGGTCAGATATGGCTGGACAAGCTGGAAAGCCATGCCCGTGATCATCAGCGCCCACACGGCCGTGGTGTGCTTCCAGTAGGGCCGCAGATACTGAAGGATGCGTACCAGGACCTTGCCCTTGTTAAGGCATTTGGGGCAGACGCGCGTTCCCTCGTGAAGAACCAAGCCGCATTGGGCGCAGCGTTGTTCGGGTTCGGCTTCGTCCGTCAAGACGGGTGCCGGCTTGCTGTCGGGCGAGGCCTTGTGCTCGATCCATTCGCTGATGTAGCGGGCGATTCGGGAAAAACGGTGTTCCTTGGCGTAGGTATAGCGAACCACATCCGCGGCCGCGTCGTCGAACTCGGCGCAGAGTGCGCCGCCGCCGATCAGAGAATCCGCGCGAAAGGACTTCAATGCGGTCAGGGCAAGGTCGAGCCGTTTTAAAGGTCCGCTGTCTTTTACATCAAAGGCAAGGATGCGCTGCCGGGTGAGAACCAGCCATTCCTGGCCGAACTGACCGTCGAGGGAAAGATCCGAAGCGATTGCCGCGAGAATGTCGTTGCCGGCAATCCCGCCTTCTTTGAGCGACTGCTCCAGCCAATCCGGGATCTGCTCGATCATCGACATGGTGGAAAACTACAACTTGGCGGGAGAGGAAAGCCATCATCATGCGCGGATTGCGCCGACGCATTTTTTCCAGGAAGAAATCGGCCGGATGAAAAAAGTACGGGTTCAGGCTGAAAGAAGTCGGAGATAAATCCGGAGTTGCCTGTGCGGAAGCGAATTTTATAATTTAGGTCTTTGCGCGGAAGTAGCTCAGTGGTAGAGCTCCACCTTGCCAAGGTGGCTGTCGCGGGTTCAAGTCCCGTCTTCCGCTCCAGATTCGGGCCGCGGATATCCAGCGGCCCTTTTTATTTCGGGGTGCGCCCGGCAGGGCGCACCTGCTTGATAGTGAAAGCCTATTACTCGCCTGATAGGGGGAAGAGTTAGCCGGACGGCAAGGGTGTCCACCGCGAGGTGGGATCTGAAGGAAGCCGCAGGCAAAACGTTGGCCTGACGAACAGAAATCGCATAGAGGCAGCCGAATCGGGTGAGATGGCCCATATCATCAAAGCCCAATACCTATCCGGAAGATTTGGTTGTAGATGCGACGGGCATAAACGTGAAGGCAGGTGCGCATTACCCGGGGAGTGATACTTCCCCGAAAAAATGGACACACGGTTAAGCGCACTTCGCCAGACGT
>CAYVZU010000151.1:0-8359 GCA_964455935.1 uncultured Fibrobacterota bacterium
CAGGCCGTCGAGGCCGGGGCCGGGCGGCTCGTCCAGCACGACGGCCGTAACATTGTCGCGTCGCGCATCGCCCAATTGCACGGCCGATAGGGTAACACGTTTGGCCGGGACCCGCCGGCCATCGGCCAAAGAGACCTGCATGGCTTCGGCCGCGCTTAAATCCAATCCCAGTCTGGCCGCGAACAGGGCCGACAGGGTGACCATCGAGGCGCCGGTATCCAGAAGGAACCGGCCAACACGCTTTTTGTTGATCGTGACCGGAAGAATGAGATGTTGGCCGGGTTGGCTGGGGACTGCAATCTCGGTGCTGGAGAAATCCCGTCCCAACTCCTGGTAAATTTCCTTGGCCCTGGCCCGGAAAGACTTTTCCGAAAGTGATGCGCCGGCCGATGGGCGATTCTCCTTGAGCAATCTTGGGAAATCTCTCAGCCGCAGACCGTAAGCCGTCAGCGCGGGCATTCCCCGGCCCAGGTCAACCTCAAGCTGCGCGATCTCGGCCTGGAGCAGGCTCACCTGAGAACGATTCGTGTTCACCCCGGCCACCAGCTGATTGTACTGCTCGGGATCCAATTCGGGTTTTGCGTCCCGAAGCTTTTTGGAGGCCGCCAGGTAGACTTTCTCGACTTTTCGCAATTCCGCCTGGGCCTGGCGCGAGCGCTCGGACTTTTCCCGACACATGCGGGCCTCGGCCACAGCCTCTGTGCGCAATGCCTGAAGCTCCTTTAGCAATTTTGATACGGGTTCGCAGCCCGGAGGAATAAAGCGGTCGTTGTCGAAGAACTCCGCATGCCATTGGTTCCGGATTACGGCGTTTGCGGTTGAGTCGGACCGCACGACTTTGGCAACCTCGCCGCGCTGAATTGTCGTGGAACCAAAGCCCAGATCCATGACGATCTGTTCGCTGGTTTGCGAGAGGATGACACCCTGGACCTGACCTCCGTTTCGCAGGAGAACCGTGTCGGCCGTACACAGGCGTGAGAACGCAAGCAGTACCAAGAGAAGCCCGAACGCTTGAGTTTGGCCGCGCGGAGGAATTTGATTTCTCATGGATATGAAAAAGACATCCAAAGCCCGGAGTTGTCAAGATGGCATAGAGCGTTACCGGTTGACGGTTATCGATTGACCGGTCCAGAATGGACCGAATCTGGATGACCCGGCGCCTGCTTCCCCAAAAACGGCTATTGATTGAGCGGAAAAATGACACTTCGAATTGACCACTCTGATACACGCCCAGCTGCGCCTCTGGCATGGATCATTTCCTGGAGGGAGTATTATATTTCCTCTCCATTAAAATTGGAATGGCCAATCTCAATCAACGAGGCTGAAGATGAAAAGCGCTCCGATTAAGGAACTCAAAAAGTCCAGCAAGCTTCTCAATGTGCGATATGCAATCCGGGGTCCCGTGCATTCCGAAGCCAAGAAGATTGAAGCCGAGGGTCATCGGGTCATCAAACTCAATATCGGCAATCCGGCCCCATTCGGTTTTGAGACTCCTGCCGAAGTGCTTAATGAGATGATTGCAAATCTCCCAAAATCAGAGGGTTACAGCGACTCAAAAGGGGTTGTTGTTGCCCGGCAGGCGGTCCTTGATTATGTGCGGTCGCGCGGCCTGCCCAACGTGGGCCTGGAAGATATCTATCTTGGAAACGGGGCCAGCGAGCTGATCGTAATGGCCATGCAGGCCCTCTGTAACAAGGGCGACGAAGTATTGGTCCCGACTCCCGATTACCCGCTATGGACGGCGGCCGTGAATCTTTCCGGCGGAAAGGCTGTCCATTACCTGTGCGACGAAAAATCCGATTGGGCGCCGGACCTCAAGGATATGGCGCGAAAGATCACGCCAAAGACCAAGGCCGTGGTTGTCATCAATCCCAACAACCCAACCGGCGCCGTGTACCCGCGGCCGGTTCTTGAAAAAATCGCCGCCCTGGCGCGCAAACACAATCTGCTCGTGTTCTCCGATGAAATCTACGACATGGTGCTCTATGACGGAGTCGAACATACGTCCATGGGCGCCCTGCTCACGGATCGGATGGTGATCACCATGGGTGGCATTTCCAAGAACTTTCTGGCCGCGGGTTTCCGGGCCGGATGGATGATTCTCTCGGGCGACAAGAGCCGGGCCAAAAACTACATCGATGGGCTGGAGGTGCTTTCCAGCATGCGGCTTTGCAGCAATGTGCCGGCCCAATACGCAATTCCGCCTTGCCTTCGGGAAAGCAATCCTGTCATTGGCCAAATGACCAGTCCGGGTGGAAGGCTGTATCAGCAGCGCGAGACCATCGATCGGATGCTCAACGCCATTCCCGGGATGTCGTGCACAAAGGCCAAGGGGGCGTTTTATGTTTTTCCCCGCATGGATCCCAAAAAATACCCAATTAAAAACGACATGGAGTTTGTGCTCGATCTTCTGCGGACGGAAAAAGTGCTGGTGGTTCACGGCACAGGCCACAACTGGCCCAAGCCGGATCATTTTCGCATTGTGTTCCTGCCCAAGGTCGAGGACCTCAAGGTCGCTTTGGAGAGAATTGCCGGATTCATGCAGCGGTGGAAACCGTGACGGGATGTCCACAGATATCGCAGACGATCACAGATGCTCAGCCCGCGGTCATTGGCGCAATCCGCGGGCAAATCCTGGTCTTCACGGAAAGGGAATGATGCGTGGCCGTAAAAAACAATCACAACTTTCTCGCCTTTGACTTGGGCGCGGGCAGCGGCCGCGCAATGTTGGGCACGCTTGCACAAGACCGGCTCGAACTTCGCGAGCTGCATCGTTTTCCCAATCGAATTCTTGAGCGCAACGGCGGTCTATTCTGGAATCTTCCGGGGCTCTTTGAGGAGATCAAGAAAGGACTCCAGGCTTCAATGGGCACCGGCGTTTCACTCGACGGCCTGGGTGTTGATACCTGGGGAGTCGATTTCGGCCTGCTTTCCAAAACCGGCGAGCTTCTTGAACTTCCTTCCTGTTATCGCGACCCAAGGACCAACGGCGCCATCGAGTTGTTTCTGGAACGCATGCCCGCATCCGAGATCTACCGGCGGACAGGAACGCAGTTTCTGCAATTCAACACGCTGTTTCAGCTCTATTCCATGGTGCGGGATCCTTCCGGGCTGCTGGCACAAGCCGGCAAGCTTCTCTTTATGCCCGATCTTTTCAAATTCCTGCTTTCGGGAATCAAAGAAACCGAATTCACCATCGCCTCGACATCGCAGTTGCTCAATCTCACCAGCGGCGATTGGGACCCGGATCTCCTCTTGGCCCTGGGAATCCCCGCCGGCCTGATGCCTTGCATCCGCGCTCCGGGCACGCATTCCGGGACGCTCGATGCCTGCGTTGCTCGGGAGATCGGGATCGGTTCGATCCCGGTGATTCCCACGGCCGGCCATGATACCGCTTCGGCCGTTGCAGCCGTGCCGGCCCGCGAGAAAGAGGGATGGGCCTACCTGAGCTGCGGAACATGGTCTTTGCTGGGCATTGAACTGCGCGCGCCGATTTTAACGGAAAAGGCGCGGTTGGCCGGGTTTACCAATGAAGGCGGGGTCGACAACCGAATTCGATTTCTTAAAAATATCAACGGGCTCTGGCTGATGCAGAAATGCATGGAGGCCTGGGGGAATACCACGCATAAGCAGGTGGAGGAAGCCATCCTTGCCGCGCCCGCACTGCGGAGCGTGGTTGAGCCGGATCATCCGGACTTCCTGAATCCCGCGGATATGCCACGGGCAATTCAGGATTTCTGCAAGCGAACCGGTCAGCCGGTCCCCTCGACGCAGGGTGAAATTGGGCGCTGCATTCTGGAGAGCCTGGCATTGAAATACTCTCTTGTGCTGGAGTCGCTGGGCCGGTTTGGTCCGGCGCCCATCAAGGTTCTCCACATGATCGGCGGCGGCATCCAAAACCAGGTCTTGTGCCAATTCACGGCCGATGCAACAAGGATCCCTGTCTGCGCCGGTCCTGTCGAAGCAACCGCCATTGGCAACGTGCTGGTCCAGGCCATGGCCGGCGGGGTTGTCCGGGATCTGGAACACCTGCGAAGGATTGTCAGAGACTCATTTCCGGTGAAAGAATACCATCCCCGGTCTGGATTCGAATGGGCCGAAGCCAAAGAGAAGCTGCGAAAGCTCGGTTATTAGAAAGACCCATCGGATACGACGACCCCTTAAGGAGAAATGCGGATGAGCGGAAATCAAATCCAGAAACGATACGAATCAGCTAAACAGCAGTATGCCGAGTGGGGCGTGAATACGGAAGCGGCGCTTTCGGCGCTGAAGCAAATTTCGCTTTCGCTTCATTGCTGGCAGGGCGACGACGTGGGGGGCTTTGAGCGGCCTTTGGCATCGCTTTCGGGCGGCGGTATTCAGGTTTCGGGTAACTACCCGGGCAAGGCCCGTACCGTGGCTGAATTGCGCCAGGATCTGGAGAAGGCCTACTCCCTGCTGCCCGGACGGCATCGTCTTAATCTTCATGCCATCTACGGCGAATTCGGGCCCAAGTTTGTTGATCGCGATGCGATGGGACCCCAACATTTTCGCGGGTGGATCGACTGGGCCAAGGCGAAGAAGATCAAGCTGGACTTCAACGCCACGCTCTTTTCGCATCCCAAAGCCGAGTCCGGGTTCACGCTTAGCAACGCCGATGCAGCGATACGCGGCTTCTGGATCGAGCATGTGAAAAGCTGCCGGGAGATTGCGGCGGCCATGGGAAAAAACCTGGGGAGCGCCTGCATTCACAATCTATGGATTCCCGACGGATCGAAGGATGAGCCGGTGGACCGCTGGACTCCACGCGAGATCCTCCGCAATTCGCTGGATGAGATCTATGGCGCCAAGCATACCCCGGCCGCGTTGAAGGATGCCGTGGAGGGAAAGCTATTCGGGTTGGGCAGCGAGTCGTATGTGGTGGGCTCGCACGATTTTTATCTGAGCTATGCCATTTCGCGCAAAAAGATGATTTGTCTCGATATGGGGCATTTTCATCCCACCGAGTCTGTGGCAGACAAGATTTCCGCGATCCTGCCGTTCTCGAACGAAATCCTGCTGCACGTCAGCCGCGGCGTGCGCTGGGATAGCGATCATGTCGTGATCTTTAATGATGATCTAAGGGCGCTGGCTGGGGAGATCGTGCGTGGCAACGCACTGGATCGCACGCATATCGCACTGGATTATTTTGACGCGAGTCTCAATCGGGTGGGGGCTTGGGTTGTGGGCGCACGAGCCACGCTCAAGGCGCTTCTTGCGGCCCTGTTGCAGCCGCAAAAGGCTCTGCGCAAACACGAGCGCGACGGCGACAACTTCATGCGTCTTTCCCTGACCGAGGATGTCAAGGCCCTGCCGCTTGGAAGCGTCTGGGATTATTATTGCGAAATAAAGGGTGTGGCGCCCGACCGCCTATGGCAGCAGGAAGTGCTGCAATACGAGAGAGATGTGCTCGCCAAGAGAAAGGGATAATGCGCCCCGCATTTCCTGTTGACGGAGCGGTTTGCGGGACACTCTGGTAACTGATTCATGCGGCTTTTGATTGGGGACTCAAAATAAAAAAAGCCGACGATTTTCATCGCCGGCTCCCTTGAGGAAAGTAGCAAAGAAGAAAGCAGCTATTTCTTCTTACTCATTAAAATAGTGGCCCATCATGTCAAAATCAAGAGTTGTATTTCTAATGGAATCAATGGCTTATAAAGATTCTTCAAATTTCGCAAGTGATATTAATCGATTAAGCTGTCATCCTCTGACCGATTCTTCCGGACTTTGCAGGTTGATGTTCAATGAAGGTATCTTTAAGAATTGTAATTCCAAATGTGGCGAAGGAATTTTCGGGCGCATCCGATCCATTCAAAGGAGAATGCATATATGAAAAGGCTTTTGGTGCTTCCGCTTCTTTGCGGAATTGCTTTGGCAACTTTAATTAGCTGCGGCCACAAGGATGACAATGTTGTGGCGCGGATCGGATACCTTCGCAAGATTCGCCAATCGGAGATCGAGGAATATTTAAAGCAGAATCCAACCGCCGGCAACGAATCCGAGGCTTTTCGCCTTTTTCTGAAAAGTGAAATCCTCTTCCGCGCCGCGCACAAAACCAAGTTCGATCGCAAAGGCGATCTTCGGCGCCAATTCGAAGAAGCGCGGAAAGCCTGGATTGCCGAGAATTTTCTAAAGAACGTTGTTCAACAGAACTACGGCATCACCGAATCCGACCTCAAGCGCTATTACTCGCAAAACCGCAAGCGTCTGTTTCGGAAGGCACCCAAGCCCAAGGCCGACAGTATCCCGGGTTTCCTCACCATGTCGGCGCAGCAGCAGAAAAGTTCCTTGAACCCCTACATCTCCTTCGAATCGGTTCGGGCCGCAATCATCGATTCAATTTTGCTGCGCAAGAGCGATTTGCAGTCCGCTTATGAAAAGCAAAAAGATCGCTTCTATTCGAGGCCGCATGTGAAGATCGCCCACCTTTTTGCGGCCGCCCAAACGAGTGCGGTCGAGGCGGCATCCGCCCTTGGGAAGGGGACCAGCTTCGAGAAGGCCGTGGAGCTTTTTAGCGAAGACAGCGCATCGCGGGCCGGTTCCGGAGTCTTGGGTGTTGTGTGGCCGGGCGACTCCGTACCGGGCTGGGGTGTGATCGACAGTCTCAACCGGATCCTGTTCACCGGCGACAGCCTCCTGGTGAAAGAGGGTTTTACGACGCCTGTAATCACCTCTCCGCGCGGGTTCCACATTTTTCGGGTGCTGGAGGCCAATCCCCGATCCCTGCGCGAATTCCGCGATGTGGAAGCGGCCTTGGCCGCCGAGGTCCTGGGGGAGTGGAAGAACAACACGGAAGAGATGTACTATAACGAACTCGGCAAGAAATACGATATCTCCATTCTCGATACAATTCAACCGCCCACCGAGCAGGAGATACAAACATACTACAACGAAATATACCGCAAGGATCTTGGCGATAGTGCCAAGCCTCTGGCCGAGGTTAAGGACAGGCTTGCGGCAATTCTCCGGGACGACAGGGTCGAGCGTTTCCCGGATGATTTTGTGTTCGCGCGCGCGACCAAACGGCTCAAGATTACCCAAGCCAAGCTTGATCGTTACCGGGCCGGCATTCCGGAGTCTTTTCGCCGGCGGTACCAAACCTGGAAAGGCCGTAACCACATAATTCGGACCTTGTTTTTTAACGAACTCCTTAATCGCGAAGCATCCCGAACCCGTTTTATCCATTTGCCTGAGACCAAGAAAGCCATACAGCTTTGGGAGAAATCATTCTGGTCCGAGCGCTTCGATAAAGATTATCTGCAACGGGACCTTGGGTTTGAAGAGAAGGATCTGCGCCGGTATTACGCTCAGCACCGCCGCTCTTTTGCAGCCTCCGGAAAACTCCAATCCTTTTCCGATGCACGGGCGGATGTGGCCACAGCCTTGCTGGGTGGCCCCAAAGAGCTGAAGCGTTTCTACGAACTCAATGCCGAGGACTTTGCCTCGGATTCGGGACAGATCAGGCCTTTTGACCAGGTTGCCGCCGACGTGGAGAAAGCCTATTTGGCCCAAGAAAAAGAGAAACGGATCGAGCGAATCATGCGTAATCTGCGCAGGATGCTTGGGGTGAAGATCCTAAAGAAGGAATATGCCGATGAGCTTCCCGAAAACGAAACCAAACTATTCGATATGGCGCAGCAAATCACAGCACAAGGGGATGAAGGCCTGAAGAAAGCGGAAACCATTCTGTTGAAAATGCGCAAGGACTACTCCGAGAGCCGCCTGGCCAAGCAGGTCTGTTTCTCGCTTGGGCAAATCTACATTTCCCAGGGCGATTATCAAAAGGCGCTCAAGGAGTTCAAAAAGATTCTGCGACTTTACAAAGATACGGACTATGGCTGCAAAGCTCAGTTTATGGTGGCTTACGTCTACTCGGAATACATCCGGGACCTGATGCTGGCAAAGACGGCCTATGAGAAGACCATTAACGAATACCCCAAGTGCGAGTTGGTGGACGACGCTCAATTCATGATCAAGTACCTGGGCAAAGACCCCAGCGAGATCGATTTTTTGAAAGCCGTGGATTCGACGGATGTTTCAGCGGAAGCGGATACGGCCGGACGACCGTGAGTAAGGAGTAGGAAAGGCAAGAATAAACAACCTATGATAGGGCGCTATCTTCTTGCCAAGAGAAAACAGGCCCGATCTATTCACAAATTTTTGTCGGGAGGGTCGCAAGTGCCTGTTAGATACGGCCAACCGCCTATTATCAAAGCGGGTTTCTCGTGAGGCTTAACGGCAAGGCCAAGCTAAAGTTGCTCTGACTCCTGACTCAAAACTCCTACCTAGTCGATCCTTAATAACTCTCTAACCTATTGAAAGATAAGGGGACCATCTCAAG
>CAYVZU010000152.1:0-8246 GCA_964455935.1 uncultured Fibrobacterota bacterium
GACTCGGATTTCTCTCTGTGGTTTCATGGGAACCTGAGTAGTTACCGTTTTTTTTAATCTTGGTTTGAGCTGAGAACAAACAACTGAGAACTGACAACTATATAAACCGGGCGGGGCATTTTATGGCGCAATCACAATCCCTTCATGAACAACTCTCCGAGGCCCTGGATGCCATGCGCCGGGCCGGCACATACAAGGAATTCCGATTTCTTTCCTCGCCCATGGGACCCGAAGTGGAGGTCGAGGGCCGGGGGCGGGGTCTGATTCTTTCTTCGAACAATTACCTCGATCTGGCCGGCCATCCCCAAGTGATCGCGGCCGGCCAGCAGGCGCTCTCCCAATATGGGGCCGGCACCGCATCGGTCCGTTTTATTTGCGGCACCTTCGCCTATCATCGCGACCTCGAGGAGCGGATTGCGCGGCTCCACAAATCCAAGGCCGCCCTTACCTATGTTTCCTGCTGGGCCGCCAATACCGGCGCGATCCCCGCTCTGGCCGCCGAGGGCGACGCCCTGATTAGCGACGAACTCAATCATGCCTCCCTTATTGACGGATGCCGCCTGTCCAAGGCCCGGCGCCTTGTTTACAGGCATTCCGACCTGGCCGACCTCGAAGCCAGGCTCAAAGAGGCCGCCGGCTTCAGGCGAATTTTTGTGATAACCGACGGGGTGTTCAGTATGGAAGGCGACGTGGCCCGGCTGCCCGAAATTCTCGAGATCTCGCATCGTTTTGGCGCCGCGGTGCTGATGGACGATTCACATGGTGTTGGCGTTCTGGGCAAGCATGGCCGGGGCACGGCCGAGCACTTTGGGGTTGAGGGGAAGGTCGACATCATAACCGGAACATTGGGGAAAGCCCTGAGTGGCGCGGCCGGAGGATACGTTGCCGCATCCGGGACCATGATCGACTATTTATCCCAAGCTTCCCGGACCCAGCTCTTCTCCAACGCTCTTCCCCCCGCGGTGGCTGGGAGCGCGTCCGCCGCGATCGATATCCTGGAACGCGAACCCCAGCGCGTTGGCCGGCTGCATGAAATCGCCGGATGCCTGCGGCAGGGCCTAACAAAACTTGGGTTTAAGCCCCTCGAAGGTTCTTCGGCCATCATCCCCATTCTGGTCGGCGAGACCTCGTTTGCCATTCGCATGAGCCGCGAACTCTACGACGAAGGCGTTTTTGTGACCGGATTCGGATACCCCGTGGTCCCCGAAGGAAGAGCGCGCCTTCGCGTGCAGGCCAGCAGCGGGCTCAGTGACTCCCAAATCGAAACAGCCCTTCGCATTTTCGAGCGGGTCGGAAAGCGGTTGAAACTGATTTAACGCGCGCGCAGGGCAGTTTTTTGCCGGACTATTGAATGGATTTACGAGATCATGAATGTAAGCAATGCATTGCGCGAATTGATTGCCGCAAAAAAGGCCGGCAGCGGAAATTCGCGCCCCGCCATTGCCGATGGCATGTCCAGCCTGCGTAAACAGGGGTTGGTCAAAGGCAGGGCAGGGCTCACTACTCTCGAAGAAGTTCTTCGGGAAACCGCCAGTCTGTAATTCGTCTTCAAACGGTTCGCATTTCGGCCCGCACACGTCACGTTAATTTTCGATTCCGAAGCCGCAGTTCTCATTTCCGCTTGTTCTTATCCTACCTTGAAGTGATTATGCTGGAAATCACCACATTTGTGGGCAGGCCTGCCTTTTGCATGGTGGACATCCTCCAGCCCTTCCAACAGATTAGAACCCCAAGGAGGCCCTCCGTGAAACAACATCCCAGATTGCGTGCACTCGTCTTTTCCGGGGCCTTTGCACTGGCTCTTCTGCAGGGCTCCGCATTCGGTCTGAAGAACGTCTACTACTCTGTTGGCACAAACGTCGCCGACCTGAAGTCAGGCACCCCTGCCATTACCATCGCCGCAGGAATAGCCACACTCAGCATTCCCCAGCCGGACAACATCGGCGTCGGGGATGCGATCACCTACAACACCTCAGCCAAATGCTATATCACCGGCCGGACGAGCGGCACGCAATACCATGTCGTCACCGCAACTGGCGCGGTTCCCGCCAACGCCGCCGGCCCGGTCAATTCCATCAAGCGCGCGTTCCGCTCCCTTTACAGCGCTCAGGCGGAGGCCTCCGACGCCACACATCTAAACGGAAAAAACCTATTAATAAGCGACGCGGTTCTTCACTTTGCCTGCTATGGCGACGGTCCGGACAGCTATGGCGGCGGGCTTTGGAATGAATTGGTCGAATTCAGCGGCTGGACCACGGATGCCAACCGGTACATTCGCCTCTACACGCCGGTCCTTCCCACGGAAGTTGGCCGCAGCCAGCGCCACAACGGCCTTTGGAGCGAGAACGCCTACCGCATTGTCTATGGGGCCAAATGGCACGGGGGCATCCACGGCATTGCCTGCCACCTTCGCATCGAGGGCCTGCAGATTGAAAACACCATGGCCAGGGACCAGGGCGACATCAAGGCAGTCCGCGTAGAAGGGGCCGGGGAATACCAAATCAGTTCGTGCCTATTGCGCTCCACGGGCGGCGGAGTTGCCAACAGCAACGATGCGGGCATTGATTTCGACATCGCTTATGGGGCCACGGTCAAGGTCTGGAATAACATCGTCATGGACTTCGGCACCGGCATCCACTGGCGTTGGGAGAGCAGCTCGATCAATGGCGTCGTCTATGGAAACAGCGTGATCAACTGTCCTCTGGGTGGCATCACCCTGCTGGGCGAGGCAGTCTACAACAACCTCCACATGAAGAACAATCTTGTGCAGGGCAGCGGCGTCAATTACGACTGCGGCGGTCTCGAAAGCCACGCCAACAACCTGTCGCAGGATGCCACCTCGCCCAATCCGGGGTTCCGCAACAAAACGGTTCAATTCGCCGGCGGTTATCACTTGGCCGTGACCGATGTTGCGGCCCGGGACAAGGGCGCAGACCTGTCGGCGGCTGGGCAAATCTATTCCGTGGATATCGACGGCCAGGCGCGCATCAGTCCATGGGACATCGGCGCGGACGAAAATCCGTTTGTAACCGGAGATTTCTGGGCGGGGAACGGGGGCGCCATCACAAATACGAACAGCGGATATGTAGGGATCGGGACGATGGACCCCAAAGCGAAGCTGGACGTAAATGGCGACGTCATCGTTAACGGGCATTTGAGCGTGCAGGGCGCCGAACTGTTCTACGCCTATTCCTCCGGTGCGACCGACCTGGTTGCGGGAAACAACCTGGATCTGGAGCTTCTGGCCGGCAGTGGCGGTCTCCGCATCAAGAAAACCGGCGAAGTTGAATCGTACGGCCCCGTCGTTGCGTCCTCATTTAAAGTGGGCGAATGGACCATCGCCGCCCCGGACTACGTATTTAATAAGGATTACAAACTCATGAGCCTGAAGGAAGTGGAGCAGTTTATTGCCAAGAACAAGCACCTTCCCGGCGTGCCCAGCGCCGCAGAGATGAAAAAAGATGGCGTGGACCTGGCCAAGATGAACATGGACCTGCTGAAGAAGGTCGAAGAACTGACGCTTTATGTGATCGAGCTGGAAAAGCGGGTGAAGGGAACGAAAGAGTAGGAGCGCGGATTACCGCCGTATCACAACACATAGAAAGGTCATACGATGTATATCCGGCCGATCTTCTGCCTTCTGGCAACACCTGCTGTCGTCTACTGCATCACTTTCGGGCCATCCCAACCCGAATACACCAAGTTCGATGACATGCAGAATAGGGATTTGGTGGACCTGCCTACCGGGGCGTTTCAGTACAGCATCCCCTTGTTCAGGATCCCCAATTCACCACTGGGTGAATCCCACGTAGTTGGGCTTACGTACCGCTCGGGGATCAAGAGGGATGAAGAGGCAAGCTGGGTTGGGCTGGGTTGGAACTTAACAGGTGCAGGTCAGATTGTAAGAGTCGTGGGCGGCTTTCCCGATGATTTCAACGGGAGCGGTGGCGCAAATTCGCAGGAAAAACGAAGGTACACGGACCGGCTATGCAGTTTCTGGCCGAGTGATGCCGACCAAAGGGATGGGACTCGCAATTTCAGGTTCAATATCAGCATCTCTGCCTCGCCCAAGGGCGTGGACTTCTCACCGCTTACCACGGCCGGCCTTTCAATGCAGTCCTGGAAAGTCTACTCCGGTGCCTATGCAGGCTCGCACGGAGGGGCGTATGCGATCGGCTTCGGCCCACTGTCCTGGGGTGACTCCTGGCAGTACATTAAGTACGAACTTGGCCGAAAGCTGTTCGGGTTTCTTTGGCTCCATGAGGCGCCATATTCATCTTTGCGGCAAGATTCGCCGGAGGCCGTGGAGTATGGTGCTTCGGAGGACTACAACCTGCCAATCGGGATTTCTGGTGGCGGGGCACTGTCGATCCCAACATTCATGCCCTATCAGGAAAAGGACAACTACGCTGTTTTTGCGCCGGGCCTGGCGGGAAATTTCATGCCGTTTCGTGAATCATACGGCGACTACGTCCAACTCTTCAAGATTGTACCGGGTGCATTCGACAGGGGCGCTGGTTCGGACCCGGATGCCTATCGGCTTTGTGACCGTTTTGGAGACGATGCCTACTTCCGGTTCGTGAGCGATGACGGCGGCGCAGAAATCGTTCCCCGGGCAAATACCGGGAACAGCTCCTTCCCGGCCGGACTGCTGCCCAGTGTGCCGCCGTACCTCGCATTTGACGGCGGCCTTCTCGACAATCCCCGGCCACCCGAGGAACCAACACCCAAAAGC
This sequence comes from uncultured Fibrobacterota bacterium, assembly GCA_964455935.1. Classification (GTDB taxonomy): domain Bacteria; phylum Fibrobacterota; class CAYVZU01; order CAYVZU01; family CAYVZU01; genus CAYVZU01. Next base: position 4,736 of record CAYVZU010000152.1, read on the forward strand.
GAGACCGGTCAAACCACAAGGGCATCGTCCAGAATCATAGAGCCAGTATATGCCGCCGATAAGCTGCTCTCCGGCTTTGTGGTGACCAAGGAAGATGGTTTCAAGTACTTCTTCACAAAGGCCGCTTATGTCAATGAACATTACTTCTTTGGCTGTCCGACACGAAAACCTTTCATACCGGCAGGCAGCAGTCTTGAAAACGTAAGCCCCTGGACGTCGCGCCTGCTGTCACGCTATCCATATGCCTTTCTTTTGCAGAAGATCACCTCGCCCGAAGGGCTGGAATGCGAGTTCCGCTACGAGCTGGCGGCGGGCCACTACACCTGGAGAAAGCCCTGGAACAACCTCGAGTCCGTGCCGGTTCGGAAAGAGCTTGGTGGAAGGAAAGACGGCTTTCAGTTTGAGGCGGGCGACAAGGAACTCTACTATCTGAATTCGATCATTACGTCCAGCCACATCGTCTTCTTCAGGAATTCCGCAAGGCAAGATGCGGCGGAAAGGCCGGGCAACTGGGACGATATAGTGGGACTCAAGGATCTAGTGGCCGCGCCAATAACCGCCGCCAACCAGAAGGCAAGAAAACTGGATGCGGTTTACCTGGTTCGAAAGGAACATTGGACTGATTCCGATGGGGATGGGTTGGTGCAGTCCTCCGAGATTAGCGAGTACCAGAAGCGGTTTGATCTGACATACAACTACGGTCTCTGTCAAAACACTCCAAACAGCTCCTCAGGGAAATTAACGCTTCTTTCGGTCAGGGAAATCGGAAAGAACGGGCAAGGTGCGAAGCCCTCGTTCAGGTTCGGCTATGTGAATTCCACCTTAAAGGGCTATCCATATGACAGACTCCTCTACACCGGGAATGAGTGGAATGATCTTCCCGCCGAGGACGATGATTACGAGTACGAACCGTGGGACCGCTGGGGGTATCTGACGTCGAGTGGGGTGGTCTCGCCCTGGTACCCGCAGACCGGGCCGCATCGCGCGCCGTTTATCGGCGATCTTCCCAAATACAGCCGTGCCTATTTTCATCAATCCGATCCCGACTATTGCAGCGCATGGAGTCTGAATTCCATTCGTAATCCACTTTCCGGGGTGATCAGGGTGGCCTATGAGAGCAACTCCTACTCCTCTGTCCAGGACCAGGCTTTGCTTGTGACCAACAGGATCGTAAAAGGGATCGCGAACGGCGAGGAATACGATGCTACAATTCCAGGCAACTCGATTCTGATGATTGCCGAAGATCAGAAGAAGCAAGAGGTCGTGACCGCCGGGGGAACCTTTGATGGCTTTCATACGTATGAGTTGAAGGCCATTCTGGCCCAGGTTCCGTCCTGGCGCGCCCTCTACGCCATTGGCCGCTACAATGACCACAGGACGTTCTCCAACGTCAAATTGCGGTTCGTGCTGTCCGGGCATAGCAGTACGCAAGACCAATGGCTGACAATTTGGGAATCGGCCCCGGAAGGGAGCGAAATCGGCTCCTTTCAATCATACGCGGCCATGACAACACCCTTCGATAGGGCCCAGTACGACGATTATCGGTTCATTGTCACCTACAAATCCACGAACAGTGTCTTTGACGGCGAGATGAGCCAGTCCGATTTCCAGCTTTACGCCCTGACGGACGATGCAACGTTTGCCAAGATTGGCGGCGGGCCGAGGGTGAAGAGCCTGACCTTCAGCGACAACATGGGGAACAGCATTGTGGACCGATATTTCTACGACCGGACAGGCGATGGCACGGGTGCGTCCACGGGGACGGTGGCGTTGGAGCCGCCGCCCTACACCGAGGCGGACTATGACGACCGTGCAATGGCTGACTACCTGTTCCCGGAGTACAGAAAGATCTGTGCAAACAGCGACGTCTTGTACTCGACAGTTACCGTTCAACACGGCACCAATGGCGAAGGCGGCCGCGGCCGATTCGAGTTCTTTACCGCACGGGATCCGCAGTTTCTGCCAATGGCAACGCCGTCGTACTATGAAGTGACCCCGCCAGTGCAGATGGTTCAGGAAATCTCAGTCTATAGTGACATTTGGGGGAGGATGCGAAGAAAAGAACTCCGTGATCGCAGCGGTCGGGAAGTGCAGAGCACAGATTACTTCTACCGCAACGGGTCCAAAGATTTCGGTGAGGACCACATCATATCGCAGGATGTTCCAACCGGGACCGGGCTTTCCATGGGTCAGATCAGGGAGCGATTTGGCCATCGCTGGTTCGACACCTCGCGCCTGCGGCGGCTCATTTTCACCCAGAACTATGAAAGGTTCTACCTCGCGAAGGTTGTGACCACACAGGACGGCGTTGCGACAGTCCAGGAGCACGAGCAATTCGACTTTGGCTCCGGCAGGCCAATTCGAACCGCTCTTTATGGGGCCGCAGGAAAGAAGAAGATCGTCTCGGTCGTGCCCGCTCATACGCTTTACTCGCCGCTGAATGGTAAATGGAGCAGCGGACCGGGAAAGAACATGCTCATACAGATCGCCGAGGAAACCGTGAGCGAATCCGAAGGGAGTCAGACGAAGGTTGTGGCCGCAAATCTGACGACATTTGCCAATCAAGACCCTCAATTGCCTCTAGGCATTGGGCGCTGGCTGGTACACGGGCAGTTTGCCTGGAAAGCGAATCCGCCCTATCCAGTCTTCCAAACAACCGTTGCCAACGCCAATGGCTGGGGTGATCCCGCAATGGATCCGCTCTATCAAACCACAAACTTGACAGCACTTTACGGTCCGCTGAACAAGCCGGTGGATGTCATCAACGCCAACGGAATATGTGCGACCAATATTTACGGATATCGCGGTCAACTACTGGCCGCGGCGGCCTCCAATGCCTCCCATGGGGAATGTACCGTCTTGAATTGTGACTACGACAACAAGGAAAGTCAAGCCGAAATCGCGTACATAGACCTTTTCAACCGTTGGGAACGCGGCGGCGCAACGAGGGGTGGCAATCCGGCTTCCTTCAGCGACATCGCCGTGAGCACTACACATTTCGGGCAGCAGTCCATCGAGGTCCTGAATGCGCAAGGCCCCGCCGCGACAATCCGTCCGGTGGGCGGCAAAGACTACAGCGCAAGCGCCTGGATGAAACCGGAAGCTGGTAGTGGCGCCATCCTCATTCGCGCGGATTTGCTGAATGACGCCGGTCAGGTTCTGCCAGATGTAGAACCGTTGATCGCGGAAGCGGATATGTCCAGCCAGAACTGGCAATTCGTCCATTTGCAGTTACCGTCCGCGTGGTGGCAGCAGGGGACCATCATCCGGGTCGTTGTTGGAAGCCGGCCCGCCGGCGCGAGTTACGAAGGACATGGGTTCTTCGATGACATACGGGTTGCACCCGCAGTCGCCATTGTAAGGACCTACTATTATGATTCCATGGACAATTTGAGGGCGACGGTTGACGAAAATAACGCCGCGTCCTTCTATAGCTACGATGAACTTGGCCGGCTGAAAGAAAAGAGAAACAATAAAGGCAGGACTACAGAGACAATTAGCTATGAATACT
>CAYVZU010000153.1:0-8028 GCA_964455935.1 uncultured Fibrobacterota bacterium
CCCCAGGGAGTAGCCATGCCGTAGACATCCTGGGAACCGGGGCGAGCCACTTCGCCAAACAGATACACGCGTACCGAGCGCAACCGGCCCATGGTGACATCGATGAAGGTGGTTGCATTGTTGGCGCCCAAGCGCAGTGTTGAATAAATCTTCGACAGCCGGCGCGTAAGCTGGCCCTTAAATTCCGAAAGAGACAGACCATTGACCGGCAACACGCCAAGATCGGGCACATTCACACGGCCTTCACGGTCCACGACAAGCGAGTAGTTCAGTTCGCGGTCTCCCCAAATGCTGACCAAAATCTCATCACCCGGGCCCAGAATGTAGTCCGGAGGCACAGGCCCCTGCGGCCCCTGGCCAAAAGCCTGGCGGCCCTCGTCTTTCCTCTCAAAGAACTCAAACCCGAAAGGCTTGAGGCCTGGCTTGGCCGTATCGGGTGGAAACGCCATCATTCGTTGCAGAGAGTCGACTTGACGGATCAAGCTGTCACGCACCTGCACCGCGCCAAGAAGCTCCTTTTTACGGACTGTCGCGGTGTCGACCGATATGGACTCGGAACTGGTTTCGGCCGGGCCGTACATCATTTCCCGCAAATAACGATTGCGGTCATCATTGCGCTTCTCGTTGTTTTCCGGCGAGTTTCGCATTAGCTCCATAAGACGCAAAGAATCCGAACGCGAAAGGCCGGTGGGATTGGCCGGACTTTGGCCATATGCGGACACCCAAATGGAAATGGCCGCCATGAGGGTCCTGCAAAGCTTCAAACGCATTGGCATCCTTGGAATATGATTACCGATGAGCGGCTTTTTTGAGCTGGTCGAGAATTTCTTTGAGAAGATGTATAATCTGTTCATTCTGGTGAAATGTGGTCTCGGAATAATCGATCACCAATCTCTTATATCGGTCTCCGCGACGACGATTTGAAGCACTTTTTTCCGACATGGTCAATCCCTTTCCCGTTTGACTTCAGGCAAGCTACGGATCGCAGGCTTCAAGCGGTTCCCCGCCAGACGTCTATGCTCAGGAACTTCATTTTCAATCAGTTACTATAATCTTAAGTCATAAAAATAGTTTGCGAGCTCAAGCCGCGGCAAGGGATGACTCCAAATCGGATATTCCTGGATCTGTATCCTGCGGCTTGTATCCTGCGCCACTACAATCTGATCAAACTGATCTCGTGACGGAATATGGGGATTGCGCCCGCAACACTTCTGAGCCGGTCAATCTTTTCGGGGGGGATTTTCGTGCTGGAGACAAAGATTTCATCGACCTTCTGCCGAAGAAGGATCTTCTCGATTTCATGCAGTGTACCCAAGACCGGGACGCCATAAATGGAGTTCACCTGATGTCCCGAATCATCGTCAATGAACCCGATCACCCTGCGATGCCCTTCGCCAAGCCTGGATTTACGGATCAGTCGCATAAGCGATTCTCCGTTGTCCCCGGCCCCGTAGATAAGGACCTTCTTTATGGAATCGATGGTCCGCAGTCCGTAAATCAGGCTGTCAAAGAGCCGATACGAGCTTCTTGTCGATACCAGAAACAGAATCATTACAAGCGTATTAACAAGGAAAACTCCGCGGGAGAAGTTCATAAAGCGAAACGTGAACGCCAAAAAAAAGATTGAAGTAATGCTTCCCAGGATCGCCCCTTTCCAGATATTCACCACATCGGGCAAGCCGATGTACTTCCAAGTTCCGCGATATACCCCAAAGATCATGAGAAACAGAAGAACCGAGGGGACAGTCACGAAAAGCGAAAACAGAAAATTCTGCAACTGCCCGGCACTCCCAAGATCTTTGAAGCGCAAAAGGTAGGAGATGTAGTATGCAACGGCAATGCAGGCGATATCGATCAGAACCTGAAGCATGTGACGCTTGTATTTGAACGAGCTATAGTACTTCACGGCGTAAAGAGCCTGCTTTTCGTTGGATTCCGGAGCGTTTTCATGCCGCACCAAATACCGGGCAAAAAGAAGGGCAAAAAGAAGGAAAAGCCCGCCCATGCTTCCGGCAATAAAAAACTCGCGCGTAGCGTACACGTAACACGAGGCGCCCCCGACAAACAACGCCATGCCATAAAGAATAAGCACCGCTCGGCGCTCGGTAAGCCCGGCCTTGACCAGGCGATGGGATAGATGATCCTTGCCTCCCTGCGAGATCCTGCGACCGCTTGCTTTTCGCGTAATGGCAACGAAGAAGGTATCCAGAAGAGGGATCAACAAGAGGAGCAGATAAAGAAGATTCCTGGAAAAATTGGCCGACCTGCCCGTGGAAGAGATCACGAACAAAGCCGAAATCGTGAAGCCAATAAAAAGGCTGCCGCAGTCTCCCATGAAAATCGAAGCCGGATTGAAATTAAAGATAAGGAAACCGCCAATGGCGCCCACCAAGGCCGCGCAGATAACAACCGCCTGCCAGTCTCCATCGGCGACAAAAAACACCCCTCTTGCCAATAGCACGATAATCGCGACGCCGGCCGAGAGCCCATCCATATTGTCCAAAAGATTGAATGCATTGGTAACACACAACACAAGAAAGACCGAAATGAGCATATCGATATACAGGTGGCCCGTAAAGGGAATTGCATACCCCGCCATGGCCAGCAAGCAGGTCGCGACAATCTGGAGAATGAGTTTAGTGGGCGGATTGATCCTGAAGATATCATCAATAAGCCCTACGCCAAACATGAAAGCCCCAAGCCCCAAAAGAACCCAGAACGCCTGCGAACGCCAGTCCCCCATCAGCCCGAATACAAGCGAAAATGCTGCGAACATGCCGACTCCGCCAAAAATGGGGATTGGCTTTTTGTGCCAGCGGTCGGCTGTGGGTTTTCGAAGGATGTCCAGCCGAGGCAGAATTGTCTTAAGGGCAAGCGTAAAGGCAAGGCTTAGGCCCAACGCACCCAGTATTGCGAAGATAATCTGCGGAGCATGTCCGCTTAGCATAGGATAAAAATTAATTGGCACGTTGGACGGGGTTACGGAAATGCTCGACAATTTCTATTAGCATATTTTCCAGCGAATACTCGGGAGCGAAGCCAATCGCCTTGCGCAATTTTGCGGTATCCGGCGTCCGTTTCATCATATCTTCAAAGCCGTCGCCATAGGCCGTTTGATAATCCATGAACCGGATTTCCGACTTGCTACCGGCCAGCTCAACAACCTTCTTGGCAAGGTCCAGAATGCTGATTTCCTCGGTACCGCCAATATTGTAGACTTCACCAAACGCCGCGGGGGTGTCCATCAATTTCGTGATCGCGCGAATGACATCCTTAATGAAAGCGAAACAGCGCGTTTGGTCTCCGGTTCCATAAATATGGATGGGATCGTTCTTGAGCGCGCTCTGAATGAAGTTCGGTACAACCATGCCGTATTCGCCAATTTGCCGCGGGCCGATTGTATTAAAGAACCGCGCTATCACAACCGGCAGACCAAACTCCTTCATGTAGGCGAAGGCCAGAAATTCGTCCAGCGCTTTCGTGTTCGCGTATGCCCAGCGATGGTTTTTTGTGGAACCCATGACACGATAGGATTCTTCGCAAAGCCTGTCGTTGGCGCCGTTGTTCAGAAATTCAAGGTTACGGCCGTAGACTTCGCTTGTGGAGGCAACCAACACCTTGCGCCGGTATTTGTTGCAAAGCTCAAGGACAACATCAATTCCGCGCACGTTGTCGAGCAGCGTATGAACCGGGTGGTTCATGATAAATTTCACACCGACCGGCGCGGCCAGATTGTAGACGTGCTCGTTGACGGCAATCAACTCTTCCATGGTCTTGCGGTTGAGGACCGTGTCGATGATCAGCTTGAACCGGGGATTGTCGAAGTGATGGCGCAGATTCTCGATGCGGCCGGTGATAATGTTATCGATCACCGTGACATTGTTTCCCTGCCCGATCAAGAAATCAACGAGATGCGACCCAATGAAACCAGCGCCGCCTGTAACAAGAATATTCATTTCGCGGATCCTTCCATGTTCCCTGGTATTCCGAGCATGTTTGCCATCCCAAACGTCATCCTTCATCCCTTTGGGGGAGAAGCAACAAGTCCTTTTGGGGTAGATAACCCGACATCTCAAAAAGAGTTAGAGGCAAGATAGGATTTTCTGGTTGGGAGGCGCAAGAATTCATCAAAAAAAAACGGACATATCGCCCGTCCTCCGTAGCACTGCGGAGGGTGGATGCTATGTCCCCACACACAGGAGTTCAGAATCCAATGCGTCAATGTCCGTTCCGGGTCATGGTCGTTGTAGGGACGCAGCGTGCTGCGTCCGCATTCCAATCACAATTCAAATTGCAGGAGGGTCTGAAAGACAAATGTATTTTTCGAATCTCCGGATGGGCCCCACTGGGTCTGATTGCCACCCATCACAAACACCTTCAGGCAATCGCGGAATTCCTGTTCCCAGGAAAGCAGTGTTCCCATTGTCTTCTCGACCGAGCCCGAGAGATATGGCACGTTCTCGCCACTGCCCTGGGTGGCACTGTCCCAATAAACAGGCATCCCCTTCTCTCCTTGGCGGAGGAGCTGCCACGAAAGCCGGAGTTTTTTCACCGAACTCATTCGCTTTTCGGCATGGGCGTACCAATGATCCGCATCCGGACCGGTCCAATATCCGGCAAGCCGGTTTGCCCATATGTGCCAGTTCTTGGAGTAGGCGTAGTGAGTGAATGTGTATGCGCGCACATACGTGTACTCGCCCCGAAAATCCAAGTCCTTTCCTCTGCCCCACCCCGGCGAGACTATGCCAAGTTGATAGCCAAGCCGGGTCGGGTTTCCCTCCTCGAACATGGTGATGTCATCGTTCATGATTTCGCCATAGACCGCCAGACCGTCTCGCACTTTGACCCACAGCTCGATTGACGCCAGCAGATTGGAAGCCAGTTCCGAACCCGAGCTGGTCAGGTAGTAAACCTGCAGTGGATTGAAGTATCGATTAAACTCCCTCTGGCCGTTGAGATTCACGACTTCGTTCGCAGTCAGCCGGAAGCGGTTCTTGAACGTCCACTCGACCCGATGCCCGGCGCAGTAGCGTTCGCCCTGAGCAAAGTCGGTGGAATCAGGAATTTTGTCGGGGAAAAAGGATTCGTGATAATCCGGTGCGCCAAAGAAAGCGGAAAGAGACAAGCTATTGCCGATCTTCTTGTTCAAATGGTAGAACAGGTTCACCGGCCCGGCATTGCCCGAAAGGATCAGCCCCCCGCCAAATCCCTGGCCCCACCGTAACATCCTCCGGCCAAGCCCAACATTCAGAATATTCGACCGGAAGTCCAGGTAGGCAATCGACTGACGGGCATCGAATCGGTCTTGCCCGGCCACGTGGTCGTATGTGTATGACGAAAGATTCGTCTCGGCCCCGCGCCTGGAAAGAAACGGTGATGCGTTGAGTGCCTCGCGATTCTCAATTCGACGATAGAGGAACCCATTCACATAAGCTGATAGCCGGTGGCCGTAACGATAGATAATCGAATGTCCCGCCTCAACCGGTATCACCGCATCCGAGCCTTTGGCATATCCTGCACCTGTGAATACGAACGGCCGCCACTCCAGCCGGTGCCGTGCAATCAAGTAGCCGATTCGTCCTTTGGAGGTATCCAGGCCCAAATTGTCTTCGGTCCATGTTCCGGCCCGGATTGAATCCTGCCCCAGCACTTCCGCCCTTTCGGCTTCTTGGAATACGCCGCTTCGCTCGTGCGTCCACGCCCAATGATTAACGGACGGCCCGCACCAGGCCGAGGCAATAAGGGCAAACGAAAAAAGAACTGCGGCAACTCGGGTATTCATGGTGGTACCATAATTACAGATAATTTGTGGCGCCCGATCAAGAAATTACGGAACCACAAGGGCACCCTCCTCCGGCCGCATGGAGCTGCATGAACTTACTTCGGCAGGCAGGGAAATCGGGCCTACTGCTTTGGCCTTGAAGGAGGCCTTGGAACTGCGCGGAATTCTTAACGCGACCACCAGCGAGGATACCACGTGAAAGCATCTCCGGCCACCTTTTCCGGATCGTTCTAAACCGTTAACCGTCAACTTGCTTTTTCATCCACGCTCGCGCTTGATGCTTTACAGTCAACGTCTAACCTTTTAACGTTTTTTCTATTGGCGTTCAACCTTCCAACGTCTAACGTCATAACGTTCCCGAATACAGCCTATTCATATTTTCGAGCAGCGCCTCGACGGAAAAGCCCTTTGCGGTTTCCCGCGCGGCCGCACGAACTGCCTGCTTGCGCGATTCCGGAAGCGCATGGTACTACCTGAACTTGTCTGCAAAGTCGATCGGGTCCTGCTTTTCAACCAGGAAGCCCTTTCGTCGTCGCGAATCAGGTCCGCCCCGCCTTTTCGCCTTCTCTTCAGCAGCTGCCATAGCCTGACTTGCCGGGTGGACTGCCGACCGACAGATGTTTTGCAATTTAGATATTGAATATCTAATTTTCATACACTATATTAGTGACATGGTTCCCCGAATTCTTTCCGAACCGCTCAAAGCCGCAGCCGCAAAAATGCCGGTGGTCACGCTTACAGGACCAAGACAATCCGGGAAAACAACCCTTGCAAAGGCAATTTTCAATCATCACGCATACGTAAATCTCGAACAGCCGGAAGATCGCCGTCTGGCTTTGGATGATCCAAAGGAACTCCTGGCCCGTTATCCTGCGCCGGTTATTATCGATGAGTCGCACTATGCCCCTGAACTCTTTTCCTACATCCAGATTGAAGCCGACTCCACAAAGAAGAACGGACAATTTATTCTGACCGGGTCAAACAATTTCCTCCTTATGGAGAGAATCACGCAAAGCCTTTCCGGTCGTGCCAGTATCCTGCATTTGCCGCCCTTTTGCCTTTCCGAGCTTGAGAACACCAAGTATAGAAAGCGCAAATGGGAGGATTATGCCTTCTTCGGTTTCTATCCCCGAATTTACGACCGGAAACTCGACCCGGTTTCGTGGCATCGCGACTACCTTCGAACCTACGTTGAAAGAGATGTCAGACTGCTCGTGAACGTCGGTGATCTGCGCCAGTTTAGCCAATTCCTGGGTCTCTGTGCTGCCAGAATTGGCCAACCCGTGAACCTATCTTCCATTGGGAACGACATTGGGGTAAGCTACCAAACAATCAAGCGCTGGTTATCGATTCTTGAGACTTCCTTCATAATAACGTTACTTCCACCCTTCTACAAAAGCTACAACAAGCGAATCACAAAAGCGGCCAAGCTCTATTTCAACGATATTGGACTTGCTGCATATCTATTGGGAATCGCTTCGGCCGCGCAGTTAAGAACGCACTTTGCAAGAGGGGCACTATTCGAGAACCTGATAATTATGGATATTGCCAAGTCCCTGCTTTGTTATGGTATTGACCCTCGCCTGTTCTTTTGGCGAGACAGTACCGGCAATGAAGTCGATCTCTTGATCGAGCACAAGGGACGCCTTTCCGCAGTAGAAATAAAGTCAGCCTCCACAATAGCCGACGATTTCTTTAAAGGTTTGAGGGTTTTCCGACAAATATCCGGCATCGACCCGAAAGAATGCCGGGTCTTCTACGGCGGTGACCGTGCCGAAAGCCGACGAGACGGAATCATCGGCAGCTGGAGAGAACTCGCAAACACCATCCAACGTTCTTACGTCTAACCTTCCAACGTTCCCGAATACAGCCTATTCATATTTTCGAGCAGCGCCTCGACGGAAAAGCCCTTTGCGGTTTCCCGCGCGGCGGCACGAACTGCCTGTTTGCGCTTTTCCGGCAGCGCATGGACCTGCATGAATTTGTCCGCGAACGCAACCGGGGCTTGAATTTCGACAAGAAAGCCGTTCTCGCCATCGCGGATCAGGTCCGGCACCCCTCCTACCGCAGTGGAAATCACCCCCCGAAGATCATGGCACAAAATTGGCCGGCATGCCAGCGGAAACGGCATGACAAGGAGTGTGTATCATGAAAAAAGCAAGCTTTTCCGAAGTTTTGGATGCGGCCGAAAGCTTACCATTGGATGCAAAAGAAGAGCTTCTCGAAATCCTCCACAAACGCACAAT
>CAYVZU010000154.1:0-7975 GCA_964455935.1 uncultured Fibrobacterota bacterium
CGGGCCTACGAAAAAGGGATCGCTTCGAAAGCTAAGCATTATCCGTAATGGAAAGCCACATAGGACGGTTGATGCGTACCGGTATCTGACCGGGAAAGGGAGTTTTGCGGACGACCGCCTGGAGAACAATGATGTGCTGTTTGTGCCCGTTGCCAGCGAGGTCGTCTACCTCAAAGGTGAGGTGCATCGGCCGGCCATCTACGAAATCCTGCCGGGCGGAACCATGCAGGAGTTGATCGACCTCTCGGGCGGGTTCACCAACCAGGGCTACCCAAAACGCATCCAGGTGGAACGATGGGAAGAGAGCGAGCGTAAGACCGTTGTTGACGTTGCGTTTGCGACCGAGAATGGAAAACAATTCGCCCTGCAGAGCGGGGATTCGATTTTTGTCTTTCCGTTCCGGGGTGAGGCGCAAAATTATTTCACCATCAGCGGCGAGGTGCTCCGCCCGGGTCGCTACGAGATTGAAGGGGGAATGAAGCTTTCCGCCGCGATCGAAAAGGCCGGCGGCCTCTCCAAAGAGGCCTATGTGGGGCGGGTCGACGTGGTTCATCTGCATGACGATTCCTCCAAGAGCCTGTCCACACTCAATTTAAAGCAGGTCCTTACCGGCCAGGAAGATATGCCGGTCGAGAAACGAGACGGCATTGTGATCTATTCCGTTCAGATGTTCCGAGACCCGCAGAAAGTCTCGATTTGGGGCGAGGTGCGCAAGCCCGGATACTACGATCTGGTCGAGGGCATGACGCTTGAGGATCTCCTGTTTGTATCGGGCGGTTTCGCCGAACGGGCATACAGAAAAGAAGCGGAGGTCTCGCGTGTCGCACTTGAGGACGGCTCTGTCGAGAACAGAACAACCGTTATGAAGCATCGGCTTCCGGATAATTTTGAGTTTACCAAGAATGCGGAGCGGTTCGGTTTGCTTAAGTATGACATGGTATTTATCCGATCCGATCCGCAATGGGACCTGCAGAAGAACGCGGTTGTCTTGGGCGAAGTTCGCTACCCTGGGAAATACACGATTCAGAAGCAAAACGAGGGCATCGCCGGGCTTGTGAAGCGGGCCGGCGGAATCAAAAGATCAGCCTATCTGCAGGGTGCAATCTTCAAGCGTACAATGAACCAGGCGGGCCGGATTGCGTTAGATTTCGAGGACATAATTTTGAAAAATAAGAAGCGAAAAGATATTCCTTTGGAAGACGGCGATACCCTGATTATTCCACGAATCCCCACAACGGTCAAGGTGGTGGGGGAGGTGGGGTTGGAGACGAGCGTCCTTTATCGCAAGGGCGCCGACGTGAACTATTATGTTGCCAATGCCGGCGGGCTGCGGGATACGGCAGACCCCAAACAGATCAAGGTCATTCTGGCCAACGGACGTGTCTTTAAGCACAACCGGTGGGGATACAATCCGGATATTGTCGCGGGGAGCACAATCGTCGTGGATCCCAAGCCCCCCAAGACTGCCGGCCGCGGATTTGAGGTTCTATCGCAATCCATTACTTTGCTTACAGGAATTATGACCCTCATCGTTTTGGCCATGCAACTAAATTAGCCAACTGTCCACCACTGAGACGCTGAGCACACGGAGATAGGAAAAGAAGGAAAGATTTTTTCATGGGATCCACGCAATGGCGGAGCAGATTATTGGAGCCCCGTTTTTAAACAGGAGGATTCTGTGAAACAATTCTTCTCGGAGTTCTCTGTGTCTCTGTGGTGAGCAATTATAAAAGAAATGAATATCACAGCTGATCCAAATCCCAATCTGGATGACGAAATTGATCTGGCCGAATATGGCCGGGTCATCTGGCGGTGGCGTGTTCTTACGGTTGGCTTGACTTTTGTTCTTCTGGCATTGGCGGTCTGCGCCGGCTTTCTCATGAAGCCCTCCTACATCGCCGAGGTCACGTTGCTGCCGGATGAGAAGAACAGCCAGTCCGGCTTCGGTTCGATGACGGACTTGGCATCGCGTTTTGGATTCGCGGTTCCCGCCGCCGGTGATCCAACGGCCGTATTCGAGGATATCCTGCAAAGCCGATCTTTTCTTGGTCAGTACGCAACCGCAAGCCTTCCGTCCCTGAAAACCCCGTTGGGGGCAACGGTCCCCGCGTTTCTCGGTATCGGGACCAAAGACAAGGACAGTCTGGTTCTGGCCGTGGCGTCAACGCTGAAAGCGATGCTGAAATACGAGCGAAAGGACAATGTCTCCATTCTGAGCATATCGTCCCCGGACCCGCTGTTCTCCGCCTCGTTGGCCAACGATGCCGCCCAACGACTTCAGAAGTACAACAAAGAGGGATGGGTCACGAAAATTCAGAAGAATCGGATTTTTGTGGAAGAACGGATGTCTGAGATCGAGAAAGAACTGAAGACCGCGCGCGAGCGGCTCTCTGCATTTCGCGAGCGAAATATGCGGCTGGATGTGAGCCGGGCGCCCGACTTGTTGGATCAGCAGGAGTGGCTGATGCAGGAAGTCAGGGCCAAGCAGGAAGTCTACTATGTGCTTAAAAAAGAATACGAAATGACAAGAATTGAAGAAGAAAAGGACCGGCCTTATATCCAGGTGCTGGACCCCGCTATTCCTCCAGGCCCCACATACAAACCAGGCCGAAAGCTGCTGGTCTCGGTGACTTTGGTGCTATCGCTGTTCTTGGGAATCTTTCTGAGCTTCATTACCGAATTCGTGACCCGCAATCAATTGCTGCCCAAACGCGCGCAGCAGATTATCGCCCGCATTCGACGATAACCCCTTCCGGACATTTCTGCAAGGACAAGGCGTGCTGTGTTCGTCTCGTTTGGATGGGCCTGGAACCCGCGCACAGACCAAAAACCGGACGCAGCGCGCTGCGTCCCTACAAAGATCGGTGACTATTCTGCAGGTGATTCCGGGTTGTCCGAATTGCTCTCATCCGCGGGCGCGGTACTGTCCCCGGGCGCTGGCTCTGCGGATTCTTCTCCCGGCTCGGCGATTTCCGAATCATCCGTCGCTTCTGCTTCGCCCTCTTTGAATGGAACAACGGCGATGTCCATGACCCGGTCATTATTCTCTAGGTTCATGAGTTTCACGCCTTGGGTGTTGCGGCCGATAACCGAAATCTGACCCACGCGCATCCGGATCACAATCCCGTTGCGCGTGATCAGCATAAGCTCGTCCTGATCCGTAACCTCTTTTACCGCCACCACACGGCCGTTGCGGTCCGTCGTCTGAATGTTGATAACGCCCTTGCCGCCACGATTGGTGAGCCGATACTCGCTGATCTTCGTACGCTTGCCGAAACCGTTTTCCGTGACGGATAAAAGGGTATCGTCCGGCCGTGTCGAAACCACCATCGAAACCACCTCGTCCCCGGATTCGAGGTTCACGCCCTTCACACCATGGGTGCCGCGGCCCAGTTCGCGAAACGCGCTTTCGCCGAACCGGACGGCCATTCCGTCCTTTGTCGCCAGAACGATCTCGGCCGAACCGTCGGTGAGACGCGACTCGATCAGGTCGTCGCCCTCGTCGAGATTGATGGCGATGATGCCGTCTTTGCGGGGGTTGTCGAATGCCGAGAGCTTCATCTTGTTGATGGTCCCCTGCTTGGTCGCCATGACGATGTAATGGTTCTCGTCGAACTCCCGGACGGGTACCGAAGCCTTGATCTTCTCGTCGGGTCTGAGATTGAGAAGATTGACAAGGGCCTTTCCGCGCGCGAGACGTCCGCCTTGCGGAATGTCGTACACCTTGAGCCAATAGCAACGCCCCAGGTTGGTGAAAAAGAGAATGTAGCTGTGTGTGGAACTCACAAAGAAGTGTTCGACAAAGTCCTCTTCTTTGACATCAAGCCCCGTGATGCCTTTTCCGCCCCGGGCCTGGCTGCGGTAGGTATTGAGCTTGAGGCGCTTGACATATCCTGTGTGGGTGATGGTCACGGCCATATCCTCTTCGGCGATCACGTCTTCGATTGTGAATTCGCCGGACTCGTCGATAATCTGTGTGCGCCGGGCATCGCCATATTGTTCTTTGATGACCAGGCATTCCTGCTTGAGCAGGGCCATTCTCTTGGATTCGTTTTCTAGAATGGAGCGAAGTTCTTCGATCTGTTTGATGGTTTCCAGGTATTCCTGATCAATCTTGTCGCGCTCCAGACCGGTAAGCCGCTGCAGTCTCATTTCGAGAATTGCGCTGGCCTGCTTTTCCGAGAGTCCGAATCGCTTTTCGAGGTTGGCCCGGGCTTCCTGCGTGTCTTTGGACGCACGGATCAGGGCCACGATCTCATCGATATTGTCGAGGGCGATCTTAAGGCCTTCCAGGATATGGGCGCGGTCCTCGGCCTTCTGCAGGTCGAATTTGGATGCACGGATGAGAATTTCATGGCGGTGCGCCAGGTACTTTTCAATCAACTGTTTGATATTGAGGACCTTGGGTTCCTGGTTCACCAGGGCCAGGTTGATGACGCCGAAGGACTCCTGCATGGGAGTGTATTTGAAAAGCTGATTGAGGACGACCTCGGGGAACGAGTCCTTCTTGAGTTCGATGACGATGCGCATTCCTTCGCGATCCGATTCGTCGCGCAGATCGCTGATGCTTTCGATTTTGTCTTCGCGGACCAGGTCGGCGATTTTTTCGATCAGATTGGCTTTGTTGACCTGGTAGGGGATTTCGGTGACAATGATGTTCTGGCGGCCGTTCTTGGTGGTCTCGATATTGGCCTTGGCGCGGATTACAAGGCGGCCGCGGCCCGTTTCGTAGTATTCCCGAATACCCTTGCGTCCAAAGATGATGCCGCCCGTGGGGAAATCCGGGCCGGGCATGAACTTCAGGTAGTCGGCCGGCGCCATTTCGGGATTCTCGATCGTGGCCACAATGGCATCGATAATTTCGGTAAGATTATGCGGGGGGATGTTGGTTGCCATTCCAACTGCGATGCCGCTTGCGCCATTGGCCAGCAGGTTGGGGAACGCCGCCGGTAAGACGACCGGCTCTTTCATGGTCTCGTCGAAATTCGGACTGAAGTCGACCGTTTCCTTCTCGATGTCGCGCAGCATTTCCTCTGCGATTTTCCGCATGCGGCATTCGGTGTAACGCATGGCTGCGGCCGAGTCGCCATCGACCGAGCCGAAGTTGCCCTGGCCATCGATCAGCGGATAGCGAAGGGAAAATTCCTGCACCATTCGTACCATGGTGTCGTAAATGGCCATGTCGCCATGAGGGTGGTATTTGCCCATGACATCGCCCACGACGCGGGCGCATTTTTTGTAGGCGCGGTTTGAAGCGAGCCCCAGTTCATGCATACCAAAGAGAATTCGCCGGTGTACCGGCTTGAGGCCATCGCGCACATCGGGCAGCGCGCGACTGACAATGACGCTCATTGAATAGTCCAGATAGGACGTCTTCATTTCATCTTCGATATAGGTGGGGATTACCCTCTCGCCTGGCATAGGTGCCTTTCTCCGATGTATAAGTAAGCCAACAAGTTAGGCTATATAATAACGTACTTTTAACACGCGGAATCAACACTGTCCTGCTAGCCTTTCTTGCGGGCTTTTGCGGTGATTGAATATCTTCTTGACATGAAATTGAGAACGATTTATTGGGAAAAAAACCAATGCTGGCTGATCGACCAAACCCGGCTTCCTTTGGAACTCAAAACTCTTCATGTGCAGACCAAGGAAGAGATGTATGAGGCCATCCGCAGCCTGCGGGTGCGCGGCGCGCCGGCCATTGGGATTGCGGCTGCCATGGGCGTTTACCTTGGGATCCGGAACTCAGAAGCGCGTGATCCTGGCGAAT
This sequence comes from uncultured Fibrobacterota bacterium, assembly GCA_964455935.1. GTDB lineage: Bacteria > Fibrobacterota > CAYVZU01 > CAYVZU01 > CAYVZU01 > CAYVZU01. The sequence continues at coordinate 5,774 of CAYVZU010000154.1, forward strand.
TGCGGGCTCAAATTTCCGAGGTTTGCTCGTTCCTTGCTGGGGCCAGGCCTACCGCCGTTAATCTCTTCTGGGCTCTCCAGCGCATGAAGGAAATCGCGGAAAGGGATAGCGCGGTAACCGTGGACGAACTGAAAACCCGGATCCAACAAGAATCGCAGCGGATGATCGAAGAAGATGATTCTGTGTGCCGCAGCATTGGGGAAAATGGCGCAGGGCTGCTGAGCGATGGGCATACAATTCTCACTCACTGCAATGCAGGGGGATTGGCCACGGCATCCTATGGAACAGCCCTTGCCCCTGTCTATGTAGCAGCCGAGCAGGGGAAGCGGATTCGGGTGTTTGCCGATGAAACGCGGCCGCTGCTGCAAGGCGCCCGGCTTACGGCCTGGGAGTTGATGCGAAACGGCATCGACGTGACGCTGATCTGCGACAACATGGCCGGATCGGTTCTGCGCAAGGGCTGGATTCAGGCGGTGATCGTGGGGACCGACAGGGTGAGCCGCAACGGGGACTTCGCCAACAAGATCGGGACCTATCCGTTGGCCGTGCTTGCGCGCGAACACAAAGTTCCATTTTATGTTGCGGCCCCGTTCTCTTCTATCGATTGTGAGTTGGCCTCGGGGGCGGACATTCCCATCGAGGAACGCGCCGCGGAAGAAGTAACATCCTTCGGCGGGACGCAGGTGGCTCCTGCCGGGGTCAAGGTTTATAACCCCGCGTTCGATGTCACGCCCGGCGCGCTGGTGAAAGCGTTTATCACGGAAAAGGGAATTCTGCATCCGCCGTTTACCGCCAAATGAGGTGATCGCATGATTGTTGTGATGAAACATGGGGCAGCGCAGTCGGCCATTGAGGCCGTGGCTGACAAACTGCGGCAACTGGGCTTTTCGATCCACCCGTCAACCGGCGTGACGCAGACCATTCTGGGCGCAATCGGGGACAAAACCGGTCTGGACGAGCGTGAAATTCTGGTGCTTGAGGGTGTGCAGGATGTAATCCGGGTGAGCGAGCCCTACAAGCTGGCCGGCCGCGCGTTTCACCCCGAAGATACCCTTGTGCGCGTAAAAGGAATCGAGATCGGCGGGAAACGGGTGCATGTCATGGCCGGGCCGTGTGCCGTCGAAAGTGAAGATCAGCTGGACCAGGTAGCGCGGGTGGTAAAGGAATGCGGCGCCACAATTCTGCGGGCGGGCGCCTACAAGCCGCGCTCGAGCCCCTATAGCTTTCAGGGCCTGGGCCTCGAAGGACTGAAGATTCTCCGCCGCGTCGCGGATCGCTACGGCCTTCTGGTCGTGACCGAAGTGGTGGATCGAGCCCTGATCAATGAAGTGGCCGAGTACGCGGATATTTTGCAGATCGGGGCCCGCAATATGTCGAATTTCATATTTCTGCGGGAGCTTGGCACGGTACGCAAACCGGTCTTTCTCAAGCGCGGAATGGCCGCAACGATCCAGGAATGGCTTATGGCGGCCGAATACATTCTTGCCGGGGGCAACAACGAAGTGATTCTGTGCGAACGCGGCATACGAACCTTTGAAAGCTATACCCGCAATACTCTGGACCTGACCGCGGTTCCGGTGATCCATCGCCTGAGCCACCTTCCCATTTTTGCCGATCCCAGCCACGGCACCGGCCTTCGCGATAAGGTTATGCCCATGGCAAGGGCTTCGATTGCGGCGGGCGCCGACGGGATCATGATCGAGGTCCACAACGACCCCGACAAAGCGCAAAGCGACGGTCCGCAATCGCTCTATCCAAATCAGTTTCAGCAGTTGATGAAGGAAATACGAATTATTGCCGAGGCGGTTGGGCGACTCGTTTGAAGGGCGGATCGGAATCACTATGGAACGCTTTCGAAATATAACCATCGTGGGTGTTGGCCTCTTGGGCGGCTCCATTGGGCTTGCCCTGAAGCGCAAGGGATTCAAAGGCGCGATTACCGGCGTCAGCAAGCCGGAGACGCTCCAAAAGGCAAAGTCCGCCGGGGTCATCGATCGGGGCTTTCCCTACCACGAGCTGGCCCAGGCCGTCTTGGACTCGGACGTGGTGTATCTTTGCACGCCAATTCAGCGGATCGAAGAACTGTTGGAGCAGCTTGGGGCGATCGGAGACAAGCTTAAAAAAGACTGTGTCATCACCGATGTCGGAAGCACCAAGCTGCACTTGTGTCAAAAGGCGAACCAGGTTCTTCCGGAGCATTTG
>CAYVZU010000155.1:0-7735 GCA_964455935.1 uncultured Fibrobacterota bacterium
AAGAGAAAAACCGCCGAAGAATACAACCGCCGTCAGCAGCGAACCCGGGACCTGATTGACGAGATCCTCAAGTACCGAGAGCAAAAAACGAAGCTCCTAAAAATCGGGACAGCGCTTTCGGCCGAGCACGATCTCGACCGCCTTCTGGATCTGATTCTGCGGGAGAGCCGCAGTCTTATTCATGCGGATGCGGGAAGCATCTACCTCAAGGACATTCGTGATCCGGGCGACCAAGCCGCAGCAGACAAAACCGAGCGGATCATTTTCAAAATCGCCCAGAATGACTCGGTCGAGATCCAGGAAAAGTCCCGGGAGTTTCCCATTGCCATTGGACCCGGGACGGTCGCCGGCTATGTAGCATTCACCAATGAAGTCCTGAACCTGCCAGACGTATACAATCTGCCCGAGGACGTCCCCTACCGGTTTGGACGGGACTTCGACCGGCGCTTTGGCTACCGGACCAAGTCCATGCTCACGGTGCCTCTCGAAAACCGAAATGGAGAGATTGTGGGAGTGCTGCAGCTGATCAACCGGAAAAGCCAGCCCGGGGCGCTGATCCGGGGCGAAGAAGACGCGGACAAAATCATCTCGTTCTCGCCCAACGATGAGGAGATCATCCTATCGCTGGGGTCCCAGGCCGCGGTAGCCATCGAAAAGGCCCAGCTTTATCACAGCATCGAGGTCCTGTTCAAGGGTTTTGTGGAATCCTCCGTAGCGGCCATTGAAGCGCGCGATGAGCCCACCTTTGGTCATTCCGAGCACGTGCGGGCCTACGCGCTCCGCATGGCCGAACTCATCAACAATCGCAAAGAAGGCCCGTTTAAGGATATCTATTTTGATTCGAGAGCGCAGAAGGAGTTGGAATATGCGGCCCTGCTCCACGACATCGGCAAAATCGGCGTCCGTGAAGCGGTTTTGATCAAGCCCACCCGGCTGTCCGCGGAATCGCTCGAGGCCATTGAGAGCCGGTGGCGCTACGAGGCCATTCGCTGCGGCAGCGCATCGGCCCAGGCCGAGACCGAGGATGCGATTGCTTTCCTGCGCAGGATCAACCGCACGGGTTTTCTGGACGATGCATCAAAGGCAAGACTCGACAGCCTTGCCGGCCGCACCTGCCGAACCCCCGACGGCGCGGATCGTCCCTACTTCACCCAACGCGAGTATGAGAACCTGTCGATTCGCAAAGGCAACCTGACCGATGAGGAGCGCCGGATGATCAATTATCACGCCGAGTGCACGCGCCAGATTCTCTCGCGTATGCCCTGGACGCGTGAACTGGATGGTGTAACCAACATCGCCTGCCATCATCACGAAAAGCTGGACGGGTCCGGTTACCCCGATGGGCTCAAGGGAGACGAGATACCGGTGCAAAGTCGAATCCTGGCGGTTATCGACATTTTCGAAGCGCTGGTCGCGCAGGACCGGCCCTACAAGCCGCCCATGCCGGTCGACAAAGCCCTGGCGATTCTTCGCGCCGAAGCGGACGCCAACCACATCGACCGCAATCTTGTGGATTTATTCGTCCAGGAAAAGGTCTATGAATTGGTCGACCTGAAGACCGCCCCAAAACCCCGCTGAGCGTCAATGGGCATCGAATCCTCTTTCCGATCCCAGGTTCCCCTTGCCCCCTACACATCCATGCACGTTGGCGGGCCCGCTCGATTTCTCCATGAACCCGAAGAGGCCAGCCAGGTGCTGGAGTCCTTGTCCTGGGCGCGGCAGAACGGCTGCGCTTTCTTTGTCCTGGGCCGCGGCACGAACCTTGTGGTATCCGATTCGGGTTTCGATGGCCTTGTTCTCCATATAGGCGAACACATGAAGGGGCTTCAACGCGAAGGTTGCCGCATAACAGCTCTTGCGGGGACCAGCCTCGACCAGATGGTTTTGGAGGCAATCACCCACGGTCTGGCCGGAATGGAACGCCTTGCCGGAATTCCGGGCGGGGTGGGCGGCGCCGTAACCATGAATGCGGGAGCCTTCGAGCAATCAATCGACCAATGCCTGACGCGGGTTTTCGGCGTGGGGCCCGGCGGCCCCTTTTCAAGACAGCGAAACGAGATCGAGTTTGGCTACCGCCAAAGCCCGTTCCAGAATTCGGGCGAAATCGTTTTAAAAGCGGAGTTCGAATTTGTACCCGGCGATCCCCGGCTGTTGCAAGCCGCAGCTCGCGACACGCTGGAAAGACGGCAAGCCAAACAGCCCTGGGATCAGCATAGCGCCGGAAGCGCCTTCAAAAGGCCGGCCGGCCATTTCGCGGGCGCCCTCATTGAAAAGGCGGGCCTCAAGGGCTTTCGAATCGGCGATGCGGCAGTCTCGGAAAAGCACGCGGGCTTCGTCGTGAACCTTGGTCATGCGAGTGCGGCAGAGGTTCGGGAGGTAATTTTGCGGGTTCGCGACGAGGTCGAAAGGAGCTCGGGGGTCCGGTTGGAGCCCGAGGTTATTTTTGTGGGCCGCTTCTAACTTGGGATTGTTGCCCAAAATCGACTTAGAATTCCTCGCGGGACTTCACGAACCGGATCTTCTGATCGATTCCGGTTGTTATGAAAATGTCACGGATGTGACCTTCCGGACAAACCAGCACGAATTCGATATTCCGCTGCCGAAGAAGACCATTGATTTTAATAATGGTTGTCAGTCCAACACTGCTTAAAAGAGCAACTTTTGAAAGATCCAGCGCCACCTGATTTGCGCCTTCCGTCACTGCATCCGAAACAGATTTCAGCAGCGCTTCGGAGGAGCCGATCGCAAGGTCTCCGGAGGGCGTAATCACCCGACGCGAGCCGGCCCGTTCCACCGCAATTGCAAGCCTATTCATGAAAGAGAGTATAGTATTTTCCTGTCTTCAATTTCATATCTTTGAAGAGCCAATCTGATCGGCATTGAGAGGTTATCCGGTGATCCGGTCCACCCTTCGGAGAATATTGGAAAAAAGGGACCCTCCACAACAGAGGCACAGCGATGGGAACGAAGATAAAATTGGAGCCCGTTTTGAAAGATGGTATTTGCAGTAGGAATTTTTTAAAACGGCTTTTCTCTGTGTCCTCTGTGTCTCCGTGAAGAACCGTACGAAAAAATGAGGCGAAATGGGAGTCATTGAGGTCCCACAAAAAACGAAGTTCTTTTGCGGACTGCTATCGCTTGGGAAATTTCCGATCGAATCGGTCCTTGCACGGCTGGAAGAACTTTGGGGCGCGATCGAAGCGGTCCAGGGCCCGCTGGCCTTCTCCTTCACGGATTATTATTATCCGGAGATGGGCGGCCCGTTGTTACGCCGGTTCGTCAGCTTCAAGCCGCTTTTCGATCGCGAAGAACTCGTGAACCGAAAACTTCAAGCCATGAGGATCGAGGAGGAGTCCTCGGAAGAGGGGAAGCGGAGAATCAACATCGATCCCGGTTATCTGACCCTGGGGCAACTGATTCTGTCCACAACAAAGGACCGTGACCAGCGCATCTACTTGGGACAGGGCATTTTCGCCGAAGTCACGCTCCGGTACTCGAAACACCAGTACCACACCTATCCCTGGACATACCGTGACTATGCCTCGCCGGAATACCAGCAGATCTTTTTGAGGATGCGAGAAGAGCTGAAGAAGAAATTATGAATTATTAATTGTGAATTGGCAATTGAAAACCGGCGCAAAAACCAAGACATGAATCCTGGGCGATCATAATCGATTTACAGCGGAATCTACCTCATCAATTCATAATTCACAATTTCCAATTTACTGATTCTCTCCTTTGACTAGAAGCTGGGCTCCGGAGCATCCGATTACCTCGACCCTCGTTCCCTTTTCCAGGAACTTGCCCTGTGTCACGGCGTCATAGCGAAGGTCGTCGATGCCGATCTTGCCGGCCGGATGCAGAGGCGTTATGGCGACCCCCTGCTTGCCCATGCACGCGGACAGGGAGACATCCGACAAGGCCCCGGCCTCTCCGGCAGGCTGCTTTTCCTGCAAGACAAACCGTTGCCAAACCTTCATCCGGATCAGAACATACAGGAGGACGGCCCCGGTCAGCAGAGATCCTGCTACAGAAATCCAGGCCCCCGTGGGGCCAAAATGCCGGAACGAGTGAATGATTCCCCAGACAATGAGACCCGCCCCGATCATTCCCGTCACAAGGCCGGGCAAGAGCAGCACTTCGGCCAATATCAGGAGAAAGCCGCCGGCAATCAAAGCCACCGCAACCAGAATGCTCATGCAATCTCCTTCACGACAACCCGGTTTCCCTGCACGGTCAATACGCGAATCTTGCGTCCTTTCGGGATAAAGCCGCCTTCGCTTACCGCATCGTATAGTTTTTCATCCACCCGAATGATCCCGGCGGGCCGCAACGTGCTTTCGGCCAGGCCTTCGCAGCCGGCAAGGGACTCAAGCCCGGCCGGGGCCGCATGAAACCCTTCCTTTGCTTCTTCGGAGTCGCGCAGGATAAGACGGCTGAAGCCGCTGGTTGTAACCAGCCAGCGTGCAGTCACAAGGAAAACCACAAAGCCGCCCAGGATCGTAAAAGCAGCCCGCAGCAGGTTCTTCTCGAGTGTTGTTGCCTGCCATGGCAATCCGGGTTTGGGAATCACGAAACTCTGGAATGAAAGTACAATGCTGAGTACGACCAGCACGATTCCCAGTATTCCGGCAAAGCCGAATCCCGGGATGAAATGAATTTCAATAATGATCAGGGCGACACCCAGAATAAAAAGCAGAATCTCTCCATAGTTGGCCAGTCCGCTAAGGTACTGTCCGCCGAAAACGACGGCAAAACAGGCGACCCCAATGGTGCCCGGCCACACCAGGCCCGGCGATTTGATTTCCAGCGCGATTCCGGCCATGCCGATCAGCAGAAGAATCGGCGAAATCTTTCGGATGATCCGCACCATGTTTTCGGACCACGACATGACAATTCTGTTCACGGGCTGCGCCACATCGAGTTGCCCAAGCAGTTCGGCTTCGGACCCCACCAGATAGGAAACAAAACCAAGATCTTTGGCCTCGCGGGCATCCATGGTCAGCAAACGGCCCTTGGCCACAACCGTGGTCTTCTCCCGAAGGCCCGCCTTTTCCTTTTCCCCCATCTCATTTACCTGCGCCTGCGATAGATACGTCCAGCCCGAGTCCGTGCGGACCTTGACCACCTCGATATCATCGCTCACCATGGATTCGGCCAGAAGCGCCGGGTAGTGATTGCGCTTGGCCAGGGAGCGGAATTTGGCGCGCAACGGAGACTGGAATTTCTCTCCCAGCATCTGCGGGCCTTCCTTTGTGTAGGCGATGGGCGCGCAGTCGCCAATGGTCGTGTTGTCCTTCATGGCCAGGCGATTGCACGAAAGAGCGATGAGGGCCCCCGCCGAGATTGCCTTGGTTTTGACATAGGCGATCGTGAGGACCGAAGAATCGACCCCCGTGATGATATCCGAGATTTCGAGAGCGGATTCCACTTCGCCCCCGAATGTGTCGATTTCGTAAATAATGATTTTGGCGCCGTCGGCTTGCGCATCCTGCGTTGCACGCTGCAAAAAGGCCTTCAGGCCCGGATCCACGACTCCGTTGACGGGAATGACGGCTGTTTTGCGCGCCGGGCCGGCCATACAGATCCCCGCCAATGCTAAAAAACAGAGGCAAAGAAAGATTCCACGTGACCTGGAGGCGTCATTCCACTTTTTTATCATATAGGAGCCTAAAATACCAAATTCCGGGCCTGATTGCACACCCTGAGCATAGCTTTTATCTTCTAACAACCGGAACACCACCGGCCACTAATGATTTATCGGGCTCAATTCATACTCCCAATCGGCAGGCCGCCAATCCCTGACGGCGGCATTGCTGTTTCTGATGGAAAAATTCAGAAGGTCGCGCCCTTTGCCGAGTTCGGCGGCCTGTCGGCCGATGAATACATCGATTTGCGGCCGTTGGTGCTCATGCCCGGACTCATCAATTGTCATACGCACCTTGAAGAGGGGGTTCTGCGCTCCAAGGTCGAGGAATGCAGCAGCTTCACAGGCTGGTACGCCAGAACCGCCAAATACCTGGCCGGTTCGGATATTGCCAAGCGCATCAACGCGGTCCGCCTCGGTTGCCGGGAGAGCCTATTCTACGGTGTCACGACCGTCGCCGACACCGCTTCCACCGGCGCCTCGTTTCTTGTTCTGCGGGAGGAGAAGATTCGCTCGCTCGTGTTCCTGCATTTCAAGGGGCTTATTCCCTGGCAGGCCCAGACCGAATTCGAGCTGGTCCGCAGCCGGATTCATCTGCTGGAAGGCGTATTCCCGATGGAACAGATCGGCTTCTCTCCCGAGGCGCCGTATTCGGCCTCGCTCGAACTGTACCGGCACGCCATTAAAGAGTCCAAGAACTGCAACGCCCTTTTTCAGACTCATTTGGCCGAGAGCGGCGAGGAATTCGAAATGTTCTCGTCGCATACCGGCCCCCTGTATGAGTTCAGCCAGCGCATTCATGCGCAGGATCTGCACGATCATACGCGCGGGCCCCTGCCGTTTCTGGTGAAAAACAACCTGGCGCCCATGCGCAGCCTTGTTCTCCATGGCAATTACCTCACGAGCGAGGATTTGGAGATCCTGGCCCGACGCCGGATTTCCCTGGTCCATTGCGCCCAAAGCCATTCCTACTTTGGCCACCGGGATTTCCCGTTTCAATCCGCGCTGGATTCCGGAGTCAACATCTGCCTTGGCACGGAGAGCCTGGCCTCATCGGCCACCCTCAACCTGTTCGATGATATGTATATGATCAAACGCAAGAATCCGAATCTGGAGGCAGCGCGGATTCTGCGGTCCGCAACGGTCAACGGAGCCAAAGCGCTGGGCCTCGAAAACCGGATCGGCGTGCTGGAGCCGGGCATGGAGGCCGACGTGATTGGATTGCATCTGTCCGGGGTCTTGCGCGAAGAAACACTGTATGACGAAATCGTGCAAGGCGATCCGCAGGTTGAGTTTGTTATGATCGCCGGAGAGCAGTTGATTGCGTAAGAAACGTTGGACGTTAGACGTTAGACGTTGGACCTTCACTCCCGTTGCCGGGCCTGAAAGCCGGTCCCGCCCAGGATCTTGACAGCCCGTTGAGCGCAATCCACCGAGTCGAAGCCCAGCCGCAGGGTCCCGCCCTCCCCTTCCCGCACCTTCATGACCTCGATGTCGTTGATGTTGATACCTTCATGGGCCAGCGCGGCCGCAATCCGGGCAATCACGCCGGGCCGGTCGTCGGCCCAAACGAGGATCTCGTACAGCGGGTGCATGAAACCTTTGGTGTCGCGCGGAATGGTGTGGCGGACCGCCCGCGCCGAAGAGAAGCGCTCGCCAAGCTTGCCTGTAACAAGATCCAGCTTGAGCGCCTTCAGCTCCGCGATAAACTCGTCGATCCGCCGTTCGATCTGGTCCTGGTTTGTGGCCAGGATGTCCTTCCACATATCAAAAGAGCTCGATGCGATCCGCGTCATGTCGCGGAAGCCGCCGGCGGCCAGTTGAAGAGTCTCCTTGTGCTCCGCGGCAAAACGGGAAGCCCAATTGACAAGGGCCACAGCCAAAAGCTGCGGCGTATGGCTGATCACGGAGGCCAGTTTGTCATGCACGGCGGGGTCCATCATCAGGACACGGGCCCCAAGCCGTCGGGTAAATCCGGCGAAGGCCTGGCCCACATCGGCCGGCACGGTCGCCCCGGGCGTAAGGACATAAATCGCATTTTCAAAAAGAAACGGATCCGCCGCTTCCACCCCGCTGTATTCCGAACCC
>CAYVZU010000156.1:0-7677 GCA_964455935.1 uncultured Fibrobacterota bacterium
AACGTCTGGCGAAGTGCGCTTAACCGTGTGTCCATTTTTTCGGGGAAGTATCATATGGGCAACCACTTCGAATCCTTCTTTCTGCGGGCAGACATCTCGACCACATAGTTCATTTTGGAGATCAGCAGGTTTTCTCGAATGCAACCACCTACACCTGCCTATTGTTCTTGAGACACGCGGGCACCGATGTGTGCGATATACAAAAAGTTTCCAACTTAGATGCGTGGCGCCGTAACGGTGTTAGCGTGGGGGCCAAAATCCAAACGAGTGCTTTCGGTGCGGCAGAATGGAATGTTGAAGTTGGCGCAAAAGGAGCCCTGCGTTCGCGCCTGCCGCAGATGGGGACGCCGTTATCCGAAATTGCACACCTGTTTGTCGGGCTACAGACTAGCGCTGACCGGGTTTACGTTTTGCCGGAACGCCCAAGAATAGAGCATGAAATGCTTAAGCCATTTCTCACAACAGGTGGCCTGCATAGATACGCACCAGCAAAACGCAATGCATGGCTGATTTTCCCTTACGACTTATCCCAAGGCAAAGCGACATTGATGGATTTGCCAAAAATCCAAAATAGCTATCCTAATGCGTGGAAGTATTTGGTAAATAGCAAGAATGTGCTAACTGCACGCAATAACGGAAAGGTGCACAGCGAAAAATGGTATGGGTATGTATATCCGAAAAATCTTAGCGAAATGGAAGCACCGAAGCTAATTATTCAGGTGACCTCAAAAGAACCGACCGTAATTTATGACGATGGTGGACTATATATGACCGGTGGCGGCGCCGGGCCGTTCTACGGAATTCGTCCTCTACCGGCAGCAGATGTTGATATTAAGTTCTTGCTGGGCATTCTCAATTCAAGAGTTTTCGGCTGGATTGTCCGTACGCAAAGCACGCCGTTACGAGGCGGGTATTTTAAGTACTCAAAGCAATACATTGAGACAACACCGATACCAGGAGGGGACAAGCCTCACCAGAACCGTATGGTAACTTTCGTGAATTCAATGCTTGATCTTAACAAGCAGATCCCTGCCGCTAAAACTGAACACGAAAAGACCCTATTGCAGCGCCAGATCGATGCAACCGACAAACAAATCGACGCGCTCGTTTATGAGTTGTATGGGTTGACCGAAGAAGAAATACGGATCGTCGAGGGTGAGGGTGGGGCAAAATGACCGGGCTGCATGTCCGTTTTTGACTCGGGTGGTCGCGTTGCAGGCGGCCACCCGGTTTAATCCGATCTCATTTCCTGCCCTGGATTAGATCGTTAAGGGACGCGATCCCTTTCTGTTCGAGAAGCGAATCGAGGTGCATATCGCCTCGAACGCCGAAATCCCGATGGTACAGTTTCTCCACAGTACTCATGTTGGTATCGCCGCGTTTGGCACGAAGCGGCCCTGCTTCCGTGCGGCTGCGATAACCCTTCATACCGGGTGCATCTTGCGCCATATTGCATCACCTCCTTACGCAAAATTGGTTGTTGACAAAATAGCGCATTTCATATAATTTGTCAACATAGGCCCAGAGTCCAAAGTATACCTCAAAGGAGCCGCTATGGCGCACAAGGCCGCAGAAGCCGACCCCAAAGCCATCTTTTCGCAGCGTTTGGCGCAGGCGCGCAAAATGCGCGGCTTGTCATTACGCGAACTGGCCAATCTCCTTGGTGCGCGGGTCAGCTACAATGCACTTCATCGATATGAGCTGGGTGACATGTTACCATCCTCGAATGTGCTTGTCGCTCTGTGCGAAACCCTAAAAGAGCCCGCCGATTTCTTTTTCCGACCCATTCAGGTTTCTCTTACGGGCATCGAGTTTCGTAAGAAGACCGGACTAGGGGCAAAGAAGGAAGCTTCGATTAAAGAAAAGGCGGCAGACTTCTTCGAACGGTATTTGGAGATAGAAGAAATTCTGGGCTTGGCCGGGGAATTCAAGAATCCATTGGCCGGCCAAAACCGCATTACCGATTCCCTGAGTATTGAGAATGCAGCGGCCAGCCTTCGAGGAGCCTGGGGTCTTGGCATGGATGCGCTTCCGAGCGTCATCCCATTGCTCGAAGAACGGCACGTCAAGATCTATGAAGTCGAGGGTGACAAGAAATTCGATGGTCTTAGTGGTAAAGCGGGCAATATCCCTGCCATTGTGCTCAATATGGAACAACCGTCCGATCGAAAACGCTTCACGGCCCTCCACGAGCTGGGTCATTTGATACTCGATTTTAGTGCGGCGCAGTATGACCCAAAGGGCAAGGAAAAGGCCTGTTTGGATTTTGCTGGTGCCATGCTCCTGCCCAAACAGGTCCTGTTTCAGGAGTTGGGGGAAAAGCGAACCCGTGTTAGACTGGACGAACTAAAGGAAATCAAGAAACGGTTTGGCATTTCTTGCGTGGCTATCATGAAGCGCGCAGAGAAGCTGGGCATTTTCGGCGCCCCCCAAATGCAAAGATTCTGGATCCTTTGGAACAAATGTGGGTTTAGGACCGAAGATCCCGGGGAATGGTGTATGCCCGAGCAAGCAGAACGCTTTGAACAACTGGTGCTTCGCGCGGCAACCGAAAAATTGATCTCGGAGACCAAGGGCGCGGCCCTTATGAATACGCCACTGACCGAATTTCGTTCGCACCTAAGGGCCTTACCGTGAAACTGGTCGTCCATGATGCCTGCATTCTCATCGACCTGATCGAAGGCTCTCTTCTGGACTGTTGGTCACAACTGGAAATCGTCCCCCTCACCACGGATCTGGTCTTGAGCGAGATTACCGATCCACGCCAGAGAAGTGCCCTGCTAAGCAGGGATCTGAAACAAGGCCTTATTGTGGAAGATCTGACAAGTGAGGAACTGCCGCAGGTTATTGCGCTTCAGAGCGAACTGGGAAGGGGCCTTACGTTGACGGATTGCTCGGCACTATACCAGACGGCAAAACACAGCGCGATCCTGCTTACAGGCGATGGGAAACTGCGCAAGGTAGCGGAACAAAAAGGATTGACGGCCCACGGCGCGCTCTGGATTCTCGACAGTCTTGTCGGCAGGAGCCTAATAGCACGCCAACTCGCTGCACAGAAGTTGAAGGCCATTCTCGATGCCGGCAGCCACCTGCCACGCCCTGAATGTGAAAAGCGTCTGAAGACATGGCAATGAGCAGGATAGCCATTTGCCCAAATATCGGGCTGTGGACGGACTTTTGCAATTTTATTTAGCGCAGGACGCGTATCGCGGCTGCACCATTTAGCAAAAGGCTGAACCCATGAAAACCAATCTCGTGTTTTGGGGATTCATTCTTGCCTTTGTATTGGGTTCATGCGATTTCGGTACGCAGGACCCCCAGGATGGACTGATCAACATCACCGGCATCCTGACTCAGCAGGAGTTCGGATGCGGACATTTCACTCTAATCAGACACGATTCTTTGCGCCTCCACTATTTGGTAGTTGAGGGAAATGATACCGCCCTGGGCATCGACACCATTGCCCGGACCTATCGACTTCAGGACCAACCACAGAATCTCCATGTGGTGCTCCATCTCTACGCCGATACCGGCTCTCTTTGTCGTTCCTATTGCACCGATGCCATTTGCTGGAATAGGCCACCGTATACGACCTATCGCGCGCGGGAAGGAACCTTAACGATTCGGAGAACCCTCGAACATCTCGAACCCATCTTCGGCGCAAGAACGTACCGCGTGTCCGCGGTACTGCAAGACGTTGTTCTCGAAGACAGCCTGGGAGCAGGAACTTTCCGGGTACAGCGCGTGGATTTCGACAGCGTTTACGTCGGTTTCGTTATGGGGTGAGGGGCTACCCTGGCGGATTCCAACCGTCTTAAGACATGGGGCCGAGGGCAAATTATTGCACTGACGCTCTCATTCGCATGCTGATTCCTTAAAACAAAGGCACACTGTCCGGGGGGACAGTGGCACACGAGCAATAAGATTCGCACGGCGGAATGGGCCAGCCGCCCGATGAGAATCTATCCTGCGTGGCTTTGGCTTCGCGAACGATCCGCCGATTTCCATCTTCGATGAAACCAACCAAAGTACTGGCTGGGATATCGGCGAATCAGCCTTTCGAGGAGCTCATTGTATTTGCGCGTGGTCAGGAGGAGATCGCGGTTTCGGTCACCTGTGCGCGCGGGTTCAACAGGCTCCTCGACTTGAAACCGGTAGCTGCCATCGCCTGTCTTGAATAGATGAACCGGCAGAACTGGGCAATTGTATTTGAGCGCGAGGCTTGCCACGGTGGGGACCGTCGAAGCCGGCCGGCCAAAGAAATCCACCATAACTCCCTGCTCGCCCGCATCCTGGTCAACGAGAATCCCGACAAATGAATTCTCGGCCAGCGCTTTGACGATCTCTTTCATTGCATTCTTCTGGTAAATGACGCGAAGCCCGCCCCTTTGGCGGGTGCGCAGGACAAAACGCTCCACAACCGGATTCTCCATGGGCTTGGCGACCACATAGCAACGAAACGGAAACGTGGAAAAAAGCCGGCCCATCATTTCCCAATTTCCCAAATGGCCCAACAGGATAATGCCGCCTTTGCCTTTTGCATGGGCCGCCTCGATGTGTTCGACGCCAACCCGCTTGACCCGGCTCCACGATATGCGGCCGGGCCGGGCGAACAGAGCGGCAAATTCACCCACGCTGGCATAGAGCTGCTTCACAATGGCTGCGCGCTCCGAAGCGCTCAGCTCCGGCATGGACCGGGAGATGTTCTCTTCGACGACGTTGCGGCGCAGCCCGACATGGTAAAGAACCGTGCAAACCAAACGGCCAAGCAACAGGGCCAGCCGTTCCGGCAGGATCCGCAGTTTTAGGACTAGGGCGGCCCCGGCCGCGGCTTGAAGAAGGTGTTTGGATTTCATAGGGCGGACGAAAAGTTCATAACCGGAACAGGAACAGGCAGCATCCACAGATGTCGCAGATAAGCGCAGATTCCTGGTCTATGGCCATCTGCGTCATCTGCGTCATCTGCGGATAAATTCTTCCGCTCGCGCGGGGTGATCCCTATTTTTTCTGAGCAGCTAACCCACATTCGCGCACGAGCCGCCGCAACAACCCGAAGACGGGCATGCGGACGGTGTATTGCAGGCGAAGTCTTTGCTCCCGCCCATTGAGGGCGCAAACGTGCTCATCAGTTTTTTCACGTCCTTGGATTTGCAGGCCGGACAGGCCGCCGCGCCAATATCGGACGAGGATTTAAATAAGCCCTCAAACACCTTGCCGCAACCGCTGCATTTGAATTCATAAATCGGCATGATTCCTCCTTTGCTTACAAACCAAGTTTTTTTCGGATGGCTTCGTTTTTGGGATCCAGGGCAAGGGCTTTCTCGTAGTATGTCCCGGCTTTTTTGTCCTCTTTCAAAGCCCGGTACACATCGCCCAAGTGATCCAGGATCACGGGGTCGGGCGTCTTCAGCTTTGCCAAAGCCTTCAGCAGATACTCTTCCGCTTTTTGAACCTTTCCCAATTTGAAAAGAACCCATCCATAGCTGTCCAGAAAAGCGGAGTTGTCGGGCTCGATGGCCAGGGCCCGTTCGATCATATTTCTGGACTCTTCCAGTTTGATCCCCTTCTCGGCCCGCATATACCCCAGGTAATTGAGGGCCAGCGCATGCTTGGGTTCCAGAGTCAAAAGTTGCTCAAGCGCCTTCTCGCTCTTTTCGAATTCGCCGGTCTGCTCATAGAGAGATCCCAATTCGAACAGCGCGCCGGAGTTTTTGGGATCCAGCTTCACTGCCTGATTTAGAGAGGAGATCGCCTTGTCCTTGCGGCCCAGGGCGCGCTGGGCCAAGGCAAGGTAAAGATGAAAACGCCCCCCTTTGGGCCATTTCTCGACAACCCCAAGAAACACGCGTTCGGCCTCGGCCGGCAATTTTTTATGCAAATTCACAAATCCAAGCTGGACTTCGGCCTCCTGGAAGTCCTTCGCAAGCGCAACAGCCTTGTTGAGCTCGATCAGCGCCGATTCGTATTGTTCGTCGGCCAACGCGGTATCGGCCGGGGTTTTTTCGAGCGCCGAGGAGGCCCGATCCGAATAGACAAGCCCCAGATAATAATGCAGGTCCGCCTCTTCGCCGCGGAAGGAGAGCATACGCTTCAAAAGTTGCTCGGCCGAATCGAGTTGGTGGAGCTGGATGCAGGTATAAGCCAGGGCCCTGCCAATGGGCCAATCGGCCGAATCGCCTTTGTAAATCATCCGGTAGCAACGCTGAGCATTGGCCCATTGATCGAGCCGGAAATGCAGATTGCCCAGCGATGACCAGGCGGCCGCATCGGTCGAGTCCTTTTCCAGAATGCGGTTGTAGGCGGCAAGGGCGCCGGAGTCGTTTCCCTTGGCCTCCTCCACGGCTGCCAACGAGCGCAGGAAGCGCGGCTCTCCGGGATACTGGCCGGCCAACCGCCCCAGTATGGTCCGGGCCGAGTCGGCATTGCCGATTTGAAGATAGCGCAGCGCCGATTTCTCCTCGGATTCCGACGAGCCGCCGCTGAGCCGTCCGGCCAGACGGAACGACTCAATGGCCTTTGGCAATTTCTTTCGAGCCTCGTATATGATTCCCATCGTGTAATGCACGGCCGGATCTTCGGGAAGCAGCGGCAGGGCCTTGGCCAACGCGGCTTCGGCATCGTCCAACCGGCCCGACCGCAGATAGGCTTCGCCCAGCAGCTTCCATTCTTTGGCGCTGCGTTCCTGGGCCGGCACGCGCTCGGCCACGCGGGCCGCAAGATCGGACCGTCCCGATTCGAGCGCGCGCGCAACAATCAAATCCCGCAGCGCCGCTTTATCGGGCTCGAAAAGCAGGGCCTGCTCATAGGCGCGGAACGCGGGCTCCAGCAATCCTTTGTAATAGTAGTTGTTCCCCAGAACGTAATACTCCAGGGCAAGCTCGTGCGTGTTCAGGTTTATCTCGGGCATCGCTGTGGTCTTTTTTGGCGTTGCG
The DNA here is from genome assembly GCA_964455935.1 of uncultured Fibrobacterota bacterium. Classification (GTDB taxonomy): domain Bacteria; phylum Fibrobacterota; class CAYVZU01; order CAYVZU01; family CAYVZU01; genus CAYVZU01. Next base: position 6,933 of record CAYVZU010000156.1, read on the forward strand.
CAGCCGCCCAGAAGAAGGAGCGACCACAGCATCAACAAAAGAGCCGCTGGAAAAATGCAGCCGCCAAAGGAGATTTGGTGTAACAGACGGGTTGGATTCAATCGTCTCATGAGAGTCTCGGTTCCTGGTTCCGGGTTCTACGGCGCTAGGCCTCTTTCACCCATCGCGAGTGCCGGGCAAAACCGGCTGTCAGTAATTGCCAGGGATGATACAGAAGCACCGGAATCAGGGCCATGCCCAGAAGCTCGGGTTGACTGGCAAAAAACGTGGTCAGCAAAGGGACCCCCATGGCCAGCGTCTTCTGCGGAGCGCAGAAGAGGGCGGCCAGTCGATTTTCGCGGCCCATTCGGATCAGGCCGGCTCCCCAGTATGCAAGCACCATAAATACAATATTGGAAAATGCCAGGTAGGCGAACAAGACCAGGAGGGGCCGTGAAAGCGAGTTCAGCGTGCCATTGGCGGCCGCGGAGGAGAAGGCAAAGAAAACAGTGAGGAGAACAAGGATGCTGGAGATGTTGGAGAATTTCTTCTTGTGGCCGGCTGCAAAAATGGGCCAGAACCAATGACAAACCTGGCCGATGCCGAACGGCAGCAGGATCTTGAGGGCCAGATCGCGAAGAATGCGAAGGACTTCGCCCGCCGGCAATTGAACCCCGGCCTGCTGGATCATGGTTGTCAGAAGGAGCGGTGAAATGATGATGCCCGCCAGATTGGCCAATGACGAGTTGAATACGGCGCCGGCCAC
>CAYVZU010000157.1:0-7346 GCA_964455935.1 uncultured Fibrobacterota bacterium
GAAGCCTTTTCGCCGGAGCTTTCGCACAAACGGGATTTTTTGATTCAGCTGATCGTTGGCCTCAATGAGAATCAGATGCACGGGCCGGCGTTTGATGTAGGCAAATGCGTCCTGTTCGTCGTGAAAGTAATAACAGGGATTCGACTTTGCAGTCTTCCTGAGAATGGGGTTTTCGCTCAGGGACTTTTTGTTTCCAATTCCAACCAGAACCACAATAGCTCCCGAATCAGGGCCAATCAGAATCTAAAGTCTGCGCCGCTGGGGTGCAATTACGGAGAGCCGATTGCGCTCTGGGTCCTTGAAGTCTGCGATGGGCCGAGTTGTTTTGCACTTAATGTCAGACGCACGACGAAAGACCCGGCATCAAGTCGGGTAGCCGTCGTGGGCAACTGCGGTATTGGAGCGTTCGTGCCCGATTACCAAGCTTCGGTCTTAATGCCAATCGCCTAATGGCTTTTTTCCGGCTTTACCGGCCTGTGATTGTAAATCGCTCATCACTGGAGTCGGCTGCCGGTTCGACATGTTTCGCGATGAAATCGCAAAAAAATATTTAAGAGTTCCACTTCAGAGCTATGGAAGTGCGGTAACATCATCGTAACCACTTAAATTTCAATAAATTAACGATTCGAAATTGCTGTGCAATTTCATTTAGAAAACCGGAAATATTTGTAATTCTGAGTAGATTGGGCTATTGACAAATCAACTGTGACAACCTATCTTAATTTCAGCTGTTACAGATTTCACAATGTGAAATAATTAACATAAGGCGGTAATTTTGATCCCAGAGAAGGTTGTAGAGCGACTTATTTCTTATCATTCCATTCTCAAGCGCGCCATTGCCGATGGAGTCACAAATCTCTATTCGCATCAAATCGCCGAATTGATGGATGCATCTCCGGCGCAGGTGCGAAGGGATGTGATGGAGGTTGGCTACAATGGCAGTCCCAAGAACGGCTATGCCGCGGAAGAGCTGCAAAAGAAAATTGAACAGGTCCTCGCGCTCAATGAAACCACAAAGATAGTTCTGGTGGGTGTCGGGAACCTGGGCCGCGCGATTCTCCATTATTTCTTTAATCAAAGGCCAAGGTTCGAGATTGTTGGCGCATTCGATATCGATCCGGGCAAGGTTGGGCGGGTCATTAGCGGTTGTCGTTGCTATCCAATGGCGCAGCTTGGCGAGATCGCGACCCCGCAGAATGCCCAAATTGGCGTCATCGCCGTTCCTGCCACGGATGCGCAAAAAACCGCGGACGCACTGCTGAAATCCGGTGTAAAATCGCTGATCAACTTTGCGCCCATTCGCCTGAGTGTCGCGCGATGGGTGCATGTGGAATATGTGGACATGACAATGCTTTTCGAAAAGGCTTCGTATTTCTCGCGAAGCGCCAAGTAGATGGAGGGACTATGAGCGGTTTGGTTGAAACGGCGGCAAAGGAAGTATTCAAGAAATACGAGGGCGCCAAACGCGATGCGCTCATTCCGCTGCTGCAGGACTTGCAGGATCAATATGGATATCTGCCCAGGGAAGCCATTGTCCAAACCGCCAAAACGCTTGGTGTGGCGGCCAGTAAGATTTACGGGGTCGCAAGTTTTTACAACCAGTTCAAGTTCCAGGCCCCCGGAAAGTTTCATGTCCTGGTTTGCCGTGGTACGGCCTGCCACGTAAAGGGCTCTTTTCATGTTCTTGAGGCCTTGAAGCGGGAACTTAAGATTCAACCGGGGCAGACCACGCGCGACGGCCTGTTTAGCCTGGAAGTGGTCGCGTGCATTGGCGCCTGCGGGCTGGCGCCTGTCATCTCCATTAATGGCGAGTTTTTCGCCGGCGTGAATCCCGACAAAATTGGTGAGATCATCGATACATTCAAAAAGAGGCCGTGATATGGAATCGGTTTTTCAAAGATGCTGCGATCAATGCTGGCACCAAAACGACCGGCGCTGCCCCCGGTTTGTGGAATGCATTCTTCAGGGGCCCCTTTGCCATGAAGACGAGGCCTGCCGGCAAAAGAAGAAGACGGTGGTCCACGGGGCAAAACGCCTGGGTGTCCATCCCCCGATGATATTCGTTGGCGCGGGCACATGCGGAATCGGCGCGGGCGCGCAAAAAACAATCGAGGCCATCACGACGTACCACCGGGAACGGAAGCTGGAATTCCAGTTGGTGGAAACGGGTTGCATAGGGCTATGCACGGCCGAACCGATTGTGGATATTGCGCTGTCGCAACGACCCCGCATCTCCTTTTGCAATGTCACCCATGACAAAGTGGAGGACCTTTTTGGTTCGTTCTACGCCGGGCGGATTCCCGCGGAAGGGGTGTTGGGGCAGTTTCCTTCATCCGCGCCGCGATGGGAGGGTGTCGATGATTTCTGGAAGCACCCGTTCTTTGCGCCGCAAACCCGGTGGGTGCTGGCCAACTGCGGAATTATCGATCCAAACAGTATCGAAGAATATGTCGCGGCGGGCGGCTACCAGGCCTTGGCAAAGGCTTTGCGTAGCCAGACCCCGGCGGAATGCTGCGAGCTTGTGGAGAAAAGCGGCTTGCGCGGTCGGGGCGGGGCCGGTTTTCCCACCGGCAAGAAATGGAAACTTGCCCTGCAGACCCCGTCGGATCAGAAATATTTCATCTGCAATGCGGACGAAGGGGACCCGGGCGCATTCATGGATCGTGCGGTGATTGAGGGGGACCCGCACCGTCTTCTGGAAGGGCTGGCCATTGCCGCCTACTCGATTGGCGCAACCAAGGCGTATGTCTACATTCGCGCCGAATACCCGTTGGCCATTCAACGGCTTACACATGCTATGGCGCAGGCTCAGGAAAATGGCTTTTTGGGAAACAACATTCTTGACAGCGGTTTCAACCTTACTGTTGTGATCAAGAAAGGGGCCGGCGCTTTTGTGTGCGGAGAAGAAACGGCGCTGATGCACAGCATCGAAGGCAAACGGGGAATGCCCCGGCTGCGGCCGCCTTTCCCGGCGGAAAGCGGTTTGCACGGGAAGCCCTCGGTGATCAACAATGTGGAGACGTTGGCCAATGTGCCCATGATCTTTGACAAGGGCGCGGATGCGTTTGCCGCGCTGGGGACCGCGACCAGCAAAGGCACCAAGGTCTTTGCCCTTTCGGGCAAGGTGGCGCGTACCGGGCTGGTGGAAATCGCCATGGGAACCCGGCTGCGCGATATCATCTTTTCGGTAGGCGGAGGCATTCCCAACCGGAAGCAGTACAAGGCCGTGCAAATCGGCGGGCCTTCGGGCGGGTGCATTCCCACGTCCAATCTGGATATTGAAATCGATTACGAATCGCTCAAAAGCGCGGGAGCCATGATGGGATCGGGCGGTTTGGTCGTGATGGACGAAGAGACCTGCATGGTGGACATTGCGAAGTTTTTCATGGATTTCATCCAGCGCGAAAGCTGCGGGAAATGCATTCCCTGCCGCGAGGGTACGCGGCGCATGCTGGAAATCCTGCAGCGGATCACCCGGCCCGCCAGGGGCACGGACCGCCTGGAATCGCTGGAACGGTTCAAAGGGGTTCTTCTTCTGGAGGAACTGGCCCAGGTAATTCGGGATACCAGTCTCTGCGGCCTTGGGCAATCGGCGCCCAACCCGGTGCTGAGCACGCTTCGGTGGTTCCGCGGCGAATACGAGGCCCATATCTTTGACCGGACATGCCCGGCCAAAGCCTGCGTGGAGATGCGCGTTTACACCATCAGCGAGAAGGCCTGCAAAGGCTGTGCGCTTTGCGCGAAAAAGTGCCCCACGCAAGCCATCCGCGGGGTCGTCAAAACACCGCATTACATTGTGACCGAAAAATGCATCGCATGCGGTCAATGCATGGATCTATGCAAGTTCAACGCGATCACTTTTGCGTAGGGGGCTTTGTGATTACCATTGAAATCAACCAAAAGCAGTACAAGGCAAAAACCGGCGAGGTCTTGTTGCAGGTCTTACGGCGCAACAGCATTCAGGTGCCGACGTTGTGCCATATGGAAAACCTGCCCCCCACGGGTGCCTGCAGGATGTGCGTGGTCGAAGTGGAAGGCCAGCGCAACCTGGTGCCCAGTTGCGCCTTCACCGCGCAGGACGGCATGAAGGTGCAGACGCACAGCCAACGCGTTTTGCGCGCCCGAAAAATGATCGTGGAGCTTCTTCTTTCCAGCCATCCGGAAGATTGTTTCTACTGTGAACGCAACCAAAACTGCGAATTGCAGAAGCTGGCCGTGGAACTGGGTGTACGGGAAAAACGGTTCTGCGGTGAAAAAGGCAACCACAAACTGGATGTCTCCAGCCCCGCGATTCTGCGCGATCCCTCCAAGTGCATTCTCTGCGGCCGGTGCGTTCGCGTGTGCGAAGAGGTGCAAGGGGTATCCGCCATCGACTTTACGCATCGGGGGTGCCGCACCACCGTGGCAACGGCGTTCCAGGAGGGGCTCAATCTGTCGAGCTGCGTGCATTGCGGCCAGTGCGTTCTGGTCTGTCCCACCGGAGCGCTTGTGGAAAATCCTCATTTATCGCGCGTTTTGGAAGCGCTGCGGGATCCGCAGCGGGTGGTTGTGGTGCAGCACGCGCCCGCGGTCTCCGTGACTGTCGGCGAGGAGTTCGGGCTCAAAGAGGGTCTGGATACCACAGGGTTGCTGAACGCCGCGTTCCGGCGCATGGGTTTCAAGCGGGTGTTCGACACCTCGTTTTCGGCGGACCTTACGATCATGGAAGAGGCCTCCGAACTGGTGGAACGGATCCAAAGCGGAGGCGTCCTTCCCATGATGACCAGCTGCTCGCCGGGATGGATCAAGTTCGTGGAACAGTCGTACCCGGAGTTCGTGGGCAATCTGTCGACATGCAAGAGCCCGCAACAGATGATGGGTGCTCTGCTCAAGAGCTACTATGCCCGCAAACACGGGATCAACCCCTCCCAGATATTCAGCGTCAGCGTCATGCCCTGCACCGCAAAGAAGTTTGAAGCCCAGCGGTCCGAAATGGCCAGCCAGGGGCTCTCGGATGTGGACGCGGTCATGACCACGCGGGAGCTTTGCTCCATGCTCCGGCTTTTTGGGGTGGATCTTGCCCGTCTGGAGCCGGAAGAAGCGGATACCCCCTTTGGCGAGCGCAGCACGGCCGGCAAGCTATTCGGCGCAACCGGAGGAGTCATGGAAGCGGCGCTTCGCACGGCGCACTACTTTCTGACCGGGAAGAACCTGGCGGACCCTGTCGTCACCGAGGTACGAAGTTTAAATGGTGTGAAGGAAGCCAAACTGGAAATTGCCGGCCTAAAAATCGGGGTTGCCGTGGTGAGTGGATTGAAGAACGCCCGCGCATTGCTGGAAGAGATCAAAAAGGGACGCAACGACCTCCACTTCATCGAGGTCATGACCTGCCCTGGCGGGTGCATTGCGGGCGGAGGTCAGCCACATGGAACGAACCGGGACAAAATCACGGCGCGCATGCAGTCGCTATACGGGATCGACCGGCGCGGCTCGCTGCGATTTTCGCATGAGAACCAGTTCGTTGCGCAATTGTATCAGGAGTTTTTGGGGAAGCCGCTGGGCGAAAAAAGTCATGCGCTGCTTCACACCCATTACAGCCGGCGCGACGTGGTCGCCTGAGAAGACCAAGAAAAATGAATCAACGCGCACCCAAAGAACTGCTGGTCCGCTCCATCAAGGAGAAGTGCCGCGTCTGCTACACCTGCGTGCGCGAATGTCCGGCCAAGGCCATTCGCATTCACCAGGGGCAGGCCGAGGTCATGGCCCGGCGCTGCATTGGTTGCGGCAATTGCGTGAAGGTATGCAGTCAGGATGCCAAGGAAGTGCTGCCGGGCCTTCCGGCCGTGCGCGATCTGCTGCGGTCCACGCGGAACACCGCGGCCATTCTGGCGCCCAGTTTTCCCGCGGAATTCGACGAAATACCCTATCCAAAGCTTGTCGGCGCCATGAAAGCGGCGGGTTTCAATCATGTTTGCGAGGTCGCATTTGGAGCGGACCTGGTTTCGGCCCAGTACCGCGAATTGCTAAAGAGGCATGCAACGGAGCGGTTCATCGCGAGCACCTGCCCCGCGCTGGTTTCATATGTCGAATATTATCACCCATCTCTTGTGAAGCATCTGGCGCCGATTGTGTCGCCCATGATCGCCTCGGCGCGCGCGCTGCGGCAGTATTACGGTCCGAATTTAAGGGTTGTGTTCTTTGGCCCGTGCATTGCCAAAAAGGGGGAGGGGCGCTCCAATGGCACCCCCGCGGATGTGGACGCGATCTGCACATTCTTGGAATTGCGACAACTGCTTGCGTCCACGGATTGGGCTTCCCTAGCCGGCCAGCCCTTCGATCCGCCCCGTGGATACCGCGGAGGGCTGTACGGCATCGCGAAGGGAACCCTGGCTGCTTCAAACATAACCGAAGACTTGGTGCGCGGAGAAATTGTTTCGGCCGAGGGCCGCATGGGGTTTGTGGAAGCGATCAAGGAATTCGAGGATGGCGCAATGGACGCGCGCCTGCTGGAGGTCATCTGCTGTGACGGCTGCATTATGGGCGCTGGAATCACGAAGAAAACCCCCATCTTTCAGCGCCGCTCGAAAGTGAGCGCCTATGTCCGGGAGCACCTGCGAAAGTTCGATTTGGACCAGTGGCAGCATGCCGTGGACAGGATGAAATGCCTGGATTTGTCCTGCCGGTTCGAGGAAAACGATCAGCGCTTGGCTCCGCCCGAGCTTGCCGAAGTGCAGGCCATTCTTCAAAGAATCGGAAAATTCTCGCCGCGTGACGAGCTCAACTGTGGCGCGTGCGGCTATGAGACATGCGTCGAACATGCCGTTGCCATTGCCAAGGGCCTGGCCGAAAGCGAGATGTGCCTGCCTTACACAATCGACCAGCTCAAGATCGCGGTATCGGGCCTCGAGAGCTCCAACCGGGAATTGGCCAGCGCGCAAAATGCGCTTATGCAGTCCGAAAAGCTGGCCAGCATGGGGCAACTGGCCGCCGGGATCGCGCACGAGGTCAACAATCCCCTGGGCGTCGTTCTCATGTATGCCCATCTGCTGCTCGAAAAATGCCAGTCCGACGCCATGCTGCGCGAGGACCTGAGCATGATCGCCGACCAGGCCGACCGGTGCAAGCGGATTGTTTCGGGTTTGCTGAATTTCGCGCGGCAGAACAAGGTGATCCGCGAACCCACCAACGTTGCCGAGTTGATCGACTCCACGGTGCGGGCCATGCGTTTCAACCCGTCCATTGGCGTGAGCCGACGGGATGAAAGCGCCGATTGCACGGCGGATATTGACCGGGATCAGATCGGGCAGCTCCTGATGAATCTGCTGTCCAATGCCCAGGCTGCCATGCCGGGCGGCGGAACCCTTTCC
>CAYVZU010000158.1:0-7221 GCA_964455935.1 uncultured Fibrobacterota bacterium
CCAGAAAGAGTACGGTCGGTCCTGTGATCCCATAACGATGCCGGAAGCCAATGCGGTCTCCCTGGATGGTTTCATCCACGGGCATGGGAATCACGGCGACTCGACCGGATTCGACACCCCGCGAAACAAGTTCGCGCTTCCCCTGTGCCGTATAGGCCACATTTCTCTGCGCGCCCGCAAAAGACCGGACCGAGAGAGGGGAATCGTTCCACTGTCCGGCGTGAACAGAAGGCACCGCAATAACAGGCTTTCCCATTTGCCGGCACAGACGTTCCGCCAGAATGTTCAGGTAGCCGGCCGAGAAATTTACGACGGCCGAACAGCCGGCAATTCTGGGCGCAAGAGCGCGTTTCAGAGCAACCTCGAAGGCCCGATACAACAGATCGAAACTGGCCGCGGGCGCCCAGCGCCGCACACCGGGAAAATGCCGCAGCATAATGGAAAGCATCAGAACCCGCCCCCATGAAGTTGGAAGCAACGGCTCCACCGCAATACCGTTGGGATCCACGTAGGGTGCAAAACCACGAATGCCCGCAGTGGTGCAAAAAAGGCCCGGCGGCGCTGAGGTTTTCTCCAAGGCACCGACCGCAATTCGGCAATCTTTGGCCAAAAGACCCGCGATGCGGAACATGCCCTCCTCGATACCGCCGCGCGAAGGCCAGTACCGATTATACAGAAATAGCAGCTTGTGATTTCTTTTGTTCATTTCCTGTCAATTTCTAAAAAAGCGGACGGGATAACAGGATTTCTGATCCTGTGAATCTTTATGCGATCCTGTCATCCTGTCTAACCCGCCTTTAGCTTTTTCCGTCGCGATCGGCTATTGCAAGTGCCTGTTCAACGGCATGCAATGCTTCCTCCACCGTGATCGCCTCCAGGCAGGGAAGCCCGCCTTGGTCGCACTCGTAATGCGGGCAGCTCCGGCAGCGCTTATCGAGCCCAAGCACGGTGTTTCGCGGGCCCGCCGGCCCCCATCGCGTGAGGGGAATTCCACCCGCAAACGTCACGATTGGAATGCCAAAGGCCGCGGCCGCATGCATGGGACCGGAGTTATTACCCACAAACAGAGCGGCCTGCCGGATAAGCTCAAAGAGCTGCGCCACGGTGGTCTTCCCGGCCAGGTTGATTGTGTTGGCGCTCTCCTGAAAGCGTTCGCGGATCCAGGGGGCTTCCGCTTTCGACCCGACCAGAATGAGGTTTACGGATCTAGCGCGGAGCCGCTCCAGCAAAACGACATATGAGGAAATAGGCCACCGTTTTTCGAATTTATCCAGGCCATCGCGGCCGCCGGGGTGGATTACGATACGCGGCAGCCTGGAATCCCCCAGGTCCAATCCGTCCAGAGATTCCCTGCGGGGGGGAGGCGGCACCAAAGCCGCATGGGGTTGGGGTCCGAACGGCTCCAGCAATTTCATGAAAATGTCTTTTTCATGAACACGGCCAATGGGCTCGGTCGAAAGCGGGTGAGTATAGAGGCGCGAAGACGAGCCGTAATGATAGCCGATTCGGCGTTTGCCAAGGGCCAAGGCAAGCCAACGGGAGAGATGCATTTGTTGACTGCTGGACGCGTCCAGCACCACATCGTATGATCGCAGACCAAGACGGAGGAGTTGGACCAGCAGCGAAGAGACGCCGCGGGGCAGGATCCATAAAGGACCTTCGAAGCCGTAAAGCCGCAACACCTGGGCCGTGTTCTCATTCTCCAGAATCACGGATAGTTGAGCACCGGGGAAGAGCTGTTGCGAGCGCTTCAGGGCAGGCGCAAAGAGAACGGCATCGCCAATACCCTTGAACAGAGCGATCCACACAACCCGATGCGTCTGGCTCACGATTCTCCCGTCATTTTCGCATGAATAGACGTCCTTCAGGAAAATAGGTTTTTCGCGGGCACCCTCAAGCGAGCATGGATGCGATGGGTTTCGGAAACTGTTGGGCATCTGAAACAATGGGAAGGATTACAGTTTAGGCGAAGATGAAATCCCGTATCAGTAGAAACAAGAAGAGTAAGAAGCCAAGAAAAACACCATCAAAAAGCCTCCATTAAACCCGATCAGGATAAACAGAAGGCTTGTGGACTCTCCCCTCGTTGACGATATCAGCAGTTCCAGGTGAGTAGAGCAGGAAATCTTCTCCAGTGGAGACGTCCTTCATCGCGAAGACACCTTCACCAAACCTATGAACTGTTGGTAGGTGTGTCGCTAGGGTAAGCAATTCCCTGGTGACCTAAGTGGCGGCCAAATCCCACGACAAGCGCATTCCCCGGCTCGCGCATGCCTTCAGGATTCCTGTCCGTTCCCAAATTGCTGCGGCAGGGATTTTAGGCGTATTTTCCTGATGGTTCAAATCTATGATTGCTTCTCGGAGGACAAAATTATGCTGTGCAGGATGACTTCTCCAGAACGAAGGTTAGCGATACTGGCCAATGGACGGCCCAACCGGCAGCCCTGCCAAGTCCACGGCTGGAATTTATATACCTATAGGGGCGTAGTTGGCAGGTGGTCCGCTTATGCGCGCTTCGGCGATCCGGCAAACCTCAAGGCCTTTTCCGATGCCGCCAGGAATGTGCTTATTAAATCCCGCCTACTCGGGGTCTGCGCGTGTCTATTTGCTTCTCTCGCTTTCGGCGCAACATCCCCAAGTATCGGAATCTTGCAAGTCTTCCCAACCGACAATCCCTGGAATTGGGATATCTCGGGCTATGCGGTTCACCCCAATTCCGCCAACTACATTGCGAGCATCGGCGGAAGCGGGCGGCTTCATGCCGACTTTGGGACGGTTTACAATGGGGCGCCCAACGGCATTCCATACACGGTTGTGAATTCGGCTCAGCCGAAGGTCCCGATCAACTTCACCGACTATGGAGATGAAAGCGACCCCGGCCCGTATCCAATTCCGTTGACCGCCCCGGTCGAGGGCGGGCCGCAGGGCACCGGCGATCGCCACGTGATTGCGGTTGACACGTCCAACAAGATGCTTTACGAGCTTTTCGCAGCCTATCCTCAAGCAAATCGCTGGGACGCCGCCTGCGGAGCGAAATACAACCTCGCAAGCAATGCATTGCGGCCCGAAACCTGGACTTCGGCCGACGCAGCCGGCTTACCGATTTTTCCAGGCCTTGTGCGCTATGAGGAGGTATATATCGAACACCGCATCGACCATGCCCTCCGTTTTACCGTGCAGAATTCCCAGAAAGCCTACCTCTGGCCCGCGCGGCACTATGCCAGTTCGTCAACGGATACAAACCGGCCGCCCATGGGCCTTCGTTTCCGCCTGAAAGCATCGTTTGACACAACCGGCTTTTCCGCTCCGGTCCGGGTGATTCTGGCCGCGTTGATGAAATATGGCATGATCGTGGCGGACAATGGCAGCAATTGGTATATCAGCGGTGCGCCGGACGACCGCTGGAACGACAATATCCTGGCCGAACTGGGCACCATTGCCGGCTCGAACTTCGAAGCGGTGCGTACGGTGGATGGCCGGGGCGAACCGATCTATCCCGCGGGCAGTTCCATCGGCAACTTGACAGCGCGTCGCATGACCCGATCTGCCGGGAAGAACACCCCAGGATCCTTGTATGACCTTCGCGGCCGGTTCGTCTGCGGGTGGAATGGCGACGCCACACGCACAAACCACCTTGTGCCCGGCATCTATTTTTTCGTGGCGGACGCCGGCTCAGGAATCAGCCGGTTCCCAGTTGCCGTCATCGATTGATGGTTCATGGCAGGATTCGGCCATGGTGTGCTGTACGCTTTTTGTTGGAGCCGGTCTCCTGTTACTATCGCCCCAGCCTCCGGGCTTCCTTGACGGCCGCAGCAAAGCAATCCATGTTGTCCTTGAGGCGCGACGGCTTGTTACGCAAAAGCCAAAGTCTCTCGAATTCCTTTGCCATTTTCTCCATTTCATCCGCATGACGCTGCAGCTCGACGGCCGTTACGGCCTGTTTGGCGCGGACCATCTTGGCGAGGTGATAGCGCCGCCAGGCCAGAAGTTCCATATTCGCGGCCAGCACAATCTCTTTTTGCGAAATGGATTGAAACTCGCTGATGCCCTTTTGCGGGAAAGGCCACGCAAGCGCTTTCAGCTCGTCCGTTCTTTGTTGAATCTGTTCCCACGAAAAATTCTGTGCATCGATCGTTGCCTGGGGCCACAGGACATAGTTGCGAAGACTCTCGGCCGAAGCCAGGCTCCTGGGTTCGGCGAGGCTCTCGACCAGGGCGATGTAGGTCCAGTAATTATTCTCCTTTCCTCCCAGGCATTCAAGCGATGCGGCGATGGCGCCCGTTGCATCGCCGAACACGTGGCGGGCGAAGCGCCGGATGAACAGGTTGTCGTCGACGCCGGCGCCATTCCAGGCGTGCGCGCCGCCGGCCGCATACCCCAGGAGTCCGGCACCGAGGGTATTGCGATGACCCGAATCGCCCCACGAGGTGTTAAGCTGTCCTTCGGCTCCCTGCGCAACGGCGATGCGCGTGAACTGTGAGATGTTGTTTAGGGCGATTCCCACTCTCGTGCCATGGCTCTGCCAATCATTGATTCCCGGGCAACACAGGAAGGGCAGGCCGGCCTGCGCAAACTCAATGGTGCGGCGCATATTATTTCCCGCGGGGTAGTAATCCCAGTTCAGAAGCACGATGTCTTTGGGAATCTGCGGGATGATTTCGGGGTGCTTCAGAACAATGTCGCCCCACAGGTTCATACGCTTGCCGTGCTTCAGGCAAAGATCGTGCAGCTTTAAAATGAAATCCAGATACAGACGGCCCTTGCTCACTCTTTTGGACTGCGTCTTGGATCGGCCTTCACCCAGCTCCCATGGCTCATCGCCACAGGCATTGAAATCCTCGCTCGAAAACAGGGGGAGGTACTCGCCGTACATGTCCGAAACCAGCTTGATCGAGCCCGGATCGAGCGGACACAGCGTTGTGCCGCCGGGCATATTCCGGTAACCTTTGAGTTCGCCCAGATGCGTATACTTGGGAATCATCAGAATCTTTTCGAAATGACCAAAGCCAGTCAGCGACGGCACGAAACGGACGTGATGCTTTTTGCAGTGATCCTGAATTTCCAGAATGTCCTGCGGCGTGAAAGGCGAAAAGCCTTTACCGATGAGCGGATGCTTTTTAAACGTAAACACGTTTTCGACGTAGATCTGGTATTCGTTGATCTTCCAGCGCGAGAGCTGTTCGACAAAGCTCTTAATCGTGCTGACGCTTGGGACTTTCCCGCGGGAACAGTCCTGGTATACGGCCCGGCGGCCAAGCGCGGGACGATCTTCAATGAAACAATACGGGGGGTTCGCCTGGTGGAGGGTAAAGATTTCACGCAGTGTCTGAACGCCGTAGTAGGCGCCCGCATCGGTCGAGGAGACAATCTCGATGCCGTCGGCGGAGATTCCCAGTTCGTATCCTTCGGGATGACTGATCCGCTTGTTGCGACGGATTGTAATGGAAGCCGAAGCGGCGCCTTTGATGAGACGCGCCTTGAGACCCAGCTTGGACAGGTCGTCGATGAGCTGATGGGCGGCGACGAAATCGCCGTCCTGCGCGCTGGAAATGACAAGGCTTCGCGGGATTGAGTATTGTTCGCGAAAAATTCTGCTTTTTATTACGGGAATCAACAGGCCCTGCATGTTCTGCCTCCCTCAATAATTCCGGATAACTAGAGCGCATCTCAAAAAGGCTTTCTGGCATCGCCCGGCTGCAAACGCCGCAAGCTTCGTTGCGCTCCATCGGCGTATCTCCCTCTGATACGCCTGCTTCGAGCGCGTACATGCTCGACATCCCGCCTTGCACTCTTCGGGCTCGCCGATGGCGAGTGCTCTTCGGCCCTTCCGGCCTTCGAGTGCCTGCGTCGTTTTCGCACGGGCTTCGGCCCGCGCAATCCTTGTTGAGATGCGCTCTACTCAGATCCAGCCGCATTCAAGAAATCATAATCTCGTCTCTTTCCCGGAGATAAAGCAACAAAATGTCGGGTGTGTTCTCGCGGGGAAAGCGGGATTGCCGAGCTGCCTGCAATTTTAAGGCGTAAACCGCCGGAAACCGGCAAGCGGAAAAATTTGCTTGATAATGAATATGCGGTTGGTAGCCAATAAAGCGGACTATGCGATTCGGGCGCTTTGCCGTACGGCGAAAGCAAAAAAAGGCCTCAGTCTTGGAATTGAAGAAGATAATCCCAAATGCCGCAGTTGAGCCGTGGATGAAGAGTGGTAAGATCTTGTCCCAGATCGGCTTGAAGAAAACGCAGGCATATCACTCAATAGATTTGGCGAGGCTTTCTGAACGTCGAGATGGGGCGAGAGGTTGCCGCTATTCGCCGCGGGTAACTGCGGTATTTAGGATGATGGATCAATTTACGGAAAGATACATCAAGGACATTGTCTTGGCGCGGAGCGGGCCATATACCGGCCCCCTTGCGCCCCTTGTTTCCCTCGTTTGCTGGATTAACTTATCTTTTCATCCTTATGGATCGCGAATTTTCACCCCTGAAAACATTTACGGGCTCAATTTCTCCGGCCGGCGACCACAACATCGCCCTGGTCAGCGCTCTTGCTGCCTCGTTGGCCCAGGGCGAGACCGTTCTGGAACGCTTCCCGGCCCACCGCGAATGCCAGGCATTGCTTCAGCTCCTGCGCCGGTTTGGCGTGGAAACAGAGTATGATGCGGCCGCCGCCAAAGCTACAATTCGCGGCTCAGGCCTTTCGGGCTGGAATGCGGCCCAAGGGGAAATCGATATCGCGGGTTCCGAGACTCTTCTCAAGCTGATCTCCGGGGCCGTGGCCGGACGGCCCTTCACCACGACCCTAACGGGCAGCGCATTCTTTTCCCTGGTCCCCATGGCTGAGATTATTGAGCCGCTGGGAAAAATGGGCGCCCGGCTGCAGACCGAAGACGACCATTTGCCGTTTGTGTTTCTATCGGCCCAACTTCAGGCGGCCGAGTTCGAGTTGTCCATCATGGACGCCAACACCAAGGCCGCCCTTCTCCTGGCGGGTTTGCGGGGTCAGGGCACGACCCGAATCATCGAAACCTTGGCCAGCAGCGATCATCTGGAGCGGGCCCTGCTGGCATTCGGCGCCGGCGTGCGGACCGATAAAGCAAAGCCCGACGGCGGCCGTAAGGACGAAGATGAGCTGGAGCGCCGTATCCGTATGGCCAAGGCGCGGCAGGACAAGAAAGCCGGTGAAACCGGCCCCCCTCCCGCGTACCGGGTCGAAATCGACGGCGG
>CAYVZU010000159.1:0-7043 GCA_964455935.1 uncultured Fibrobacterota bacterium
GACGTTTGACGTTTGACGTTTGACGTTTGACGTTTGACGTTTGACGTGGGACGTGGGACGTTTGACGTGGGACGTTTGACGTGGGACGTGGGACGTGGGACGTTTGACGTTTGACGTGGGACGCAGAAAGGGGCGAGGAACCTGCGATGGGCCACGGGTAACGATCGTCTAAACAATGCGCTCCCGCTTTCTTTTTTATCACACCGGCGCGATTGGCGACTTCATTACGATTCTGCCGGCAGTCGGGGCGCTCCGGGAAAAGTTTCCAGACCGCGAATTTCTGCTTATAGGACGGCCGTCCATTGGCGCGTTGGGGCTCAATCGGTTCTACTTCGACCAGATCCTCAACGCGGACCGCGCCGCATGGGCGGGTCTATTTTCCCATGCAGAACCATCTGCCGAGCTGGTCGGGGTGCTGAAATCAACGGAAAAGGCATTTCTCTGGACCGCCTCCAATTCAATGCCCCAACGTCTTGGCGAGCTTGGGGTTCCTCGCGTTTATTTTCAAAAGCCCTTTCCTTCTTCGGCACAACACGCGGTCGATTATCACCTCGATCTGGTTCGTGATCTGGTGCCGGTGAGTGAAGGGTGTTTCCCAAAAGTTTTTCCTTCCCTGGAGGACCGGGCTTTGGCGCGCGCGCTGACTTTGTCCGGTTGGGTTGTTCTGCACCCGGGCTCGGGGAGTCCAAAAAAGAACTGGCCGCTGATATCTTTCCTTGAGCTCGCCGATCGGTTGTCCCGAAATGGCCGGAAGGTTGCCTGGGTTGTTGGTCCGGCCGAAGAAGAATCGGGACTCGCCAGACAGCTGCCGGGCCGCGTGTTGCCGCAATTGGACCTGCCCGTCCTTGCCGCAGCCCTGGAATCGTGCTCGCTTCACATTGGAAACGATTCCGGGATTTCCCATTTGGCCGCGGCTTCCGGCGCGCCGACGCTTGCGCTGTTCGGCTCAACGGATCCGGCGATTTGGGCGCCGCGTGGTCCCAAAGTGCGCGTGGCGGGCGGATTCGGAATGCGAATGGACAGGATCACGGTGGAAGAGGCGGCGGCCATCGCGCGCGCAATGCTTTTGGGCCGGCCGGGTACATGTTCCTATGAATTCGTGTCCGTTTCTTGACTCCATTTTTCATTTTACTTTATCTTCTCCAATCTGGCATATCTAAAGAAAGGGGTTATTCACATGGCGTCGGTTAATAAGGTCATTCTCATCGGCAATCTTGGTAAGGATCCCGATTTCCGGGTCACTCCCGGAGGGCAGCCCGTCGCGAATTTTTCCATTGCCACCACTGAAAAATGGAGCGACAAGAGCGGCGAGAAGAAGGAAAAAACCGAATGGCATAATATCGTGCTCTGGGGCCGGCTGGCGGAAATCGCCAATCAGTATTTGCGCAAAGGCAATTCGATTTATATCGAGGGACGCCTGCAAACCCGGTCGTGGGACGACAAGGACGGCAATAAGCGCTACACCACCGAGATCGTGGGCAATGTGCTTCAGATGCTGGGCGGCCGCCGCGACGCCGGCGCCGGCGCCGGACCGGCCGAAGAAGCGCCTGCGCCTTCCGAGCTGCAGCAGGCCGAGGGCCGGGTTCAAGACGATCTGCCATTCTAAACCGGAGATCCCCAAATGCATCTTTCACCCTATTTTGTCCATTTGCTGTTCTTCGCGATTTTCGCGATTTCCATCATTGGGTTTCTCATCGCCATCAATTCGCGCGGCCCCGTAAAAGCCGCTTTCTCTTACGTCCTGGCTACGGCGCTTCTCGTGGCATCATTGTATGAATTGATTTCATACATAAATGAACAGAAGATCCGCAGCTTGCAGGTCCGCCAGACTCCGCCGCCGGCCGTCGCCGATGATTCCAAACAGAAGGCCGACCTGGCTGCGCAGCAGGCGGCGATGGAGTACGGGCAGTTCATCCGGTCTATATCCTCGCGCGGCAAAGAAATTACCCGCAGCATCGCGGGGTTGAATCTGCAAGACGAGTCAGTTGAAATCGAGACGTATTTCGCCCGCGCCGCCTCGGCGCGCAACAGGGCTTCGAGCCTCTCGCGTGAATTCAGCGGCCGCCAGCCTCCGGCCCAGGGCTTTGGGGGCGCGCGGGAAGCCGTCACAAAGGGCCTGCAGCAGACCGTAACCGCGGCCAAATACCTCGATTTGTACTTCAAGTCCGAAGACGAGTTCGAAGAGGAGAAGCGGGAACAGGCTTTCAGGGCCAGCGTTCGCCAGGCCGCGAGTTTGTTCGATCAAGCCGAGGTTCTGGTCTCCGATCGCCGATAGGCAACGCGCCAGGGAAAGGTTCACGGATGAAATGGGAATTTAAACTGATTGCCTCGGAAGAAAAACAGGACGTAGAACAATGGCTGGAACGGCTCAACGTATTCGGCGATAACGGTTGGGAATTGGTCGGAATTATTCCTGAATCGGAGCGGAATGTGTTGGCCGCCTATTTTAAAAGGCCGAAGCCGGAAAAACGCGAACAGGGAAAGGGATAACCCATGTCCGATATTCGCACCGATCGACGGTATTCGAAAGACCACGAATGGGCCAAGCTGGAAGTCGGCCAGATTTCCGTGGGAATTACCGACTATGCCCAGCACGAGCTGGGCGACATCGTTTTCGCCGAACTGCCCAAAGCCGGCGCGCGCGTGGAGCAGGGGAAAGCCCTGGGCAGCATTGAGGCCGTTAAAACCGTAGCCGAGATTTTCTCGCCCGTGAGCGGTACGATTGCCGACGTTAACACCGCGGTGCAGGACGATGCGTCGCTGGTGAACAAAGACTGCTACGGTCAGGGCTGGCTGGTTCGGATTACACCCGATCAGCCTGCGCAATTCAATTCGCTCCTGGATTCCCAGGCTTACAAGAAGCTGATTGCGGAATGACTTCGCCGTATCTTCCCATGACCGAGACCCAGCGCGGAGAAATGCTGGCGACTCTCGGGTACTCCTCCATTGAGGATTTGATTCATGCCGTGCTGGGGGCCGAGTGCTGCCGGCACTCCTTCCGGCTTCCTCCCGGCCGCAGTGAGGCCGAAGTGCGTGAAGCCCTGGCCGGGCTTGCCGCCAGGAACCGCCCCATCGATTCGGTGCTGTCGCTTCTGGGCGGAGGCGCCTACGGCCACTACATCCCGGCCGCTGTGCGCCAACTGGCTTCGCGATCCGAGTTCTACACCGCCTATACGCCGTACCAGCCCGAAATCAGCCAGGGAACACTGCAGGCCATTTTTGAATTCCAGACCATGATTTGCGAGATCACGGGGACCGAGGTCTCGAATGCGTCGCTGTACGACGGCGCCACGGCCGCCGTGGAGGGAATCTCCATGGCCCGCGCGCTCTCCAAGCGCAAGGGCATGCAGGTCCTTTGGGCCGCCAGCGTCAATCCGCGTTACCGGGCCGTGGCCGAAACGTATGCCGGGCCGCGCGGGTTCCAGCTCTCGCCGATCGAATTCGATTCCAGCGGCAGTCTGCCGGACTGGACCTTGCTGGGGCCGCAGGCCGAGAATGCGTTTGCCCTGGTTGTGCAGCAACCTAATTATTTCGGATGCTGGGAGAACCTGCCCGAACTGATCCGCGGGGCCAAAGAACGCGAAATTGCGGTGGTGGTGGTGACCGATTTGCTGGCTTGCGCCCTGGCCGAGCCGCCGGGCGCGCTGGGCGCTGATATTGTGGTGGGGGAGGCCCAGCCGTTTGGCAATGCCCTGGGCTTTGGCGGGCCGCACCTGGGATTTATCGCATGTCAAAAAACGTCCGTGCGCCAGATGCCCGGGCGTATCGTGGGTGAGACGGTCGATTTGGAGGGAAAGCGCGCCTTTGTGCTTACGGCCCAGACCCGAGAACAGCATATCCGCCGTGAAAAAGCCACCTCCAATATCTGCTCGAACCAGGCGCTGAATGCCTTATGTACTGTGATTCATCTATCCCTTTTGGGTAAGGAAGGATTCATTCAAATGGCCGGTCTTGCGGCGGCCAATGCGCACACGATTAGCGCTCAGCTTGTGGAACGCGGCGGTCGGATGGCCTTCGAGGGCCAGTTCTTCCGCGAATTCGCCATCTATCTCGATCCTGCCTGGGTGTCGAGCATTGAGGAGAGCGGACGCATATTCCTGGGCATTCCCTTGGAGCGATATTATCCCAAAATGAAGGGATGCCGGTTGATCGCCGCCACGGAAATGACAACGTGGGAAAAAGTTCAGAAGGCAATTGGGGAATCGGGGAATTAGGAGTCGGTATATGGCCCATGTTGTTCTTTTTTCCTTTCCCCTCCGAGAGAAATCTTCCCTCGCCCCTCGGCGGGAGAGGGTAGGGTGAGGGGGGTCGGGTTGAGATCGGATAAGAATTCTCTATTACGCACCAACCGCAGAGAATGGTAGAGAGATGAAAACAATCTTCGAAAAAGGCGCACCGGGAAGAAGGGGCGCTTCACTTCCGGAGCTTAAGGCCGATGGGGCCCGGTTTGTTCCCGAATCACTGCGCCGCAAACAAAAGGCGCGGCTGCCCGAAGTGAGCGAAAACGAGGTGGTCCGCCACTACACCGCGCTGTCGTCGCGCAATTTCCACGTGGACAAGGGCTTCTATCCGCTGGGTTCGTGCACCATGAAGTACAACCCCAAGATCAACGACGAGGTCGCGGGTCTGTCCGGATTCGCGCAGCTCCATCCCGAGCAGCCCCAGTCCACGGTTCAGGGCGCCATGGAGCTCTACTACGAACTCGAAACCATGCTGGCCGAGGTTTCCGGGATGGCCGCGGTGACCCTTCAGCCCGCGGCGGGCGCTCATGGCGAGTTGACGGGTCTGCTGGTGATGCGGGCGTACCACCAACAGAAACATTCGGCCAAAACAAAAATTCTGATCCCTGATTCGGCGCACGGTACCAATCCGGCCAGTGCCGCCCTGGCGGGGTTTTCCGTGGTTCAGGTTTCTTCGGGCCCCGACGGCCGCGTGGATCTCACGGATCTTCGCGCGAAAATGGCTCCGGATGTGGCCGGGATCATGTTGACCAACCCCAATACCCTGGGACTCTACGAGCGGGAATTCCCCTCCATCGCTGAAATCGTCCACCGGGCCGACGGTCTTGTTTACATGGACGGCGCCAATTTCAATGCCATTATTGGAAACGTTCGGCCGGCCGACATCGGCGTGGATGTCATGCATTTCAATTTGCACAAGACATTCTCGACCCCGCACGGCGGGGGAGGACCCGGATCGGGACCCGTTGCGGTGGCCTCGAAACTGGAGCCGTTTCTCCCGGTACCGCGTGTGCGGAAAAATCCCGACGGCACATTCACCTGGAACTGGGACCGGCCGTTGTCCATTGGCCGGGTCCATGGCTATTACGGTAATTTTCTGGTCGTGGTGCGCGCCTACACATACCTGTTGAGCATGGGGGCCAAAGGGATCCGGGAAATCAGCGATCAATCGGTGCTCAATGCCAACTACCTGCTTCATCTCATAAAAGAAAAGTGGGACCTGGCCTACTCGGGCCCGGTGGCGCACGAGTTCGTGCTCTCGGCCAAACGGATGCGGCAGAACGACGTAAAGGCGCTTGACATCGCCAAGCGGCTCATCGATATGGGCTATCACCCGCCCACCATTTATTTCCCGCTTATCGTGCCCGAGGCCTTGATGATCGAGCCCACCGAAACCGAAAGCCGCGAGACCCTCGATGCGTTTGCCGCGGCCATGAACCAAATCGCCCGCGAGGCGTCTGAATCGCCCGAACTGCTTCGCCATGCGCCGGTCACGGCGTTTGTAAGGCGTGTTGACGAATTGAAAGCGGCCAAGGAACTGAAGGTCAAGGCCCTGTAAGGTCGGGAAACCATAGAGTTTTGGAAATTACATCCAGCAGATATGCTCTGAAGCTTGAATCCATATTCGGTTCGTAGAAGGTGCGATTCGCGATTTGTGGAAGAGTGGAAGAGTAGTTAAGAAATAATATTTGGTAGATTGTAGTTAGTAGTTTCGGAGAAAGCAGGAAAAGTGAAGCTGCGCTTCCTGCTCTCGCCGGTAAATTCCGGTCCCGTCATGAACTACTATTCGTAAACTACAAACTACCAACTATTAACTCGGCCGCATTTTGCGGCTCCACGGGCGGGGACCCGATTGATTGAATTCAAGGATTTCTTCATCCTGTCCAAACCCGCTATCCTGTCCAAATTCCTTTTTATTGAAGTGAGCCGGAAATGAAACTGATGAAAGCGCTTGTCAAAAAGACAGCCGGGCCGGGTTTGGTCATGGAAGACGTGCAGATCCCCGAGCCGGGAATCAACGACGTGTTGATCAAGATTCACAAAACGGCGATCTGTGGCACCGATGTCCATATCTACAACTGGGATGAGTGGGCCCAGAAGACCATCAAGGTCCCCATAGTGATCGGTCACGAGTTCGTTGGAACCGTGGAGAAGGTGGGCATCAATGTTCATGATTTGAAAAAGGGCGACATTGTCAGCGGCGAGGGCCATATCGTGTGCGGACGCTGCCGCAATTGCCTGGCCGGGCGGCGCCATCTCTGCAGCAAACCCGAGGGAATCGGAGTGGACCGCGACGGCGCCTTTGCCGAGTATCTCTGCATACCGGTCACCAATGTCTGGTACGCCGATCCCGGAATTCCCACCGAGATCCTGGCGTTCTTCGATCCGCTGGGAAATGCGACCCATACGGCGCTTTCGTTCGACGTCCTGGGCGAAGACGTGCTGATCACGGGCGCCGGCCCCATTGGCCTCATGGCCGCGGCCATTGTGCGTCATGCCGCGGCGCGCCACGTTGTCATTACGGATGTAAACCCGTACCGGCTTGACCTGGCGCGGAAGCTGGGTGTCACCCGGGCCGTGGACGTGTCCAAAGAGCGTCTGGAGGATGTGGTCAAAGATCTTAAAATGGCCGAGGGATTCGATGTTGGCCTGGAAATGTCCGGCAGCCCCAAAGCATTCGATTCCATGCTGGCCAACATGTGTCATGGCGGAAAGATCGCCTTACTTGGAATTCTTCCCAACGGCATTGGGATCGATTGGCAGCGTGTGATCTTCAACGGGCTCTTTATCAAGGGAATCTAC
>CAYVZU010000160.1:0-7013 GCA_964455935.1 uncultured Fibrobacterota bacterium
CCGCGTAAACTTCGGGATGCTCCAGGGAATATCGAACCCCGGCCTGGGCCGCCAAGTGACAGACTCTGTCGAATTTCTCGGCCTCGAAAATACCCCGTACGGTATTGGCCTCGCGCAGATCGCTTCGAAACAGCCGGTATTGGCCATACTTGCGAAGCTGCTTGGTTCTGCCCTCTTTGAGGTCGACGGAGTAATACGGATTGAAATTATCGAAGCCAACGACCTCGTCCCCGCGTTCCAAAAGGAACTTGGACACGTGAAAACCAATGAAACCGGCGGACCCCGTGACCAGATATTTCATCTACTTCCCCGCACTTCCTTAAGATTATTTCGGCTCACAAAATAACTTCTAACCCGATGCAACTTAAATCCACTCCTCGCCCGATAGAGCAAAGGATGTATTTTTAAGGTCCATGAAGAAAGTAATCGAATGCCCGCAACTCGTCTACCTGGTAGCCGGGGCCCGGCCCAATTTCATGAAGATTGCCCCGCTCTATCATGCATTGCTTAAAGCAAGCAAGGACTTCAGGCCCGCCATTGTCCACACGGGACAGCATTACGGCAAAGCCATGTCCGACTTTTTCTTTCGCGATCTGGGCCTGCCCCGTCCTCATTACTCCCTTGACGTGGGAAGCGGGTCCCACGCCGAACAAACCGCGGCGGTCATGACCCGGTTTGAAGAGCTTTGTCTGCGAAAAAGGCCCGATTGGATTGTCGTGGTGGGCGACGTCAACTCCACCATGGCCGCGGCCCTGGTTGGCACAAAGCTCCATATTCCTGTCGCGCATGTCGAAGCAGGGCTTCGCAGCCGTGACCGCAGCATGCCGGAAGAGATCAACCGGATTGTGACCGACTCGATTTGCGATCTGCTCCTTACGCCCAGTCCGGACGGAGACAGGAATCTGATGGCTGAAGGCGTTCCTCGCTCAAAGATTGTACGGGTGGGCAACATCATGATCGACTCGCTTAAAAAATCATTGCCCAAAGCCCGGGCTCAGCGGACACCGGAGCGGCTGGGCCTCAAAAAAAGGGGCTACGCCGTGCTGACCTTGCATCGGCCGGCCAACGTGGATAGCGAGGATGCGTTTCTGGAAATCCTCAAGGCCCTGGAAAAGATACAAAAGGATCTGCCCATTCTTTTTCCCGCCCATCCCCGAACACAAAAGCAGATGGCAAAATTTCCACGGGTGAAGGCGGTTCTGCGCCGCATGGTCAATTTCCGCATCATTGACCCTCTGGGATATTTGGAGTTCCTCGATCTGGTGGCCGGCTCCGCGCTCGTACTCACCGATTCGGGCGGGCTTCAGGAGGAAACCTCCCATCTGCGAATCCCCTGCATCACCATCCGCTCCAATACCGAGCGGCCGGTAACGGTGACGCATGGGACCAACATTCTGGCCGGCACCAAAGCTCCGGGAATTCTAAAGGCCTACAGATCGGTCCGAAATCGAAAGAGGAAGAAACCCATTCCACTCTGGGATGGCAAAACCGCGGACCGGATTGTCCGCGCACTCCGGACAGCAACACGAGAATCCAAATAGACCCAAAAGGACCTACAAGGTCCTCTCATCGGGTTCCAGGGCGATCTGCTCCTCCTCGTGCTTCCATTCTTCGAGTTTTCTCCGGTTCTGCCGTTTTTTTATGACCAGAATCACCACGAAGCCCAGGGCCAGCAGAATCCAGAACATCCAGAAATCACCGAGCAGGAAAATCCACGCATATTCTTTTCGCAGTTCGTCCCGGTAAAGCTTCTCCCACTCGGCCCGGTTTATCGTGAGGACGTCATGGAAACCCTTCCAAAAATCGCGGTATTTGCGCGAGGCCGCAATGATTTCGGGAATCACGCCGGCCCCGTGCTTTTTCATGAGGATCAGGATTGCCAAATGGCTTTGCGCATAGGCAAGCGCCGCTTTTGACGAGTGGAATGCGTTAACCTTTTCGATCTCGTCAAGGCTCAGGAGATTTCCGGCAAAGGCCGCGCGCGAAACCTGGACGTTTTCCTCAAACGAGAGCTCGCCCGCAAAAGTCATGGCTATGCCCTCATGAAACCATCGGGGAAGAAAGGCGCCCTGGTCGGTTTGATGGAGCAAAATGTGCGTGAGTTCGTGAACCAGAACGGGCCGCAGTTCCGCCGCCGCGGCGCGGGGGCGAACGGCAATCCGGCTGTTCTCCCGCTCTGCCAGCGCCAAGCCCCATTGGGGGAAGCCCGGACCGGCAATGCGGTCGAATTGGGCTGTGCTTTGGGCGGCCACCACCTCAATCGGGCCAAGGGTGTCCGGTCCGGACCAGCCGATCTGGCGGAGAATACGCGCGCGCTGTGCTTCCAGAAAAGCGCTGTTGCCCGCCAAGCTTCCGGTCAAGACAAAATGGCCGGCATAGGCCTGAGTCCCTGTCACTGCGATCAAACCCAATACCAGCGGAATTGCCCATTTGCGCATGAGAGGAAAATACGTCCATGCAGGCCCGCGGGTCTTTTTTCCAGCAGTCTTGCCTAATGGCCTAATAGTCGAATAGCCTAACAGCCTTTTTCGGCATTGCCGGTCATTTCCATCCTATTTGCGGAACCCCGATGCGATCAGGCCGCCCATCAAGGCGCCGTAGAGGGTGCTGACCACGGGGTTGCTCGTAATTGGACAGGTTCCCGTTGAGCATCCCACAAGCCGGTAGTACAGAAATCCTCCAACGGCGCCGATTACGATGCCGATTACAATTCGCATTGTTCTCCTCATGATTTTGCGACTACGTGCTTATCGATCATGGACCGCAGTTCTTTTTCCGGCATAAACCCTGTTATGCGCTCGGCCACGCTTCCGTTTACGAACAGCAGAAGAGTGGGGATCGCATTAATCTGATGCCGGGCCGCCGAAGACGGGCTCTCGTCAACATTCACCTTTACTGTCTTTAACCGGCCATCATACTGTTCGGCCACCTTGTCCACCACCGGACCCACCATGCGGCAGGGACCGCACCAGGGTGCCCAGAAATCCACAAGAACAGGCGTGCTGCTGCTGCTGACTTCACTTGAGAACAGATCATCATTCGCATGGATAACCATAGACCCTCCCTTGTAAATATTTATCTATTCGCATAATACAATACATCGGGCAAAAGGAAAGACATTACAGGGACTTCAAAACGCGCACCGCAACCGGACTCACAATATGATAGCAAATCTCCACCCCCTTTCGTTCACCCTCGATAATTCTCGCCGCCCTCAACACACTCAGGTGCTGCGAAACCGTGGCCTGCGGAATCTTGAGGCATTCCACCATTCCTTTCACGTTGCAGGCATCCTCCATCAGCCCCAAAGCGATCTGCAGCCGCGCCGGATGCCCCAACGCCCGCAGAACCAGGGCTTTCTCTTTTGCATCGTTCTTATTCATATATTCTAATAATACAATATACGATTGCGCGCCGCCTTTGTCAATGGATCGCTCCACGTGCGACAACGGGCCCCTAAACCAAAGAAGTGTCATTGCGGGTTGGTGTGCAAAACAAACTACTTCTTCTCGTCCAGGATTTTCTTTCGTGCTTTCCGCTTGGCCTTCACTTCCTCGTCGCCCGAGCGCAGGGCCTCGCGCCGAAGCGCATCTTCAACGATAGCGCCGATCAGGTCTTTGTATTTCAGCCCGGCGCGTTCCGCTGCGGCCACGAATCCGGCATCCGGCGAAATGCAGGGATTGGGGTTGATCTCCAGCACCCATGGCTTTCCCAAACAATCAACGCGGAAATCAACGCGCGCATATCCGCTGAGGCTGAATAAATTCCAGCAGCGAAGAGAAAGGCTCTTCAATTCCTCTAGGAGAGGGATCTCGCTCTCCGGAAAGTCGAAGCGCCGGACCGTATGGGTAAATTCAAAGGACTCCGGAACCCACTTTGCGCGATAGTCGACAATGGTGGGTTTTTCCATTGGAAAATCGATGAATTTCATTTCCGCGGGAGGAAAGACATGAACCCCGTTGGCCATTCCGGCCATGGAGATGTTGAATTCCCGCCCGGCTACGAAATACTCCGCGAAATACCGGTGACGCTGCGGAGGCGAGAAGGTCGCCACCTTGGCGGAAAGTTCTTCCGTCGTGCGGCAGACCGAACTGGCGTCCAGGTCGCGCGAAGCATCCGAAGAGACGGGTTTTACAATACAGGGCAGCGGGACGGAGACTCCGGAACGCACAATCTCGCATCCTTGCCATGCGGGCGTTGGGATCCCCGCCATGCGGAAGAGTTCCTTGGCCAGCAGCTTGTCGGTTCCCAGAAACGAACTGCGCGCATTGGCCCCGGTATAGGCGATGCCGTTGCACTCCAGCACAGAGGGAATCATGTACAGAAGCTGGTCGAAATCCTGAATGGAATCCACAAGGTTGAAGGCCACCAGGGGTTTCAACTCGCGGAGCCGGTCGACCAGATCGTCAAGATTGAGGGTTGCCGCAACCGGCACGCACTCGTATCCAAGGTCCTGCAATGGCTGTGAGATGTTGTCCACATCGTCGAGAATATCCTGCTGGTATTCGGCCATTGAATCCGGCAATCGCGAATACAAAATCGCGACCCGGCGTGTCATACTTCGAGAATGCAGAATTTAATCCTCCCAAGGTACCGGTCCAAAAAGGCTTTTTTGCGAGCGCATCGCACAAAATGGGGTCGCAGCGGCGAACTCTCGACTATTGTAGGAATATCCTTTCTTCGAGTAACTTAGTACTATAATTTTCTCCAATCACCGCACCGATCGATTGCCAATGATGCGGGTGATCCGGCGCGGCTGAAGCCATTCGATTCAGCTTCGACAGGAATCGATTTCAACGCCACCGGAACTCTCCCTTATGTTATTTTTTGGTAACTACCCCAGTAGCCCATGAGGAAGACCAACCACAGAGGGTAAGCCAGAGGTTGGATGGTGAGCGCACAGAGGGCCGGTTTCCGGCGCAAGACTTTGCGCCAAAAGATCTTTTTTTGTTTTCCCTCTGTGATCTCAGTGGTTTCAAGGTTCTTCCCATAGAAGTGAGTAGTTTCATTTTACATACTTATGCCGCCATTTCAAGTTGTATCCAATTTCGAACCGGCCGGCGATCAGCCGCGGGCCATTGCCGAACTAGCACAAGGTGTTGGGAACGGAATGAAACACCAGGTTCTTCTGGGTGTGACCGGGTCTGGAAAAACCTTCACAATCGCCAAGGTGATCGAGTCGGTTCAGCGGCCTACGTTGGTGCTGACACACAACAAGACCCTGGCAGCGCAGCTCTACTCCGAGTTCCGCTCGCTGTTTCCCCAGAATGCGGTCGAATACTTTGTCAGCTACTACGACTACTATCAGCCCGAGGCCTACATTCCGTCGACCGACACCTACATCGCCAAAGATTCGCGCATCAACGAGGAAATCGAGCGGCTGCGGCTGAGTGCAACCAGTTCGCTTTTAAGCCGGCGCGATACGTTGGTCGTGGCCAGCGTGTCATGCATTTTTTCGCTGGGTTCGCCGCAGGAGTACCGGGACCTCACGGTTCGAATCAAAAAAGGGCAGACCATCGAACGTGACGAGGTGCTCCGTCAATTGGTGGAGATCCAGTACCGCCGCAATGACATCGAATTCGGCAGCGGCGCCTTTCGGGTGCGCGGAGACCTGGTCGAGATCCATCCCGCCTATGAGCGCGAACAGCATGCCCTGCGCATCGAGTTCTTCGGCGACCAGGTCGAGCGGATCTCGCGCACCGAAATCCTTCGCGGCACGGTGATCGAAGAACTCGATGAGCTGACCGTGTTTCCGGCCCGGCATTTCGTGACAAGCCTGCCCCGCGTTGAAGAAGCAATCCTCACCATTCAAGCCGAACTGGAAGAGCGGCTTTTGGTCCTCCAATCGCAAAACAAGCTGCTCGAAGCGCAGCGCCTGGAGCAGCGAACCAAGTATGACATCGAGATGCTGCGGGAAATCGGGTTTTGCTCTGGAATCGAAAATTACAGCCGGCATTTCGACGGCCGCAAGGCGGGCGAGCGGCCCAATACGCTGCTCGATTTCTTCCCGCCTGATTACTTGATGGTCATCGATGAGTCGCACGTGACCTTGCCGCAGGTCTTTGGCATGTACGCGGGCGACCGGTCGCGAAAAGAGAAGCTGGTCGAGTTCGGTTTCCGGCTTCCCTCGGCTTTGGACAACCGGCCTCTTAAGTATCCGGAGTTCGACGCCCTCCTCAACCAGGCTGTCTACATGTCGGCCACGCCGGCCAACCTGGAACTCGAGAAAGCCGGAGGCGTGGTGGTCGAGCAGGTGATCCGCCCCACGGGCCTTATTGACCCGGAAATCGAAATCAAGCCCGTATCCAATCAGGTTGACGATCTGCTCGAACAAATCCGGATTCGCGCGGAGCGCAAAGAGCGCGTGCTGGTCACCACACTAACAAAACGCATGTCCGAGGACCTGGCCGAGTACATGCAAAAGGCGGGCATTCGCGTGCGCTACCTGCATTCGGAGGTCGAAACCCTCCAGCGATCGGATCTGATTCGCGACCTGCGGCGGGGCGAGTTCGACGTGCTGGTCGGCATCAACCTGCTGCGCGAAGGTCTCGACATTCCCGAGACCTCGCTTGTGGCCATTCTGGATGCGGACAAAGAAGGGTTTCTCCGCTCAACGACGTCACTGATTCAGACCGCAGGCCGGGCCGCCCGCAACGTAAACGCAAAAGTCATTCTGTACGCCGATGTCATGACTCAAAGCATGACGCGCGCATTGGAGGAGATGAGCCGGCGCCGCGAGAAGCAGCTCCAGTATAATGCCCGGAATGGGATTGTGCCGCGCTCAACCTATCGGCCTATTGAAGAACGAATCGGCGACCGCCTTGGCATTGAGCCCGAATTGAAAGTCGAAGAGGGTTTTTCCCGCTATGATGCCAACACCAAGAATGACCCGGAGGCGCTCCGGACCGAGATGCTCCAAGCGGCGGCGCGGCTCGAGTTCGAGAAAGCCGCCAAGCTGCGCGATAAGATCAAACGGATTGAAGGGCGGCGCAACGACCGGCAGGGCGCAAAGC
>CAYVZU010000161.1:0-5574 GCA_964455935.1 uncultured Fibrobacterota bacterium
CGTCCTCACCCCGGCGGCTGGTCCATAGCCTTTTGTAAGAGTTGGGCTTCTCTTCTCTTGGCTTGTTCCGAAATCTGGCAAGCCGATATATGGCTTTGGCCACGGCCCGCTTTCGGGCCAGCCCGCCGGTCGCGGCCAGATTGCGAAGTTCGTTTCTGACCTCGTCCGAATCCAGTTCGCCCAACGCGGTCACGGCAGCCGTTTGAATTCCCTGGTCCGGGTCCTCGGCCAGCCTCAGAAGGGCAGGATGTGCGTCCTTGCTTCGAATCTTGCCAAGGGCCTCGATGGAGGCAATTCGTTCCGCCAGCGGGCCTTGGACTGCCCGGTCGATCAAGCAAGCTGAGCTTGCATCATCATGCATGTTGGCCAACGCGCGGATCGCCGCGAGCCGAACAGAAACCGCGCCGTCCGTCAAAAGGTCTCTCACTTTCGGAGCGTGCTCACGGGACTTGAGCGAGCCTAGTGCGTTTGTGGCTCGTTGCCGAACCTGGGCCTCGCCGGATTGAAGCAGGCGTCCCGCTTGTTCTTGAACCGAGTGGAACAATCTCCGGTCCAGCCCTTCAGGATGAAGTACCGGGCGGTGCCGCAGAAGGTACTGGAAGATTCTTCCGGTTGGCGCGCATGTCGGCAGGTCCATTGCCTGGCCAATCGCTTCCAGGCCCGTCAGTCCCAGCAACTGCTTTTTGAAATCGGTCGAGGCGAGGTTTGTTCGAATCACCGATAGAAAAGCATTACCGGTCCGGCATAGCGCATTCAGCACGGGCCGGTGTTGGTACAGTTCACCGGTGGAGTTCAGTCGTGCATAGAAGAAAGACAACACCGCAACCGACTTCTCACCAAATGCGAGATGAACACTCTCGAACAGGTGGCCTGTATTCTTGTCCTTGATGCAGAGCAGAAGCGACAGGAGAAATTCCACCTTCTCCTGATCATTGCCGGAGTGTGAGAGAATGGCATCCGCAAGCGTGTAGGATTGCAGATCCGGCTGACCAAATCCTCCTCCCCGGTAGCTCTCCATTGAGGCCCGCAAGGCCTTAAGGGCATGGTCGGTGGAGGGAGACTTTCCCAGGAAGTAACAATCCAAGGCGATCGAGATCGCCCGCTTTCCCAGCCGGGGCAGCAATTTTCCGATGCTGTCGAAGACCTCAGGTTGCGCCGCCTGGGCGAACAACTGGGCAAGCCGTTCGGGCGAGCGGTCCAGGATTATTGATAGCCGCTCCGCCGCGTCGGGATCATCCCGGAAGAGCTCCAGGAGCACGGCTATCTCGGCAAGAACATCCTCTTTCATGGAATTGTCTTTGGTCATTGGTGTCTCGTCCTTTTCGGGCTTGCGGACCAGCGCTGCCAGCAACTGGCGACCGCGGTGCAACCGGCTCATGACCGTGCCAATGGGAACTTCGAGAAACTCGGAAATCTCCTCATACGAGAGTTGCTCAAAGTAATGAAGGACCAGAACAATGCGATGCGCCGGAGAAAGGCGAAAGATTTGCGAGCGAAGATTTGGCACAAGTTCATTCTCGATCTCGCTTTCATCCTCTGCAGCCGGCAGATCGTCAGAAACATCCACAGTATCCTTCCGCTGCCGTCGAAACCACATTCGGAAGACATTCAGGGATATTGCCTTGAGCCAACCCGGAAACCTTTCCGGGTCGCGCAGTTGGCCCAGCTTCAGATAGGCCTCAACCAGGGTATCGTGCGCCAAATCCTGGGCGTCGGGCACGTTGCCAGTCAGCCCAAGGCAGGTCGAGTATACCATGCCCTGGTAGCGCTCGATAAGAGCGCCGAAGGCCTCACGGTCTTTGGCTTGGGCCTTTCTTATGAGTTCCGGATCCGTCACTTTGTCTTTCCACCAATAAGATGCATACGGGACGGAATTATTCCATGGAATTTGGTACTGAGAAGATAAAATGAGGCTATGATCGAATCCCTAACCGCCTAAATATTGACTCTGACCGGCCAGTTGCCATATCTTTCCCGAAGGCGCACAGGGGCGCCTCCTCGTCTGCGGAAAGGATTGAATCCACCCTCTTTTCGAATTGGATCGCGCATAGGCCTCTTTTCCGTCTATGTGGGCAGACGCTAGACTTGTGCGAAGGAGGTCCAATGTCCCCGTCTCTTCCTGCCAATCCCAGTCTGCGCCATCTGAAAACACAGGCGAAAGATCTGCTGAATGCCCATAAGGAGGGCGCGTCTTCGGCTGTGAACCGGCTAAGGATTCTTCATGGGTTCGCGAAGAAAGTCGATGAGAAAATCGTTGCAGCAAAGGTGACGCTTGCGGATTGCCAGTTCGCGATTGCCCTTGAATACGGGTTTGCGGGCTGGAGTGATCTGAAGAAGCACGTAACCGCAAAGGAGAAGGAGATGGCCGCAAAGAATGAAAAGACGCCCAAGTCAATAACAGAGTTCAAGGAACTTGCCGATATCTGGTATTTGCACAGCTACGCTATTCAACGAGTCCTCAGAGAAGTGGATACACGGACACTCGCCATGGCGCTTTCAGGTGCACCACATCGGATTGAAACCTGTATCCTAAGAAACATGTCTGAACGCGCGGGGCAGATGATTCGGCAAGACATTGAATATCTGGGCCAGATCTCCCAAAAGGATATCGAGTGGGCACGTGACCAAATAATAGGGATCATGAATAAGCTAATGGCAGCTGGCGAGATTGAAATGGCTGGCGAAACCAAAAGTCGGCTCGCTCGAAAGAGTGGTGGAAGTTCGGAGTTGCGCAGCATGTTTGAGAAGGAATGGGATCGGCCAATTTCCCAGAAGAACATGGAAGAGCTTGTCACCTTTCTGAGATTAATTTCCAGGGCGAGTCGTCAATTCGCTTTCCTGGCTCTGGAAGACCTTCTGGAACGAATAGATGACGAATACCTGAAAATGGGCCTGCGCCTTGCCGTGGATGGGGTAGAGCCCGCCCGATTCGAAGATATTATGGAATCGCGAAGGAAGACTCTTGTGGCAGCTTATGACAAACGTTTGGAAGTAATGCTTACGGCCCTTAAACGTATTCAAGCCGGAGATGCTCCAGCTTTGGTTGAGCTCGCCTGCCGAGCGTTGCTTCCAGCCGAATCCTGATCGGAATTTCCAAATACGATGTAGCCTGGAGGGAGTGATACACCTCCCTCCAGGAACAGCCTGCCTTTTGTGTTTCTGGTCCGGGACGAATTGGGCTTTTTCATCACATGCTGACTATCTTCCCGGTTTTCTCGTCCCACCGATAGGCCGATTCCTTCCCTTGCAGGTGCACTCCGCCCAGCCAGGTGTCTATTCCATTCGTCCGGACGAAATCCACCTGGCCCGAGAGGACGCGTTCCGCCTCCGGCAGAACCCGGACTTGCCATTGACCCAGATTGCCGGGCTCGCGGGGGTTATAGGCAGGGCCTTCGATTTGGATCACTGGTGACGGACCATTGGCCATGGATCGCAGGCAGGCCATCACCACAGTGTCGCCGAAAAACGGCGGGTGCTCCATTTCCGAAAGGCGCGAAAACAGCGGGCCAAATTTCAGTTCCCCTGTTTTGACCAGTTCCAGGATCTCTCTCTGCATTCGACTAAGGCCATTTCTGGTACTGGGAAATCGCTGGAGATGGCGTTTTAGCGCAGCACCCAGATAGGGCAGGGCGGAAGTGTCGGCCGTCAGCACATCCTCTATTGCTCTGGGGTCCGGAGAACGGTAGGCGGCCAATGCACGAATGGCCAACTCGGTTTCCTCTTTTGTGACTTCATGACGCTCCGGCATGAGCGTGGCGAGCTTGTCCGGCATCAGTTCGCCCAAGCCGTGGAAACGCTTGAACCCGGGGAATTCGCCAATGCAGATGAGGCTGAGTTTGGTTTTGCCGAGCTTCTGCCGCGAGAACCAGTCGAGTTGGCGAATCAGGATCAGTTGGTCGAAAAGGCAGGCGTCGAACCACAGTACGACCTCATCAAAGGAAGAGAACTCCTCCATTGCCTTATCGGCGGCTCTTAGACTTTGAACACCGGCTTCGAGCGACGAAAACCAGCCGCCATCCAAAATGCTTTGGGCGCGGACCCGAAGCCATTCTTCATAGGAAACCCCGGAGGGATTTGGCCCTTCAAGCAGGGGGTCGTACCACGCAATGATTTTACCCGGAACTCGGCTTGCGCGGAGTGAACCGGCCGAGGAATCTCCGCAATGGATATGCAGAATCCCTTTGGATTCGCGTCGGCCCTCGATGGTCTCCTTCATTTCCTTGCAGCTTTGGAAACCGTATTCAAGGGCAAGCGCGTGCTGCATTTCCCGCAGGACGATTTTTGACTCGCGAATTTCCGCGTCTGAAAGCTTTGAGTAACGGCCCATCAAGCGGATCGTGGCAAGCGCCTGCGGGTCACCTGTCTCCAAGGCTTTAAGCAGAGCTTTGGCCTCGGCCTTAAGGTGATCGAGACTGGGGTTGGGTGGAAGGAATTTGGCCATGCGGCCTCCTTTCTGTGTGCGCCCGGCGTCTGCAAGGTCAGGCCGAAAGGAGGTTTCTCGGCAGATATCAACCAGGGTGGATTAAATCCTTGCCGCAGACTGGTGGCGCCCCTTTGCGCACTGAGGATAAACTGGCTAATGCGACGAAACTGAGTCAATAACCAGCTCGGTCCGCTGGACTTGTCGCCCTTCGCATTTGGACGGGTTGCTTTGGTCAATGAGCGGAAAGTGCACCGCTTATTGTTACAATTTAATTTGGAGTATATTTGATAGGTTGAATACAGATTCGATGGAGAATAAATGAAATATCGTCCGCTGGGCAAAACAGGTTTAAAGGTATCGGCGCTTGCCATGGGGTGCATGCGGCTACCCGAAAAAGATCCGGAGCTGGCAGCGAAGATCATCGATTCGGCCATCGCTATGGGCGTTAATTATTTCGAAACCACGCGCAGATACATCAACGGCCGCTGCCAGCATCTGGTCGCAGGCGGATTGAAAGGGCGCAGCCGCGGTTTGATTGTGTCGGGAAAAGCCGGCATAAAACCCGAAACCACGGCGGAAGAATATCGCAAAGAAATCGATCTCCAATTGGAGATATTAGGAGTGGAGTATCTCGAATTTTTCCAGGTAGGCTGGTTTTCGCTTGATAAGGTGGAGGCCCTGACGAAAAAAGGCGGACCGCTTGAGGCTTTGCGGCAGGCGCAAACGGAAGGGATTATAGGGCATATTGGATTCACCGGCCACGACAAGCCGGAAAATTTCAGCAAGGTTCTGGAAACCGGCATTTTCGAAAGTATGACTATTCCATACAGCCTGATCGACCGAAGATATGAATCCGCCATTCAACTCGCCGGAAAGCTGGGGATTGGCGTTGTGAACATGTGTCCCGTGGCGGGGGGATTTCTGGCCGAGCCTTCCGAGACTCTTCGAAAGCTTATGCCGGGCGCATCCGCAACGACCGCCGCATCGGCATTCCAATTCGTCTTATCCAATCCAAACGTAAGCTGCGCTTGTTCGGGCATGAATACAATGGAGCAATTGCAGGAAAACGTGGAGACCGTCAACTCGTTCGAGAGCTTGGGCCAATCCGAATGGTCCCAGGTCAACGCGATTCTGGATGGGTTCCAAAAGCG
>CAYVZU010000161.1:5584-6957 GCA_964455935.1 uncultured Fibrobacterota bacterium
AGCGGCAGAAACAGTTTTGCACCGCGTGCGGATATTGCATGCCATGTCCCCACGGCGTTGACATCCCTTCCAATTTCAAATTTCACAACTACGATACGGTTTATGGCTTCCGGGGATGGGCCACCGATGAATACAGGAAATTGGAGCCGGCCAACCGCGCGGACCAATGCACCGAATGCGGCGAGTGCGAACCCAAATGCCCCAATACGATCCCAATCCGCAATCAACTTAAAATGGTGCGGGAACGATACCAATGAACCCGCGCCCCCGAATTCCAGCGGACTGTTGTCATTCTTTCGCAGGAGGTGTTATGCATGCAACCGCAAAAATTTCCCGGCGGGGCTTTGTGTCGATCCTGGCTTCGGCCGTTGCCGCAATTCCGCTCTGGCCAAAACGATTGCCGGGTGAAACGCCCGACAGCGCAGGATCGGTTCCGTCCATTCGGCAGGGCCGGGTCATTCAAATCGCTCTGAAGGACCCGCGCTACAAAAAACTGTCCGGCGTTGGATCGGCGGTTTATGTGGATGTGGCCGGCGAAAAGAATCCCATTATTGTGTACCGGTCGGCCGGCGACAAGGTGGCGGCCTATTCCTCGACCTGCGGCCACAAGGGGTGCAGGGTCGATCTTCCCAAAAAAGGCAAGGTCAAATGTCCATGCCACGGAGCCGCGTTCACTACCGAAGGACGCCTGCTGAAGGGTCCGGCCCAGACCGATTTGAAGGCCTACCCGGCCGAGCTTATTGAGGGCACCATCCTCATACGCATGGACGCCGACGACAAACTCTGATTTGCCGACGATCAGAAACAATCGGCCGTTTGCAAAGTCCTTGCCAATGTCCCCGCCGCTCCGCCATACTTTTGGCGGACATTCTTTGAAAGGGGACTGCAATGATGAGATGGCTTGAAAAGCATACAGAAACCGCCTACGCCCTGATGCGTTTCGTAACAGGATTTCTGTTCTGGTTCCATGGCGCCCAGAAAATATTGGGCGTATATTCCGAGTTCCAGCCGCCCCTGGGGACCCAGGCCTGGTTCGGCGGGATCATTGAGCTTGCGGGCGGGCTGGCCGTGATGCTGGGATTGGGAACGCGTATCGCTGCGCTGATCTGCAGCGCCGAAATGGCCGTGGCCTATATTCAATTCCACTGGAAATTTCAAATCGGTCCCAATTTCTTCCCCACGCTCAACAAAGGCGAGTTGGCCGCGCTCTACTGCTTTGTTTTCCTCTTCATCGCCTGCAAAGGCGCAGGCCGATGGAGTTTGGACAGGAAGTTTTGACGGGCGGCTTATAGGGTGATTCCCACTGGAAGGTTCCGTGAGCTATCTATTACCCACAAATCTCCCTGGCGAGTGATGCGCCCTCAAGCATTGCG
>CAYVZU010000162.1:0-6358 GCA_964455935.1 uncultured Fibrobacterota bacterium
GGCGCCAAGCTGGTCAAGTTCGTCGGCGACCTGGACGCGACCAACGTAGAAACGATTCTAGAGCAGATTACAAATTTAATCAATGACGGGATCGTGTTGATCGTGGCCGATTTCGAGAAGCTGCGCTATGTCAACAGCACGGGTCTGGGCATTCTGCTGCACCTGAGCAAGACGGCCAAGGAGAAGGGTGGCTGCTTCAAGATCGTCAACATCAACGAGAACGTCTACGAAATCATCGAAATCATCGGCGCCACCACGCTGCTCGATATATACGAGAGCCTCGACGAAGCCATCTCCAGCCTGTAGTTCGCCCCGGGGCTCGGCCGTGTAGAGCCCCTTTGGCGCGGACGCCGCTTCGCGCACCTCTGTCTATCATCCTAAATACCGCAGTTGCCAGCGGCAAATAGCGGCTATCTCTTACCCCCTTCTCGACGTACATGGCTGCGTAACCCATCGGGTACTCGCTCGGCTCGCGCGGTCTCCGGCTCGGAAAGCCTCGCCATACGGAACATCAGGCCGCCATTACGGCCCTTTGCGCAATTCAATGGCCGGTAGCCATCGGCGCTAAGCAAAGCGGCGACCGGCAATTCGCGCCAACTCCCGCCTATGATTCTTGCGGTCTGTATTGGAGCCGAAAGAAAAACTGCTTGGGGTCAGTGACTTGGTAATACGAGCCGCCAAAACGCACCGCGGTGGGAACTGGATAGCGGATTCCGTAGCCCACGTGCACATGAGGTCCGCTTGTATTGCCGGTCATGCCCACAAGGCCAATCGTGTCGCCCGGCATCACGGCCTGGCCGTCCCGGACTAGAAATTTTTGCAGGTGAGCGTAGAAGAGAATGTAGTCTTCCCTAGCGACCCCCACCATGTTGCCGCCCTTGCGCGTCCGGCGCCAATGGGCCGTCCCGCCAATGGGCGTGGTGACCGGCG
Organism: uncultured Fibrobacterota bacterium; assembly: GCA_964455935.1. GTDB lineage: Bacteria > Fibrobacterota > CAYVZU01 > CAYVZU01 > CAYVZU01 > CAYVZU01. Next base: position 931 of record CAYVZU010000162.1, read on the forward strand.
TACCCGTGGGAGCCGCAATGTCCCAGCCCTGGTGCGGCGTGCCGCCGCCCTCGCCGTACTCGCACCAGATTCCCGTTACGTAGGCATATGGATCGGCCACCTGCGAAAGGAAGAATTGGTGGACCGGGATGTCGCGGTGAAAGTCGTTATTGCGGATTCGGCCCGGCGGATAAAACGTAACCCGAAGCCCGGTCAGATCGCGCTGGTCGGAGGCAATGAGCGGTTCGGAAACCGGCCGACTTAGGTTGTAAATCTCAATCGTCTCCCGAACATACGATTCCACATTCTCATTTGAGGGCACCACGGCACGATATCGGCCAATGGCGTATTTGGCCAGACGATAGAGATTCTCGCCCGGCTTAAAAGCATGCGTGAAGACCTGGTTTGGCGTCTGCTCCATTTGCTGCGGGCACAAAATGGCCGGCGATTCGGGATCGCGCAGGGGGCTCGAAACAAACAACACCAAGCTTGCGGCCAGGGCGCATGCCCCCCATTTAAGGCGGCTGAATAAGGCGGTCTCGGACCTGGACGGCGGCACAAGAGGCCTGTTGGGCAGGCGCTCCAGGGCATCAATGACCTTGCGCGTCAGGAGTTCAAACGATGTTCGCGCCGCCGAAGCCGCGGATTCAAGAGCAATGGGAATACCCCGGTCCTGGGCGGACTGAATGGCCTCGTAGTCCGGAATTTCGAGATCGAACAAAACCGATTGCGGCAACAGAAGCGTGGATTGTCCCGAGGAATAGCGAACCAGCTCGCAAAGAGAATTGAGATAGGCCCGGTTCTCGGTGACGGTTTGCAGTTTGCCCGGGTTCTGGTCGGCCTTCTGCCCGTAGACGTCATTTTTGATGATCCGGATTCGCAGCGTGGGATTCCGCCGGATGAGGCGCCGGATCTCTCGAAGGTAATCCTTGAGGCTTCGTGTCGAGAGCGCGCTTAACGTGACCGGAATCAGGTTCATGTCGCTGGCGCAGAACAAGGTTTTAATCAGGTCGTTCCACACCGAGGGAGTGTCAACCACCACGTATTGATAGCGGCCGCGCAGCAGTTCCAGATTTTCGACCAGCCGTCGAAGATGACGCCGGCCCAACGCATCCAACAACGCCGGTGAAGCCGGCAGGAGGTCAAGACTGGCTGTGATCGGGATCCCTTCAGCCTCGGATGGAGCCGCGCTTCTCCTGCGCTCGGGCTGGCCTTCGGGCCTGGAGGCACTCTGGGCGTTGCGCAAACGGCGGACAAACAACGCGGCGCTCGAAAAGCCGCTTTCGACGGGCTCACGGCCCAGCGCATAGGTTGAACTTCCCTGCACATCCAGATCGATAACCAGCGTCCGGCCCGTGGACGACAAGCAGGCCGCCAGGTTCGTGGCAATCGTGGATTTGCCCACGCCGCCCTTGATGTTGGCGACGTGAAGGATCTTCCCGCGCGAAATCAAAAGCGGCCTCCTCGCCTCAGCCTACTGGATCGAATCGATAATCTGATCCAGATCCTTTAAATTGACCGGTTTGTTGAGGGCCGCATCCTTTTCATGCGGATGCCGGTCGGCGAAAATATCCTTCTTGTCCGATCCCAGCACCACAACGGGAATGCCGGTCCAGACTCTTTCCACGCCAAAATAGCGATACACACCTTTGTTCCTGCTCCAGAGTTCGCGGTCAAGGATCACCAGATCCCGCTTAAACCGCCCCATATCGTCAAGCATGCCAAGCCCGCCCTTGGACTCGCTGACCGTTAGACCCCGTTTGGCCAGGTGTTCGCGAAGGGTATCGCGCTCTTCCCTGTTCTCGATCATAAGCAGTACGTTCATAAAACTCTCTCCTCTTTGATGGAAATGGGTAATTCGAGAAAAAATGCAGTTCCTTTTCCTTGTTCGCTTTCGACACGGATTGCGCCTCCGTGCTTCTCCACGATGTTCTTTGCGATGGCCATGCCCAGGCCGGTGCCGCCCTTTTTGCCCGAGGTGAAGAACGGTTCGAAAATGCGCGCTCGAACCTCGGGTGTCATGCCGGTTCCGGAATCGCAAAGCCGGAATTCGACCTTCTCGTTTCGTTCGGGCCCGCAGCGAAGCGTAAACACGCCGCCATCGGGCATGGCATCGCGGGCATTGTTGGCAATATTGAGAAACACGCGCTTCATCCGGCTCAGGTCGATCTGCAGGCCGCCCCGAAACTCCTGCTCGACCGTCACCTGAATGTGATTCTGCTCGAAATCCGGTTTGACGGTACGAATGATATCATCGATGAAATCGCCGCAGGGAATCTCGCGAAATTCAAACGTCATCCGGTCTCCGCGCACAAACAGCAGAAGCTCGTTGTTCATCTCCTCCAGGCGCGACAGTTCGTCAAGCATAATATCGACATAGGACTGCACCCGGGCGTCGCTGCTCTTTCGCCGGATCAACTGCGCGTAGCCGCTGATGCCGCTGAGCGGATTTTTGATATCGTGAACAATCGTCGAAACCATATTGCCAACCACGGCCATTTTCTCGGAACTGCTCTTCTCCTCCAGAAGCCGGCGGTTTTCAATGAAGGAGACCACCTGGCCGGCCACGACCTTCAGAAACTCGACGGCCCGGCGATTGAAAAGCCGCTCTTCCGTCTGCAGGGACTGGATCTCGATGTATCCAACGACCCGGTCGTTTTCTTTCATGGCCGCCACCAATCCCGAACGAAACACAAACATCTCCTCTTTTTCCAGACGGGAAAGGTGCTGGTCCACGGAATCGAAGCTGCCGGCCAGATCGGGGTAGTTGGCCGCCCAGTCGGGCCATTTCCGGTCGCCCGCATAGAACGTGGCAAACTCGTCGGGCACAACAAAAAAAGATCCGATGGCGGTCCCGCTCGGAAGCAATTGCATAATGACGCCATACCGGGCCTGGAGACTCGAGGTGATCTCGCGCAGCACCATGGAGAGTACGCCGTTGATGTCCAGAATGGCATTGGCCTGACGCTGTATGCGATTGAGGAGATTGAGCTGGTTTAGAGTTTCCTGCACGTCCTCGAGCATTTCGACATTTTCAACGGCCATGGCCGCCTGGGTGCCTAGGATCATCAGAAGGCTTTCATCGTATTGCGAAAAGCGGCCGCTCTTCTTATTGAGGACTTCAATGGCGCCCACGGCGCGTCCAAAGCGGTTGCGCATGGGAACGCATAGAATATTGCGCGTTACGTACCCCGTCTGTTTGTCGATCTCTTTATAAAACCGGGGGTCGCACGAAGCGTCGGGAATATTGAGGGTTTCATCCTGGGCAATCACGGCCCCCACAATTCCTTTCCCATAGGGAAACCGGATCACATTGACCCCATCGGCCATCAGGGTCCATAGCTCGTTGGTTTCCTTGTCAACAAGGAAGATCGAGGCCCTGTCGGCCTCCATGAGCCGGACCGTCTCGTCCTTGATGGCCGTCAGCAGTTTAAACAGGTCCCGCTGGCCCAGGAATGCCTTGGACAACTCAAGAAAAACCGAAATCTCCTTGGAGATGCCCTGAATGGGAGCCGTGGTTTCGCTCAAACTATCCGCCCGCAGAAGGAAATGGACAGCACTGCCCGACAATCGGTCAATGCCCAGCCCAAAAGGCAAAACAACTCCACCAAGCACCAGGCCCGGTAAAGTCCGCCTAGGCCGCAACCCCAGGTATCTAAAGAAAATACATTATTCCTGAAAATTGGGACAATGGGGCAGCGCCATGGCAAAGCGGGTGGAGACGTGGATACAAATACGGGTAATGGGCGCATGTATGAATAGCTTCAGGAAAGAGCCAGAACGCATTCACGCATCAACGCATCCCCCATTCCCCTTTTCCCCCGTCCTTCTACCCCGCTGAACTGCGGAAACCTATATTTTGATACCAGAGCGCATCTCAAAAAGGATTGCGCGGGCCAAAGCCCGAGCGAAAACGGCACTGGCATGGAACGCAACGCAGCCTGTGGCGTTTGCAGCCGGGCGATGCCAGAAAGCCTTTTTGAGATGCGCTCTAACAGCACGAAGCGGAGGTGCTTGCCATGCAGGAATTTGGAAAACGGATCGGCCGTGACATTCTGGTGTTCGACGGCGGGATGGGGACCATGATCTACTCCCGCGGGGTGTATATCAACACCTGTTTCGAGGAGTTGAACCTTTCCAACCCCAAGTTGGTCAAGTCCATCCACGAGGAATACCTTGCGGCCGGCGCCGATGTTGTCGAATCGAACACCTTTGGGGCCAACCGGCTTAAACTGACCCCCTACGGCCTTGCCGAGCGGGTAGTTGAAATCAATCGCCGCGGTGTGGAAATCGCCAAGGAGGCCGCGCAGGGCAAGGGCCATGTGGCGGCATCCATCGGACCTCTGGGCCAGCAAATTGAGCCTTTTGGCCAGATATCGCTGGCGCGGGCCCGGGAGATTTACGGCGAATACATCGGAGCGATTCTCGAAGCCCGGCCCGATCTGCTCCTGTTCGAAACCTTCGAGAACATCCAGGAACTGCAACTGGCCCTGGAAATCGTGCGAGCCCAAACGGATCTACCCGTCATCACCCAGATGACGTTCGGCGAGAGCTTCGCGACACGGTTCGGCACAAGCCCCGCGCAAATGGTGGCGGCCGTCAAGGCCTTTGATCCGGCCGCGATCGGGGTTAATTGCGGGGTGGGCCCTCAGCACGCCCTGGACCTGGTCCGCCAGATCGTGCCTTTGACGCCAAGGCCGGTCATTGCCCAGCCCAATGCCGGTCTGCCCCGGGAGATCCAGGGCCGGAGGCTTTATCTCTCCTCGCCCGAGTACCATGCCGAATACGCCAAACGCATGATCCAAAGCGGCGCCCTTCTCATTGGCGGATGCTGCGGCACCACGCCCGAACATATCCGAGCCATTCACGCCGCCGTCAGAGCCCTTTCGCCTTCGGTTGCCGTTTCGGCGCAACCCGCCAAAGAAACAGCCGTTGGCGCCGCCGCCAAACCCGAAGTGCCCACAGCCGAGAAGAGCGGGTTCGCCCGCAAACTGATGTCGGGCGAATTCGTGGTTTCCGTCGAGATGAGCCCGCCCAAAGGATTCGATCCCGCCCGGGTCCTGCAAGGCGTGCAGAAGCTGCGCGATTCAGGCATCGTCGATGCCGTGAACATTCCAGACGGCCCCCGCGCGGTGGCCCGGATGAGCCCTCTGGCCTTGGCCGTGCTTGTCCGTTCCAATCTGGGTTCCGAGGTCATTCTTCACTACTGCTGCCGCGACCGCAATATTCTTGGAATGCAGGCCGACCTGTTGGGCATGCAGGCCCTGGGGCTTCACAACGTGCTGGTCATCACGGGCGATCCGCCCAAGCTGGGCGACTATCCCAATGCAACGGCCGTGTTTGATGTGGATTCCATTGGGCTTACCCGGATCGTAAAAGGCCTCAACCAGGGCCTTGACCTGGGGCGCAATCCCATCAATGAGCCCACCCGGTTCTTTATTGGCGTGGG
>CAYVZU010000162.1:6368-6931 GCA_964455935.1 uncultured Fibrobacterota bacterium
CGCAGCTCCTGAAAAGCTTCCTCCACCGCATCAAGGATTTTCGCATTCCCGTTCTGGTCGGGATTCTGCCCCTTGTCAGCTACCGAAACGCCGAATTCCTTCACAACGAAGTTCCGGGAATGAGCGTGCCCGAAAAAATCCGAAACGCCTTGCGCGAAATTTCGGCTGCGGAAAAGGCCCAGGAATACGGGATCCAGATCGCGCGCGAGTCACTGGCGGCCGCCCGGTCCCTGGTTCAGGGCGTCTATGTCATGCCGCCCTTCGGCAAGGTCGAAGCAGCTCTGCGGATTTTGGATGGGAACGCGCAATAAGAAACTACTCACCACAGAGATCACGGAGAAAGAAGGATATTGGCTCAAACGGCTACACCCTGGATTACTCCCCGGAAGTAAGGCGACTGCGATTGCATAGCAGCCTTGGACTTATTGCTTATCTTTGAATCCCTCTTCTCTGTGACCTTTGTGCATTTCGACAAGCTCAATGCATCGCCTCTGTGGTGAGTATTTCCAATTCAGGTTCTTCCGACTTTTCAGTGGGTACCCCCCACATATAGTGTGAGAAGG
>CAYVZU010000163.1:0-3770 GCA_964455935.1 uncultured Fibrobacterota bacterium
GGCCGTTGTGCCCAGCGCGGAACCGCCGATTCCCAAAACCACGAACGCATCGATTTTTCCGGAGATCCGGCGGCTGTAGTCCTGAATCGACTTCACCACGGCGGGCTGGCGGGGGAGATCCATAAACGGCAGCGTTCCGTTTTTCCGCCGTTGGCCGATCCCCGCCAAGGCCGATCGGCAGCGCGAGTCCATCGCAGCCAGTCGGGAGAGGGGAATTCCCTGCTTTCCAACGGCATCGGCGAGCATGTAGTTGTAGTCGTATTGTATCCGCATCTTATTTCGCCATCCGGCGAATGTCCAAGGATTTTTGGCCACGAATTCCTCCCTAGTCTGGTTTCTTTTTCGGTGTGGGTCCTTCGAGAACCGCAACCGCGGTTGCCATTGTTTTGGTGTGGCTGATGGAAATATGGAAGCGGCGGGCTTTCCGGCTGCGAAAAAGGTGACAAGCGCGTCCCGAAAGCTGGACCGAGGGCCTGCCCAGGGCGTCGTTGGAAACGGTTACGCAGTGAAGGGCGAACGACTCGCCGTTTTCAAGCCGCAGCGCTTTGAGCACCGCCTCTTTCACGGCAAAGCGGGCCGCGTATGATTCGAATTTGCGGGCGCGCCCCTCGCAATAGGTTTGTTCGGCGTCCGAAAACACCCGGCGACAGAACCGGCCGCCATAGCGTTCAATGACGCGGCGCATCTCGGCCACTTCAATGATGTCAATGCCAATGCCCAGAACCATATGGTGGAAAATTTAAAATTCCCCCGGAAAGCGAGTCAAAAGAATCGAAAATCATTATGCCACTGTTTATATTATCGGGGACTATAAAGAGTAACTACTCAGGTTCCCATGAAAAGGACCAACCACAGAGAGAAAACCGAGGTAAGAATGAGAACACAGAGGGGAATCTTTTTCGGCGCGCGTCGCGCCGGAGAAAGTCTTTCTCATCTCTGTGTCCTCTTCTCTGGCCTCTGTGTTGCTCAGTGGTTTCAAGGTCCTTCTGAGAGACGTGAGTAGTGACAAGAAGAAAGGAGTCACAAATGGTTACGCGTGAACAGGTGCAAGCGGCACTCGATACGATTCGTCCGGGTCTTCAAGCCGACGGGGGCGATGTGGAACTGGTGGACGTCACGGAGCACGGCGTTGTCAAAGTCCGGCTGCAGGGCGCCTGCCGGGGATGCCCCGGCGCAGCCATGACCCTCAAGGCGGGGGTCGAGCGAATTCTTAAAGAAAAAGTTCCTGGCGTTCAACGGGTCGAAAACACTCTCTAAGGGCGGCTGTGTCCTCCGAAGTCTTGACGAAGGTGGATTCTGCCGTTATAACGCAGGAGAAGCCCGGGCTTTTTCTGAGCTTCTGCCTGGCCAGCCTTGTGATCATGGCCGGTCTTTGCCTGGGGGCCTGGTACCTGGCTACCCCACGCCTTCTGCAATGGGGCCGTGTTCCCAACGAAATTGCGGGCGCACTGGTCCTGGGTTTCCTGTTTATCCTTTGCGGCGGGTTCGCGCTGATCTCGCTGACGGTTCTTACCGGAATCGACCTTCTTTACCCGCACGGCCAGAAATCCCTGACGGTTCGCATTCTTTTTCCCATTGCCACCGGGTTAAGCTCGCTAGTGCGAATTCCGCGCGACAAGCTCCGCGAATCCTTTGTAGGCGTCAACAACGCCATGACCAAGGCCCAGGCACGGCGACTGTCGGGTGATCGGCTTCTCATCCTTCTGCCGCATTGCCTTCAGATTGACCGATGCAACCGCAACGTGACCCGTGACATCAACAACTGCCAGGGGTGCGGTCAGTGCCTGGTGGGCAAGCTGCGCAAAACGGCGGCCCAGTTTGGCGTCAATGTCGAGGTGGTCAATGGAGGAACGCTGGCCCGCAGGCGCGTGGCTCAAATGCGGCCCACCGGAATCGTGGCCGTGGCCTGCGAGCGTGATTTGACTCTGGGAATCCAGGACGTCTATCCGATTCCGGTGATTGGCGTCATTAACGACCGGCCCTTTGGCCCCTGCCACAATACGCGCGTTGATATGACGCGTGTGGCCGAGGCGGTCTCGTTTTTCAAGACCCGGAAATCGCCTGCCTGACCTGGCGCGAAAGGTTCTCGGCCTTTTGCGAATCCGCCGCCTCGATCATGATTCGAAAGATCGGTTCGGTATTGCTTTTTCGCACGTGGATCCAGGAACCGCTCCAGGCGATGCGCAATCCGTCCACGCGGTCGACATCCCCTTTGGGCATACGCGACTCGATATCCGTCATGGCTTTTGCAGGATCGATCCGGCCGAGTTCGATTTTTTCTTTTCGCATGACGTAGCGCGGAAGCTGGGCCACCAGGTCCGAGATCGTGGTCTTGCGTTCGCAAAGGTGTTGCAGGCACAACGCCATGCCCACGTGCGCGTCGCGGCCGTACAGCACTTCCGGAACCATGGCCCCGCCGTTTCCCTCGCCGCCAAGCACGCTTCCGTTCTCTTTCATGGCGCTGGACACGTTGATTTCACCCACGGCCGTGCGAAACGTCTCGCATCCAAACGATGCGGCCACATCCTGGGCCATGCGGCTGGTGGAAAGGTTGAGCGTGATTGGCCCCTTTTTCTTGGAGAGTACGCAGCGGGCCGCAATGGCCAGCGTGTATTCCTCGCCAATGGCCGCGCCCTGCTCCGAGACAAGAGCAAGGCGGTCCCCATCGGGGTCGATTGCAAAACCCACGTCGGCATTTTCGCGGAGCACGGTTTCACCAAGCCCCGTAAGATTTTCCGGCACCGGCTCGCAGGGATGGGCAAAGCGACCTGTGGGCTCAAATCCCAATCCCGTCACCTGGCATCCTAATGCCTCCAGAAGTTTCCGTGCCGAGGGCCCGGCCGCTCCATGGTTGGTGTCGAGCGCAACGTGAAAGCGGCGTTTGCGGATTGCGGAAAGATCAAGATAGGGGAGGGCCAGAATTCGCCGCAAATGCTCGTCAAACGCCCCGGTTTCATCCTGGACGCCTGGAATTTCATCCCAGGCCGCCAATGAAAAGCTCTCGTTCGTAAGCAGGGAATCGAGTTGCTCTACCTGGGCTTTGCGCAGGAACATGCCATCTTTGCCTAGGAACTTTAGGGCATTCCACTGTGGCGGATTATGGCTGGCTGTAATGATTATGCCGCCGCAGGCCTTTGTATGCGTGACCATAACCTCGCTGGTGGGGGTTGTGGCGATTCCCAACCGGCGCACACCGCAGCCGGAAGCAAGCAAGGTTCCCGTGACCAGGTGCTCGATCATTTCTCCCGAAAGGCGCGAATCCCGTCCCAGCACGACCGTTCCACGACCGATCAGTTTTGCAAAAGCTTGCACATAGCGGACAATAAGACCGGGGCGCAACGCATCGCCAATGGTGCCGCGAACGCCCGAGACACTGACCATTAATGGAGACATAGGTTCCCTCCAAAAGAGTAAATATCGCCAAGTCGGGGTTTGGAATCCTTTTCACAATTCACAATTCACAAAACACCGAACCATTCAAGCCCTTCTTCCACTCCGGCAGCGTAGGACCGTTTCGAAAAATATACTTTTGCCGGATCCTGCTTCTGCGCGGCCTCAACCAATGCCGGCTCCGCATTGGAAACCACAATTCCTCTGAACCCGCAGGTAAAAAGGTCCGCATCGTTCCCGCTGTCTCCGGCGGCAACCACATTGCTTTGGGAAATTCCAAAAAAACGGCAAAGAAAAAGAATCGCATTGGCCTTGCCGGCATGGGCCGGAATAATATCCACATGGCGCCCCATAGAGCAGACAAGCCGATACCGGTCCGT
>CAYVZU010000163.1:3780-6917 GCA_964455935.1 uncultured Fibrobacterota bacterium
CATACGCGCGCGAAGAATGCGAACCGATGCCTGGGATTGGGGCGTTCCATCCGCATCGCAGCTCACCTTGAGCTGGGTATTGTTCTTGGCGGGCTGGAGGACAAGGCCCGGCAGATTCGCCAAAAAAGCAAGTGCCTGTTCGCGCTGGTACGTCCCAAGCAGGCGGCGTTCCCATTCAGAAACAGGCGCGGTCTTTGGCCCGTATGAAGGCAGGTAGATTTCGGTTCCCAGTTGGGCCGCCAACGCATCGGGGCACGGCAGTCCTTCGTTGTGCCAACCGGCGAGCATGTCTCCCATGCCTCGGCCCGTTGCCAGGACCAGAAGAACATGTTTGGCAAGCCGCTGGTTTTCCAAACGGACTTTCAGTTGGCGCAAGGCCCCGGGATCGCCTGTCAGAGTATTGTCAACATCAAGGGCCAGAAGCATCATAGAGGAATGGCGGAAAAGGCCGGAGCGAAAAGCGCTAAGGTTGAATGGAGAGCGCTTTGAGAATCGCCGCGACAGTGCTCTCCCACGTAAAACGGGGGATTGTGGCTTCGTAGGCGTGCTGCGCCAGTGATTCGCGCAAGTCAGGATTTTCCAGGACCATCGTCAATCCGCAGGCAAACCCGTCGATATCATCGGACCGGACAACAATGGCGCCGGAGCCAATTCGCAACTGGCCGTCGGCGACGGTGCGCGGCGTCGGCCCAAGAAGATATTCGGTTGCGAACGTCACGCGATCCCCGGCCACAATCGCGGCCCGGCTGGCCGCGGCTTCCTGAACGGCCATTCCAAAATCTTCCAGAACCGACGGAGTGCAGTAAACATGCGTTGCGGCATACAGGCTGGGCAGAAAATCCCAAATCGCTCCGACCATGGCCGTGGCCTTGTCCACGCCCAGCTTTTTGGCCAGCTCCTGCAGTTCGGCGCGCAGCTTCTGCTCGGTGCCCACGACGGATACGACCAGCAGCGTGTCGGGAAAACGCTTGTGAATCCGCGCAAATGCTTCGATTAAAATGTTCTTGCGCTTGTGGATCTCGGTTCGGCTGATCTCGGATATGATGCGGCGTCCCCGTACCGCCTCTGGATTGAGGCCGCACTGCAAACCCAGGACTTTCCATAACGGATCCTCGGCTGCGACGGTTCGCGGATAATATAGTTCGGTGTGGACGCAGGGCGGAAGAAAAAGGCGGGTCTCGAATCCGTAGTCCGTCTTGAGGGAATCATGGATGCGCGGCGATGTCGGCGCCACCGCATCAACGGACTTCAGAATCTCGCGTTCATGCCCGATCCGCTCCTCGATGCGCAACCCCGGCCATTTTTCGGCCGACACATTGGCTTTCTTGAGGATGCCCAGCGAATGGGGGACCCAAAGGTGGGGACGGCGGCTTCCGTCCAAACGTTCCCAGAGCACGCCCAGCCAGGCCGCATCCCAGTAATGCGAGATCACGAAATCGGGCCGAGCGTTCTCTTCTCCCAGGCGGCGATTGAGGCAGGATGCAAGTTGCGGCAGGCGCTCGAACATGTCCTCCTTGCGCACGAACTCGGAATGGCCGTCTTCCAAATACAATATGCGTTGATGCTCGTCGCGATACCGCAAGCCGGTCTGCGGGTTCCCGGTCAGCGGGTGCGGATACCCGCCGCGATTGGCAATGGTAACGCGAAACCCAAGTGTGGCGAGAGTCTGCGCCAGATGGTTGACAAAAACGTTCTGGCCGCCCGTGTCGGGCAGGCCGGGGGTGACCACCCATTCATGAACCCCGTGGTTTGTCAGAATCAGGATGTGTTTGCGTTTGGATTGCAGGAATGCCGCGTGTGAAACGGATTCCCGCTCCATGGCTGCGGGCGGGGCGGACTGCACGTAGCGGTTCATGCCAGACTCAGTTCCTCTTGCTTGAGATAGCGGCCGCGGTACAAATTGTAGAGATCGAGCGTGCGTTTTGCAATTCCCGTCCAACTGAAAAAGCGCCGGGCAAACCGCGAACCCTCCAGGCTCATTTCGTCGGCCAATTGCGGATAGCGCAAGGGTAGGGCCAGCATGGTTCCGTATTCGACAGGATTTTCCGGATCCGCATAAAGCGCCTGCGTCCCAAAGTCGATTAATTTGTGCAGCCCGCCGCGAACCGTGATCACCGTGGGCGTCCCGCACGACATCGCCTCGATCGCGGTCATGCCGAATGGTTCGTAACGCGAGGAAAGCGCAAACACGCCGGCACTGCGATAGTTGTCGGCCAGTTCTCTGTCCGGAATGGACTCGCGCAAGATGATCCGGTCGGTCATTTTTAGTTCTTCAATTAGGGCCAGCAGGACCTGCCGCTTGGTATCGTCGCCCCCCGGTTCCGTGCCCGCCGTCAAGACCAGCCTGCTTTCCGGGACGAGCCGGACGGTCACCTGCATGGCCCGAATGAGAAGGTCGAACCCCTTGTTCTCGGCCAGGCGACCCACGGCCAGCACATCCTTGGGACCATACCCAAGGCGCGCCTGCATTTCCCTGCGATGGGCATTGGGGACCGGGCAGTAACGTTCCTCATCCATCCCGGCGGGAATGACCGCGATCTGCTTGGAGAGAATGTCATAGTTCTCCAAAAGCACCGTCGCCTGCTCGTGTGTGGTGGCGATAATATGGTCGCAATTGCGATAGATGCGAAACTCGCGCTCGATCCGTTCGCGGAACCGGTACGTTCTTTCCATTTCCGCGGCCGAAACTTCACTTTGGGCGAGCATGTCGTGGCGCTTCCACCAGCCCAGCGAATGCGGAGTGTGAATATGAGGAATATGAAGTTCCTCGGCAATCCGCTGGCCAGCCCAGCCCGCGTCCCAATAGTGTGAATTCACCAAATCGTATTGCATGTTGAGGCCGCGCACTTCGGCCATGAAGTTCGTAATGAAGTTCTCGATGTGGTCGTGCATGTCTTCCTTGCGGATATAGGAAGCCCCGCCAAAGGGAATGCGCCAAATCCGGCAGCCGGAATTGATGATGTCGAATTCCGGCTGGTTCTCGAAACGGCGGGTGACGATATCAACGGCGTAGCCAAGCCGGCTAAAGCGTTTGGCCAATTCGAGGACGAACATCACCTGGCCGCCGGTATCCGGCTTTCCCAACTCGGGCTCGGCGGCAACATAGCCGTGCAGGGAGAGCATTAGAATACGGCCGG
>CAYVZU010000164.1:0-6810 GCA_964455935.1 uncultured Fibrobacterota bacterium
AAAAGCAAATGCGAGTCATTGGAGTTTTGAAAATCTTAACTACGATCTACTAACTTCTATCTATTAACTCCGCTTCCGGCTTTGCCGGCTTAGGCTGTAGGCCAATACCGGACGAAAGAAAGACCTGGCTGGAAAACGCAACAAAAGACAGGAAATATGAAACGAGGAAAATTCATCACCTTCGAAGGCATCGACGCCTCGGGCAAATCGACGCAGGCGACGCGGCTTCTTCAGGAATTGAAATCGCTGAACGTGCCGGTCGTGTTTACGCGGGAGCCGGGCGGCCTCAATCTCGATATTTGCGAGAAGATCCGCAATGTGCTGCTCAATCACACCAGCACAAGCATGACTCCGGAAACCGAGCTGCTTCTGTTTATGGCATCGCGCGCGCAACATGTGGCCGAATTGATCCGGCCGTCGTTGGAGAAAGGCATCCATGTTTTGTGCGACCGCTTCGTCGATGCCACGGTCGCCTACCAGGGGTACGGACGCGGCCTGGACCTGGATTGGATTGAACGGCTCAATGAGTTCGCCTGCAACGGCATGAAACCCGACTGCACCCTTCTGCTCGATATTCCAGCCGAGGAATTCGTGATCCGGACGCAGAAGAACAACAAACGCTATGATCGCATCGAAAGCCTGGGCCGCGACTTTCAGGCCAAAATCCGCGCCGGTTACCTGACCATCGCACGCCAGGAACCAAACCGGGTCGCGCTGGTGGATTCCACCCGCACCGAAGACGATGTTGCGGCTGATATCCTAAACCGCGTCAGTCTGTTGCTTGGACTGACCCCGGGCGTTTGCAGCCGGACCTTGACAATAAAATGAAAGGACTCTCATGAAAGCTCTTCAGCATCCGGCCAAAGGGCTGGTCTATGGCGCGGCCGTTGCCGTGACCATCGCCGCCCTGGCCGTGGATTTTTCGTTCGCCAAAAACGATAACATCTACGACGAGATCCAAAAGCTGGACAAAGTCCTAATCAAAGTGGATAAGAATTATGTCGAACAGATCCCGGCCGATGAGCTGGTCGACGCGGCCATCGAGGGCATGCGCACGGCCCTGGACCCGCATACGGCCTTCTTCAAGAAAGACGATTATGAAGAGTTGATGGTTCACACCAAGGCGGAGTTCGGAGGTCTGGGGATTACCATTGCCATTCGCGACAACGTTCTTACGGTCGTTTCGCCGCTTCCCGGCACGCCGGCTTCGATGATGGGCATCCTGGCCGGCGACCGCATTGTAAAAATCGACGGAAAGTCCACGGCCGGAATTACCGTGGAAGAAGCGGTCAAGAAACTGCGCGGCAAGCCCGGGACCCAAGTGACCATTGCCATCGAGCGCGAGGGCGTCAAGGAACGTTTCGACTACACAATCACGCGGGCGATCATCCAAATCAAAAGCGTTCCATACTACGGCATGCTTTCCGATACCATTGGCTATGTGCGTCTGGTCAGTTTCAGCGACGAATCGGGCAAAGAGGTGGAAGACGCTCTCAAGCAACTGACCAAGCGCAAGCTTTCGGGCCTGGTGTTCGATCTGCGCAACAACCCGGGCGGCCTGCTGCCGGCCGCCATTGATGTGGCGGGCAAGTTTCTTCCCGCGGACCGGCTTGTGGTATACACGCGCGGCCGCATGGACGGTCAGAATAAGGAATACCGGACCAACAGCAAGCCTGTGCTGGACGAGAGCATTCCGATGATTGTGCTTGTCAACGAAGGCTCGGCGAGCGCTTCGGAAATTGTGGCCGGCGCCATCCAGGATTGGGACCGCGGCGTAATCGTGGGCCGCCAGACGTATGGAAAGGGCTCGGTTCAAACCGTTTTGCCCCTGGGCCTTGGAGACGACTCCTACCTCAAGCTGACGACCGCGCATTATTATACGCCCAGCGGCCGCTGCATCAACAAGCCCGAGAACGGCCGGGGCAAGGGCCGACGCGAGTCGTTTGCTGACGAGGATGAAGCCGAAGACGACACAACCAGGACGGCCGCGGATTCGACCGCAAAGCCCGATACTTCGGCCAAGTTCTTCACCAAAGGCGGCCGCATTGTTTACGGCGGCGGCGGAATCACCCCCGATTTCACGATTCCACCCGAGAAATGGGACCGGCTTGAAGAAGTGCTCGAGCGCAAATCGCTGTTTTTTAAATACGCGGTCAAAACCATTTCGAAACTGAAAGAGAAGAACATCAAAGTCGATGACGGTTTCAAAGTTACTCCGGCCATGGTGCAGGAGTTCGAGACGTTTCTGCAGACGGAAAAACTCGAATATACCACGATTTCGGAAAAAGCCCTTGAAGACTTTGATAAGTCGTTTACCAACGAGTACGGCGACAGCTCGCAATACAAGGCCGGGCCCGCCGAGATCGCCGAGATCAAGCGGCTGATGACCGCGTTGGGCGAACGCATTAAAGCCGAGAAGAAACACGATTTCGAGCGCAGCCGCCAATACATCACCCGGGCCATCAAGCGCGAGGTTCTTTCGGGAACGACGGGCGAGGATGCCCGGTATCGCTACGTGCTCACCTACGACCCCGATGTGCTCAAGAGCAGCGCGCTGATGAAAGACAAGGTCAAATACAAAGCGCTCCTAAGCGTGGCCAAGAAGGAGAAGAAAGAGAAATAGATCCGCACCAGCTTCGTCGCGCGCCGGCCTTTTTGCAGCAGGCGCAAAGAGGCGCAAGCCGCGCTCCAATATTGCCATGCGCCAACACCGGCTATCGGGTGACGGTTGTCTCGATGCAGAAAAGTACCCCCGCAGCCTTTGGCAAGAAATTATCTTTTAGCACCTAATTTGCTCGTGGGCCGGATCGTTATATTGATTTGATTCAGGCATACGCATACGAGGAGTATTGACACGGTGACTACGGACACTTCAAGACTGCGCAACATCGGAATCAGCGCGCACATCGATTCGGGAAAGACCACTCTCACCGAGCGCATCCTTTTCTATTCCGGCAAAATCCGCATCATGCATGAGGTGAAGGGAAAGGACGGCGTGGGCGCGGTAATGGATTCTATGGATCTGGAGCGGGAACGCGGAATTACCATTGCATCGGCGGCCACCAACGCGATGTGGAAAGGGTATTCGGTCAACGTCATCGACACGCCCGGCCACGTGGACTTCACCGTCGAGGTGGAGCGGGCTCTTCGCGTGCTCGATGGGGCCATCATGGTGCTGTGCGCGGTGGGCGGGGTGCAGTCGCAGTCGATCACCGTGGACCGCCAGATGAAGCGCTACAACGTGCCCCGCATCGCATTCATCAATAAATGCGACCGGGCGGGCGCCAACCCGGCCAACGTGATCGCAAGCATGCGCAGCATGCTGGGACTCAATGCCGTGGCCCTGCAAATCCCCATGGGCCTCGAGGACCGTTTTGAAGGCCTGGTGGACCTGATTACCATGAAGGCGATTACCTTCGAAGGCCGCGGGGGCGAGGATGTGTGCATTGCCGAAATTCCCGCGCACCTGGTCGAACAAGCCCGGCTTGCCCGGGAAGAGATGCTCAACCACGTTTCATTGTTCAGCGACGAGCTGACTGAGGCGATTTTGGAGGGCCGGGAGATCCCCGAGGCTCTGGTCAAGGAAGCCATCCGCGTGGGTACGATCCGGCTGGAACTGGTTCCCGTAATGATGGGATCGGCCTATAAGAACAAGGGTGTGCAGCCTTTACTGGACGCAGTGGTCAATTTTCTGCCCAGTCCGTTGGATGTGACGTCCACGGCCTTGGATCGGGATCAGAACGAACAAGAAGTGCGGCTTGTCGCGGATCCAAAATTGCCGCCTGTGCTTCACGCTTTCAAGCTTGAAGAGGGAAAATACGGCCAGCTTACCTATATTCGCATTTACCAGGGCGGCATCCGCAAAGGCGTGGAACTGACCAACACGCGAACGCGGCAGACGATTCGTGTGGGCCGCTTAGTGCGAATGCACTCCGACACCATGGAAGATCTGGAACAGGCCGAGGCGGGCGACATTGTGGCCCTCTTTGGCGTCGAGTGCGCCTCGGGCGATACCTTCACGGGCGACCGGCTCAACTACACTATGGTTTCCATGTATGTTCCAAAGCCCGTCGTTTCCCTTTCCGTCAAGGCTCCCGATAAAAAGGCGAGCGATACCCTTTCCAAGGCGCTTAACCGTTTTTCCAAGGAAGACCCAACGTTTCGAACCTTCGTGGATCCCGAATCGAACGAAACCATCATCGAAGGCATGGGCGAACTTCACCTGGACATTTATATCGAACGCATGCGCCGGGAATACAATCTGACATTAGAGACCGGCAAGCCCCAGGTGGCCTATCGCGAAGCCATCTCCAGTTCGGCCGAGTTCGACTACACGCACAAGAAGCAGACCGGCGGCTCGGGCCAGTTTGGCCGCGTGGCCGGCCGCATCGAACCGCTGGAAGAAGGCGAATACGAGTTTGTCAATGAGACCAAGGGCGGCGTGATTCCCAAGGAGTTCATTCCGTCGTGCGACAAGGGATTCGCCGAATGCCTGCGAAAAGGCACATTGATCGGGTTTCCCATCACCGGCGTGCGCGTGATTATTAACGACGGCGCCTCGCACCCGGTGGACTCGTCCGATCTGGCCTTCCGCCAGGCGGCCATTGGCGCCTTTCGCGGCGTGTATGCACGGCTTGAGCCGGTCATCATGGAACCAATCATGAAAGTAACCGTCGAAGGCCCCGAGGATTTCCAGGGGCCAATTCTCGCCGGACTCAACCAGCGCCGGGGTATGATTCTGGGCGTCACCGATACCGGGGTCTTCATCCGGGTGGATGCGCTGGTGCCGTTGGCCGAGATGTTCGGCTACTCGACTTCGCTGCGTTCGGCCACCCAGGGAAAAGCCGAATTCAGCATGGAATTCAGCAAGTACGACAAAGTTCCGTTTGGCATTTCGGAAGAGCTGAAAAAAACGTTTGCCGACAAATCGAGGAGGGGTTGAGCGTCCAACGTTGCCTGTTTGAGGCAAGAGCGCAGACATCGGACGGTGATCGCATCAACGCATCCACATCGAGCAAAAAGGAAATAGGATGAAAAAATCCGAGCTGCTGGAGCGCAGCCCCCTCCGGATTCTGGACCACAGTCTTCACGGTAAACTCAATCCCGGCTGCCTTGGAGCCTGGATTTCCGAAAAGGGCGTGGGCAAGACCGCCTGCCTTGTTCATCTGGCCCTTGATCAGATGCTGCAGGACCGCAACGTACTCCACATCTCGTTTTCCGATACGCCCGACCACCTGCACCAATGGTATGACAACATCTTCGAAGAAATGAGCCGGGCCTTTCATCTGGACCAGGCTCGCCAGATCCGCGATCAACTCTCACTGCGCCGCGTATTTCTCACATTCGACTCTCCGGATTTAAGTGTTGAGCATATCGAGAAGACGATTACGACCATTAAAGAGTCCACGAACTTCAATCCGGGATTAATGATTGTCGACGGCTATCATTTTCACAACGAATCCCATGAACAGCTGCGCGAGTTCAAGGCCTTTGCCGCGAATCTGGGCGTGGCCGCCTGGTTTTCGGCAACCCTCCAGGCGGGAGCCAAGATTCCCGGCACCGGACGCATCCCGGCCCCAATGGATGTTTTCGCCGATCTATTCGAAATCCTGATCTACCTCGAGCCGCAGGACCGGCATGTTATAATGAAGCTCCTCAAGGACTATGACCGCGTTGTCGAGAAAAATATCCATCTCCTTCTCGAATCGCGCACCATGCTCATCAAGCCTGAAAAGGACTAGCCCCGTTCAGGCTTCCCTTTTGGAATTAAACCGGTAAGACCGCACCCGCGTGCCTCTGGCACAGGTTTTGTGCTTTCATCTCGCATTCTCAACTCTTAAGCGGGGCGGGGTGAACCAATGAACAGCCAGACCGGCTACAGCGAAGAAAGCGACGGACTTCAGGCCAAAGCGCGGGAATTGGGAAGCTGCATAACCCAGTTATCGTCCTGCATCATCTTTCTCGAGCAGAAGAGCCGGGAATACAAGCAGTTGCTCGAAAATGTGCGCGAACTCTGGAACCAAATGGTTGAGCTCAGGGCCATGCTCGATTCAACCCTGAGGGATGAAGAGACAGACGACCCCCAAGTCCATGCACCGGGAACACATGATGGTGACGCCGAATTCGGAATCACTCCTGCGCAGGCGGTAAGAAATCTGCTGGATGAAATTGATAGTGGGTGGCGGGAATCGAGCGAAACAGAATCCGTCAATTGACCCACGCAGTAATGATTTTGCCCCTGAATCCGGACTGGAGTCAGGCAAATATTTCCCCCAGATCTGAAACCCGCTTGGAACGACAATAAGAATGAGGAGGTATTTAAGCGTCACAGGCGACGAGGTCCTGTCTTGTGAATGATCAATCCGGATAGGGATGCGGCCAATACCTGCAACATGGAAAGACCCGCGACGGCCTTCATCGAAAATTGCCCCGCACCCAACAGCGGCGGTATGCAAGCATTAATGGGATCATGATCACAGCTCCGCCCAGTCCCAGCAGTCCCGATAGGAAGCCACCGAATAATCCCAGCGAAAACAAGGCAGCGGTCATTTTCGGCAAAATTCCTCTTTGTTTTTTACGGCATAGAAAAACTGCATTCTCCGTCACCCTCCGGTCACGGCTGCCTGGGATTTGGGTTTGGCTTCTTTAATGGAATTATCCGAAGATCGAAGAGCCTTGCGGCTCTTGTTCAAGCCGCAGGCCAACTTGCGGAATCAACGAAAAAAAGCCACCGCAGAGGGTGGCGTTTTTTCATTGAGCCAGGAAGGATTTGAACCTTCGGCTCTCGCCTTAAAAGGGCGATACTCTACC
>CAYVZU010000165.1:0-6607 GCA_964455935.1 uncultured Fibrobacterota bacterium
CGGTTGCAAACGCCGCAAGCTTCGTTGCGCTCCATCGGCGTATCTTCCTCTGATACGCCTGCTTCGCGCGCCTTGCATACGCCGTTTTTTTCGCACGGGCTTCGGCCCGCGCAATCCTTTTTGAGATGCGCTATAGTAAGCCAGAGGTGGAGGAGAAGAAAGCCCTTTTCCGGTTCTTCCCAATGGCCTCGCAGCCCAATAGCCTTTTTTTTCGAGAGAAGGTAAATAGGCTATAGGTGTTTGGGCTGTTGGGTCGAATTCGGAGAACAAGGTCTTTTCCGATTCATACCTAATAGCCTACCAGCCTGCAGCCCAATGGCCTATTTCCCCAATGGAGGATAATATGGACGGTGCGGATCGCAAGACCATTCTTAATCAGTGGCACAGGGACCATGGTGCCAAGATGGTCGGTTTTTGCGGGTGGGACATGCCGGTTCAGTATACCGGGATTATCGAGGAGCACCTGGCCACACGTAAACACGCGGGCCTGTTCGATATCAGCCACATGGGCCGGTTCTTTATCCGAGGCCGTGAGCGCATGAAGTTTTTGCAGTATTTCCTCACGAACAATGCGGCGAATCTCAAGCCGAAGACCGCGCAATACACATTGCTGGCCAACGAGACCGGCGGCGCAGTGGATGATGCCTATCTCTACCGGATTTCCGAAGAGGAATACCTGCTTGTGGTCAATGCCTCCAACGCCGAGAAGGATTTCCAATGGCTTACCCAGAAAGGCCTTTTTGATGTGGAGATTGAGAACCGGAGCGAAGAACTGGCCATGATGGCCTTGCAGGGGCCGGCCAGTGAACAGGTCCTGGCGGCGTTGGGGTTGACTCCGCTGCCGGAAGCGGGCCGCAACCGGCTGGAGCTGCTGCAAATCCAAAGCGCGCGGTCGATTGTCGCGCGAACCGGTTACACGGGCGAGCCGGTTTGTTTCGAGGTTTTCGTGCCCTCGGTCAAAGCGGTTGCTCTCTGGGAGGATATCCTGGAAAAGGGCAGGTCCCTGGGCGTTGTTCCCGTGGGCCTGGGCGCCCGGGACACGCTGCGCCTGGAAGCCGCTTTGCCGCTGTACGGCCACGAATTCGGCACTGACAAGGAGGGCCGCGAGATCCCTGTTTTCGCCTGCCCCCTGGCGCGCTTCGGTGTCAGCTTTGCCCCTGAGAAGGGCGACTTTATCGGTCGTGCCGCGCTGCAGGACCAGGCGCGCGAGATCGAGGCTAACAAAAAGAACGGGCCGGCCAAAGCAGCGCGCGTGTCCCGCCGAATTGTTTCCGTTCAGGTCCTGGATCGGGGTGTTGTTCGCGCAGGCTATGATGTTCTCTATAAAGGGAAACCGGCAGGCTGGCTGACCAGCGGCACCATGGTGCCGTACTGGAAGTTTGATTCCAAGGGACCTACGGACGAGAAAGCAATGCGTTCCCTGGGATTGGCCTACCTGGACTGGACGGTTGGGCCGGACCAGGAAATTTCCATTCTTTGCCGCGGCAAACCGTTGAAAGCCCGCACGGTGCCGCGGAACCTCGATGGACGAACCCCGCCGTTTGCCAGGCCAATCTACCACGAAGCTCCATGAAGCGCAAGCGTTTGGCCCGCAAAGCGAGTCCCAACCGCAAATCGCGGCCAGCGCGATCTTCGCGTGCGGGCATACCCCGCTCCCCCTCTCGGACCAAGACCGGGGGTACGGCTGCCTGGGAACCTGACAGTCTCTTTCGGGACCTGGCCGAACAATCGCCGAATATGATCTTTATCAATTGCGGCGGGCGCATTGTCTATGCCAACAAGAAATGCGAAGAGATCATGGGCTATCTGCGCAAGCAGTTCTATGGCCTGCACTTCAACTTTCTCGATCTGGTTGCCCCTCAGCATCGTGCTCAGGTCATGGAAAACTTTCGCAAGCACCAGGCGGGAGTGGAGGTCAAGCCTGCGGAATACGAGTTAATCACCCGAACCGGCCGTCATTTGAGCGCAATTCATTCGACCGCGTTGATCCAATACGCCGGCATGGATGCGGTCCTGGGCATTGTAACCGATATTACCGAAAAGAGAAAGGCCGAAGAGATCTTACGGGAGAGCGAAAAGAAATACCGGCAGCTCTTCAACAGCAGCACAGATGCAGTAACCGTCCATCTGCTTGGCCGACGGGGCACCGGCCGCTTTCTGGAGGTCAACAACGCCGCCGTGCAGTTGTACGGTCATTCACGCGCTCAATTGCTGCGCATGAAGCCAACCGACTTTGACACGGGCCGGCAGACACTAGGCACCGCAATGGTTGTTGAGCTCCTTCATCGCCGCGGAAGAGCCCTATTCGAGCGGATGATCCGCGCAAAAAGTGGGGAAGTCATTCCTGTCGAGGTTCTGGCTCAGCGCATCGTTTTGCGGGGCCAAAGCGCCGTACTTGCCGTGCTCCGTGATATCCGGGAGCGCCGGAAGGCCGAACAGGCGTTGCGCACGTCGGAACGGGAGAAATCGATTATTCTCGACAGCGTTTCGGAGATGATTGTCTACCACGACCGGAGTCTTCGCATTCTCTGGGCCAACCGGGCCGCCGCATCCGCCGCGGGCCTTTCGGCGGATGCGCTGAAAGGCCAGTTTTGCTATCGTGTCATTCAGGGACGCAGCGGCCGATGCAATGGATGCCCGGTGTCGAAGACTTTGCAAAGCGGCGAACCGAAGGAGGCCGAACTCAGCACGAAATCCGGGGCGATCTGGCATATCCGGAGTCACCCGGTGCACGACGAAACCGGAAAGATCTTTGGCATCGTGGAGGTCATTCAGGACATTACCGAGCGGCGCAAGGCCGAAGACGCTTTGCGTAAAGAGCGCAATTTTTCGAACACGCTGGTGCAGGCTTCGCCGGCGTTCTTCGTCGCGATTTCGCCCAAAGGCAAGATCATGATGATGAATCAGGCCATGCTGAAGATCCTAGGGTATAAGAAAAATGAAGTGATTGGGAAGGACTTTATGGCGCATTTTGTCCCGGAGCGGGAAAGAACAGCCGTGCGCGAAATCTTCACCAGTCTGCTCAATGCGCGCAAACCCACTTATCACGAGAACCATATTATCGCGAAATGCGGGAGCGAATTTCTAGTCGAATGGCATGGGCGGGGCGTTTTTATGGAAAATGGCGATATCGATTTTATTTTTGGCGTGGGAATCGATATTACCAAACGCCGCGCAGCCGAGGCCGCCCTCCGCGAAAGCGAGGAGCGCTACCGTAGTTTCATTGAACGGGCCAATGACGGGATTGCCTTGATTCAGGATGGCCGGTTCCGCTATGCCAACCAGAAACTGCTGGATCTGCACGGTTTGCCCGACCTGGATTTTCATGGCAAGGAATTCATCGACTACATTGCGCCCGATCAGCGGAAGAAGGTTCGTCAGTATTATCAGGACCGGCTGCAGAACAAGGCAGTTCCGTCCATTTACGAAAGTGCAATCCTTCGGGAGAACGGCCGGCGTGTCGAGGTGGAATTCAACGCCGGTACAGTAATGTATGAAGGCCGTTCCGCGGACCTTGTGTTTGTGCGTGATATCACCGAACGCAGGATGACCGAGAAAGCCCTGCGCGACTCGGAGCTGCTGAACCGAACCGCGATCAATTCCATGAAGGACGCCATCCATGTGGTCGACAAAGACCTTCGTATCGTCCTCTGCAACCAGGTGCTCTTGGAATGGAATCGCGAATTGGGATATTCGAGCGACTTGGTGGGAAAGACGATCGCGGAAGCGTTCCCGTTCCTAAATCCCGGCGTGTCTGAATTATATAAAAGAATTTGTGCGAATGGAAAGCCCATTCGGACGGAAGATGAGACCAATGTGGCCGGCCGGGCTGTAGTAACCGAGACCGACCGGATTCCGGTTCTTGAGGAAGGAAAGGTCATTCGTGTGATCACGGTGATCCGCGATGTGACGCCGCGCAAGATGGCCGAAAAAGAACTGCGCAACGCCAAGGAATCGGCCGAGAAAGCCAATCGGGCCAAGAGCGATTTTCTCACGGCCATGTCGCACGAACTGCGAACCCCGCTCACCTCGATTCTAGGGTTCGCCGACCTGTTTGCGCAACGCAAAATCGGCAATCTTGCGGACCGGGACCTGGTGTTCGTCGACAAAATCCTCCGCAATGGCCAGCACCTGCTTACGCTGATTAATGGCCTGCTGGATCTGGCCCGCATCGAGAGCGGCCGGGCCCATGTCCAGCTCCAGAGCGTTGATCTGCAGGAGATTGTCGATCACGTGACGACCGCCGCAATCTCGCTGGTCAAGAACAAACCGGTGAAGGTCAGGGCCGAAGTCCCCTATCCCGGCTCCGTGATTCGGACCGATCCCGTGCGCCTGAAGCAGCTCTTGTTTAATCTGGTGGGCAATGCGATCAAATTTACCGAGCGGGGCCGGGTCGAAGTTCGGGTTCAGCGCCGCTCTTTACCGGTGGACCCGGTCCGTATCCATGTGATCGATACCGGGATTGGTATCTCGGCCGAGCGTCTGCCCGGAATTTTTGACCGTTTTGCGCAGCCGGGCCCCCAAGGCGGCAAGCAGCAGGGCGCGGGCCTTGGCCTGGCCATCAGCAAATCGATTGTTGAACTGCTTGGCGGAAAAATTGAGGTTCGAAGCAAGCCCAATAAGGGCTCGATTTTCACGATTTGCCTTCCGGTTGAAACTCCCGCCAGGCACGGACAATAGCTCCGGCCGCGCTTGGCCCGCCGGAGCTTCGAAAGTTCACGGCGGATTTTCGAAACCAGGTCTCCTGCCGTTTTGCATACTGTCGCGTATTCCGCTGAATTCGGGAAATGCAATTGTCCCGGCTGCACCGGTCCCGCAAAAAATCGATGCTCTCTTTGTACCCAACGGTATTTAGACTATTCAAGTGTTTGTCATAGCGTGACAAGAGAAACCCAACCTCCTCAAACAGTCCTATTTTGATCATGGCAAGGACTCGTTGGTTTATGCGGCCGTAGAGTTCGCTTCGGGGCCTGTCAATATATACGACCCACCAGAGGTGCCCGGATTTTTGCCGTGGCAGATTCTGCAATTCGGACAACGGTTTTTGGGCTGTTTCAAATACCTCCAGGCCGCGGCAGATCTTGTTGCGGTCGCTGGCATCGATTCGGGTGGCCAGAACCGGATCGACTTGTTGGAGCTTCGTGAAGGCCCTGTTGACCCCCATGGAATCCACCTCCTGGCGCACCCGCTGGCGCACGCCGGGCGCAACTGCGGGAATGGGGGAGAGTCCTTCGATTAGCGCCCTTAGATAAAGCCCGGATCCGCCCACCACGAGCGGGATTTTTCCGCGGTCCAGAATGGATTGGATCGCCTGATGCGCTTCGTCGGCAAAGCGGCCGGCCGTGTAGTCTTCGTCGGGATCGGCCGCATCGATGAGATGGTGGATGAAACGGCTGCGTTCATCGCGGGAGGGTTTGGCTGTTCCAATGTCCAAATACCGGTACACTTGGCGCGAATCGGCCGAGACAACCTCGGCGCCGATCCGATCGGCAATCTCCAGCGACAAGGCCGTCTTGCCCGATGCCGTGGGGCCGCAGAGAACAGGAATGGGATGCATATAAGAAAAATGCAACGTGCGAGGGAAGAGTGCAAAACATATTGGGTGGAATGGTGGAACGGGTTGAAGGGAGAATCTCCTCTGTTGCTAAAACCTAAATTCCGCAGTTGGCTGTGGATGCAGAACCGCAAGATCCTGATGCAGCAAGGCTTGAAGAATTCGCAGTCCGAATCGACAAGGTGATATAGCCAAGAAGCCCGAAAGCCTTGATGCGCAAGAGATTGCTTGCTATGGGCTGCATGCAACTGCGGAAATTGGGTTATAATTAATTTCTTGCCCGATTATTGACCGGCTATCCAATACTAACCGCCGATACTAACCGCTTGTTTGACAACTTGCAGCCGGATTCCGTATCTTAACTTAGCCGCGGCACGGCAGTTTGGCATTTTTGCCGCCGGTGTGGGCAGGATCCAATTTATTTCCTGCCCAGAACCCAGAGGAGATCATGCAGCTTCCCAAATACAAGAAGAAAAAGCGCGTCAAGCTAAAAGTCTGCCAGGAGCCCGGCTGCGGCAAGGAATTCTGGGGCCACCCCATTTCGAAATACTGCGAGTTGCACCGGGATATCAAACACCGGCAGAAACGCAAGAAGTTCTTTGAGGCTGTCGATGTCAAGAACATGATTTTCAAGCACAACTACACGGAAGTGATGGATGTGGAATTCAACTGCCAGCTTCCGGGTTGCACCACCAAATACTTCGTGAAAGTTTTTCCCAAACAATACATCTATCCCAAATATTGCCTTGAACACCGCAACGAGTTCCGTCGCCGGGAGTTCGAGCGGCTTGTCAAGGCAACCTCGGCTCGAAAATCAGCGCAGGCGGAAGCGAAGCGGAAGACGGGGCTGCAGGGCAGCTAATTCCAAATTGGCAATTGTTAATTGGTTTCTGTTGTGAATTCTGTACGGCTGTCATTTCGAATCCCCGAAGGGGTGAGAAATCTTTCATTTTGAGCCAAAAAAAAGAAGATTCCTCAACAGTGAGGCACGTAAGCTTCTTCGGAATGACAGGAAAAAGAACTACCCGCAATTAATTACTAAACATCGGATGG
>CAYVZU010000166.1:0-6575 GCA_964455935.1 uncultured Fibrobacterota bacterium
TGTTCCAGGTCCTGATTAAAAAGGGGCAGGCCTTCAAGGTCGAAAATCTGCAACACGGCTTCAGGCGGAAGCATTTCCCGTGCAGCCCTAAGAATTCTCTTGTTGAACGAATCTTTGCGGAGACTTCCGGCAAAGCCAAGAATGGAAACTGGCATGTACGTCCCCTTTCGTCATCCCATCTTTGGTAAATCACTCGAAACTGGCGCACTTGCGCCAGGTGAACGTCCCCCGACAAAAAGGACCAAAGCGGAAATTGGTTGACGCAAAACACATGCCTGAATGCTGCAACCGTATCACCCCAAGTCCCGGCAGCATCTCCTTCTCCACTGAAACGGACTTTAACGGGGTCCCCAAACCAAGTGAAACTCCGAAACCTTTTCCGCGATCTCAAAACAAAATCCCCGGCAAAACGAGTCCGCCAGGGTGGCTGTTTATCTCTGTGCTACTCGATCGCTGAACACACGCGAAGCGCGAACTTATGAAATATGCTACTTCCGCATAGAATGACGAAGCAGAAAATTCGGGTAAAATTTACTGGGAGCCGCTTTGCGTCTTATGCCAAGAGGATGCGATTAGGTTGTTTGAGGCGAACCTTTATGAGAAGGTGCTTGGAATTTGAGGAACGAACCCGAAAGCTCCACGATTATTCCTCGTCCTCTTCATCGTAGGCATCGTGAAGTTTATCGCTTTCATCTTTTCCCAATTCTTCAAGCAGATCATCATCGTCATTTTCGAAGACGAAATCACAATGAGCACAATGGCCCTCTTCCAGATCTTCTTCCGTAATATTCTCCCCGCACGCGGGGCACTTCTCAATGTCCGTCATTTTTTGATGCCTCCAATATACGCGCCTCTTACTGGGCGAATTGAGAGCCAAACGATAATTTCTGCATTGCTCGAAGCACAAGCGATCTACAATCCCGCCAAGCCAGGGAGCATAAGGGACAATACTTTAGGAACTTAATTACGGTCCGTTATCGGAATTGATGCGGCCGTTTAATTCGCGCTATGCTCAGTACTTGCAAGAAGGCATCGCCGGCTGGGATACCTCTTTCAGGGCCGGTATAAATTGGTCGCCACGCAGGATCAAATGTATGTACGGGAGATCGTGCGCTACATTCGTGGCAATCCCCTGCGCGGGATATGCCAAAGCCTGGGGGAACTATCCCAATACCGTTGGAGCAGTCATCCCTGCCCATATCCCCCTCAGGAAGGTTCGTCGTACTTGCCGACGAAATCGCACACGCTGCGATAGAGAGCGGCCGCCACTCTGCGTTGGAATGATTTGTTCTTGAGAAGCTTCGAATCTTTTGGGTGAGAGATGTAGGCCACCTCAACCAGAACCGCGGGCATGTAGGCGCCATTGAGCACATAAAAACCGGCTTGGCCCAGCCCCGTATATTGCCGGGTAATTTCGCCAAGGGAGGCCATGGACTCCACGATCATTCCGGCCCAGTCCTCGCTTTCGCGCAAAAACTCGTTGCTCATCAGGTCCAGCAAGATCCCTTCGGTAACCGTATGGTATTTATTCCGGGTATCGACGGCCTCGAACTGGACCGCCGCATTTTCCTTCAAGGCCACCAACCGGTCTTCATCCGATACCGCCGCCTTGTTGATAAAAACCTTGAACCCCGATGTTCTCTGAATCCGTCTTTTGTCACCGTCGATGCTGTTGCAATGGATGCTTAAAAACAGATTGGCGCTGCTGTCGTTGGCCATTCGCGTACGATCGGCCAATGCAATAAACTCGTCCTTACTGCGGGTTAGAACGATTTTTAGGTCCGTCGTTGCGCGCAGCGAATCGGCCAGCAACAGTGCGATACCCAATACAATATCCTTTTCCTGAAGCCCATCGGGACCCATGGCGCCCGGGTCCTTGCCGCCATGTCCGGGATCGATCACAATGGTTCGAAGGCCTTCCGATGTTGCCTTGCGCTCCGGCGCATCGGCGGTCCCCGCCGGTTTGGACGGCGCGGGGCCGCTATGGAGAAAGAGCCGGATCCGGCAGGGGTTCTCGATCAGTTCGGCCGCGCCGGCCCGGGCGCCTTCACAGAGGAAGAGCGTGATCTGGGCCTCTCCATCCATTTGAAGGGCTTCGACCGAGTTGACAAGGCCAGCCTGCTTTTTGCGCGCCAGCCCCGATGAAGCCAACACACCGTCGGGAATTCGGATCGACAAGGAATTTCGGTTCTGCGATGTCGAGAACCGGACGGGAAGAGACAACAAAATTTCAACAACCGTCGTGTCGTTGCCCGGCTTGCATGCAACGGCTTTGACTTGCGTGCCAACGGGACCGGCCGAGAGTCGCATGGATTGCGCATCCCAGGTCAGATAGGTCGAAAGAAAACTGTTGAGGGCGGCGATCCAGGGATCCATGGCGACGTACAAATCACCGCGTACAATCCGGGGTTCCGGCAGGCAAAGAAAGGCTTTGGCGCCCACGGCCACAAAGGGATTTCCAGGACGGATCACAATTTCATCTTTCCCCAGCAGAATCGTGAGTTTGTCATCGACACCGGACCACGCCATTGTGCCCCCGAGAAAGCCTGCAAGCCTGCCGGCGGACACATAAATCTGTCCGCTGTCGATAATTGCCGTTAGAACCTCGTCTCGATTGGGAAGCGAAAGGGTGATTCCCGCAAGCTGCTGCGCCCGCGGAAGACCTGGCAGCACAACAATCCACAGGAGGAGCAACAATCTGGTATTGCGGGACTTGCTCATGTTCGCCTGGATTCCCGCAGGGCCCGGTCGATTTGGCGTTCGGATTCGCGCTCACGGATTGAGGACCGTTTGTCGTATTGAGCTTTGCCCCGCGCAATCCCAATTTCCACCTTGACCAGATGTCCTTTGAAGTAAAGACTAAGGGGAATAAGGGTCAGGCCCTTTTCTTCAATCGCGGACCGCAGCTTGGCAATTTCTCTTTTGTGCAGGAGAAGCCGGCGGAGACGTTTGGGGTCCGGATTAAAGCGGCTGGCAGGCTGGTAGGGACTGATATGAAGTCCCTTCAGAAGCAGTTCTCCGTTTTCAATGGCGGCAAAGCTATCCTGCAGAACCGCGCTGCCTTCCCGCAGCGATTTGACCTCGGCTCCTTTGAGTTCAATGCCAGCTTCAAAACGTTCCAGAATTGCGAATTCGTGAAAGGCCCGCTTGTTTCGGGCAATGAATTTTTGACCGGTTTTTTTCATGGGTCCGCCTTTATGGGCACGTATGCAAATTGCCGCTTTGTTGTTGTCCCGTTCCAGGCTAATTTAATATATACATTGGCGGCCCGAAACAGATCCCCAAAAATGCCGGCCATGCAACACGAAGCGCAAATTGTCGTCCGCTATTCCGAGACCGACCAGATGAAGGTGGTTTACTATGCCCACTACTTCGTTTGGATGGAACAAGCCCGCACCGAGATCCTCGAAAAAATGGGGTTGGCATACCATAAATTGGAGGAGCAGGGCTATTTTTTGCCTGTCCTTGAGGCCCATGCCCACTATATGAAACCCGCCCGTTATGGGGACCGTGTGTGCGTGAGCGCGCGGTTCAGCTCCGAGGGCGTGCGCATTCGGGTTGATTACGATATCCGCCGCGGCCAGGACCTGCTGGCCACAGGCCACACGCTGCATGTCTTCACGGATGCGGGCCACAAACCCACACGGCCGCCTAAGGATTTCCTCAACCTGCTTAAAAGCGGCAGCAAGCCCGGTGTTTGACAAGAAAATCCAACGTATCTATATTGAACTGGGGGCTGGGACGCCCTTGCTTCCGAAAGGCCGAATTCGCGGGAAAACAGATGGAAATTTTTAAAGCCGCGCCTGACCAGAACGAAATTCCCATCTTCTGCGGCATGGTGGGATCAACCCCGGGCATGCGAAAAATTTCGGAGTTGGTGCAGCGCATTGCCGATTCGGATGTCAACATCCTCATTACCGGCGAAACCGGTACCGGAAAGGAACTGGTTGCGCGATCCTTGCATGCGTGCAGCCGGCGAAAAGACAAGCCCTTCATCACAATCAACTGCTCGGCCCTGCCCGACAGCCTGCTGGAAAGCGAACTCTTTGGCTATGAAAAAGGGGCTTTCACAGGCGCCATTTCGCGCAAGAAAGGCAAGTTCGAAATGGCTCAGGGCGGGACTCTCTTTCTGGATGAAATCGGGGACATGAGCCTGCCGGCCCAGGCAAAGCTGCTTCGGGTGACCGAAGAGGAAACCATCGAGCATCTTGGCGGAACAAAGAAAATCAGCGTCAATCGCCGGTTGCTTGCGGCCACAAGCAAGAACATTGACGAAGAGATCCTCAACGATCTTTTTCGCAAGGACCTGTATCACCGGCTTAACGAAGTCAATATCCATCTACCGCCGCTGCGGGAGCGCAAAGAGGATCTTCCTCACCTGACGCGGTTTTTTGTCCAGGTTTTTTGCGACAAAATGGGAATCACGCCCAAGCGGATCGCCGATTCCTCCCTGGCGCTTCTGGCCCGCTATGATTGGCCGGGCAATGTGCGCGAGTTGCGCAACATCATGAAGAAGGCTGTTCTACTCACGGAGGGGGACACGATCTGGATCGAGCAGCTTCCTCTGCAGTTCAATGCGGGCAGCGTCGAGGGAAAGGAATGGGGCGCGTATCAGAAAAAACTTGTCACGCTGGAAACGTTGGAGCGCGATTATATCCTGCACGTGCTTCAGACGACCAACAACAACAAGAAACGCGCGGCCGAAATCCTGGGAATCGATCGCACATCCCTCTACTACAAAATGCGGCGCTATAATCTGGCCGCCCAGGCCGCGGCCGGGGAATAGCCGCCGAGCGTATCTCAACAAGCTTTTCGGGCACCCTCCGACCGCGCGTCACGGTTGTGTTGCGCCTCCAATCAGTCCATCTTTCCGCCTGCCTGGGCACTTCCCTTCAGATCCAGCCGTTTGCATAGATAATCCATGATCTTGTGAGCCGTGCGGATTTCGCGGGATTCCAAAGAGCGGCGGTCCAAAATGTGGCGCACAGACCGCAACATGCGGCCGTCGCTGCCGTTGCGGTCGAAGCCGATTGCATGCAGCGCCTCTTTCATTCGTACCAGCATGCGTTCGATTTCGGCGGTATCCGCGTGGCTGCTGGTGGATTGGCTCATGGGCCTTGGGTCAAGGGCGAAGGCGCTATAAATTTCGTAGAGCACAATCATAACGGCATGGGAGAGATTAATCGAAGGATACGCGCCGGCCATGGGGATTCGCACCAGTTCCCGGCAAACCTGCAGCTCAGGATGGGTCAATCCGCCGTCCTCGCGCCCAAAAAGAATTGCCGTCCGCGGCAGCGGATCTTGCTCGTGCAGCCATTCGGCCAGTTTTTTGGGGAGAAAAGGCTTCTTGCGCGCTCGCCCTGTTTTGGCCGAGGCCCCCACCACCAGTTGAACACCCTCCAAGGCTTCCTGGAGCGAGGAAACCGTTGTGGCGTTTTCCAGAATCTCAAGAGAGCCATGCGCAAGAATCCGCGCCTCGTTTTCATAGCCCAAAGCCGGATTCACAAGCACCAGGCGTCGAATCCCGTTGTTTTTCATTGCCCGGGCCACGGAACCGATGTTGCCGCCATGCTTGGGTTCGACCAGCACGACGGTAATGCGGTCGGACAAAAGGAGTTGTGAGTCGCGAGTTGTGAGTCGCGAGTCAGAACCCGAATCGGGAGAACTTGTCGTGCATTTCTTCATGATTTGCGTAGTTGCGCTATTTCGGATCGTGTTGAATTTCGGATTCCTACACACCACTCACGATTTACAACTCATCTTCTGTTCCTGGGATGAAACGTCATGTGCACTTCTTTCAAGTACTCCCGGTCGACGTGCGTATAGATCTCCGTGGTGGTGATACTGGAATGGCCCAGCATCTCCTGAACGGCCCTTAGATCGGCGCCGCCTTCCAGCAGGTGCGTCGCGAAGCTATGGCGAAAGGTATGAGGAGTGACATGGCCATGCAAACCGGCCTTTTTTACATACGCCTGAATCAGTTTCCAGATTCCCATCCGGCTTAAACGTCCGCCCCGTTGATTGAGAAAAATAGTATTCCCCGAACGATCGCGATAAAACCGGGGGCGCTCGAATTCGAGATATTTTTGCAGCCACTCCAGGGCGGTGCGGCCCAGCGGCACAACACGCTCCTTCGAGCCTTTTCCAAAGATCCGCAAATATCCCTGATCCATGAACAGATGGTCCAGCGAAAGGCCCGATGCTTCGGACACGCGCAATCCTGCCGCATAAAGCGTTTCGAGGAGAGCACGGTCCCGAGTTCCACCGGGTCGGCCAGGGTCTGGCGCCATGAGCAAGGCCTCCATTTCGGCCTGCGTAAGAACCGCTGGGAGCTTGCGAGCACGTTTGGGCAGGCGAAGGTGAATTGTGGGGTCCGTGGCATTGTCATACTCGCCGCCGGCGAATTTGTAGAATGCTTTGACAGCCGAGATGTTTCGCGCCAGACTGGCCGGTTCAAGTCCATATTCGGACAGAAGCTGGACATAGCGCGACAGTTCCGAGGCTGTGATCGCAAATGGATTGGGCCTGTTCTTCCGCTCGATGTATTCGAAGAGCCGCCGCACATCGCGGCCGTA
>CAYVZU010000167.1:0-6395 GCA_964455935.1 uncultured Fibrobacterota bacterium
AAGCAAGCCCGCATTCCGCCCAGCAGGAACAGGGGCCCCAGCAAATAATTCCGCCTGTTGGGCCGCAGGCCGTCGCTCATCCCCTGGCCGTATCCAAGGATTTCCAGGCGGCGAAATGGCAGATATCCGTAAGCTTCGAAGGGGAAAAGGCCCCTTTGATAATCCAAATCGAGTTCCGGGTGCCGGGGCGCCAAAACATGGATTTCATGGCCTTCGCGCTGGAACCCCAAAGCCAGCTCGCGGACAAAGACCGTGGTCCGGTCCCCCTGGTATTTCGGGAGAGCATGCGTAAGAAACAAGACGCGCAACCTACAGCTCCCTGAAGAATGCCCTGGTGGTCGAGATCACGCGCTGGATTTCACTGCGCGTCAACTCGGGAAACATGGGGAGGGAGAGGATCTCTTTTTGAGCGGCCTCTGCATAGGGAGCTGTACCCCTGGCGGCGCCAAGAAACCGGTAGGCCTTCTGCAGATAAATGGGAAAGGGATAGTGAATATTGGTGCGAATTTCTTTTTCCTGAAGATGCTTTTGCAGCGCATCGCGCCGGGGCGTTCGAATAACGTATTGGTGGAATGTATGATTGCCGTGCGCTGCGCGTTGGGGTAGAGCAATCGGACACAGGGCCAGGCCTTTATCATACATCTCGGCCAGGCGCTGTCGTCTGCGGTTCTGCTCGTTGAGGTTGCGCAAACGAATTCGAAGCAGGGCCGCCTGAAGTTCGTCCAGCCGCGAATTGTACCCGTGAACAAGGGCCTTGTAGCGGTCCTTGCATCCGTAACCTCTAAGCAAGCGCAATTGATGCGCAATGTTCGGCCGGTTGGTGACGATCATTCCGCCGTCGCCGAACGCGCCCAGGTTTTTCGTGGGATAGAAGCTGAAACATCCGGTAACGCCAAAGGTTCCCACATGCCGGTCTTTGTAGGTCGTTCCGTGGGCCTGCGCGCAATCCTCGATCAGGTGAAGTTTGTGCTTCCGAGCCAGGGTTCTCAAGCCGTTCATGTCCGCGCTCTGGCCGAATAAATGTACCGGAATAATCGCTTTGGTGCTACGCGTGACCTGTTGCCCGGCGGATTTCACATCCATCAGATAAGTTCCGGGATCAATGTCGGCAAAGCGCGGCCGCGCGCCCGCGCTTACAATTGCGCTTACAGTGGGAATGGCCGTATTGGGGACCGTAATGACTTCGTCGCCAGCCCCGATTCCCAAGGCCTTCATACTCAAGAACAAAGCATCCGTACCGTTGGCGACCGAGACGGCATACCGGGCTCCCGTAAATCGCGCAAATTCCTCCTCGAACAGGCTGACCTGCTTACCAAGAATCAGTTGGCCGGACTCAAGCACATTTGATATCGCCCGGTCAAACTCGCGGCGATGGGCCTTGAGCTCGCGGCGGTAGTCAAAGGCCGGGACCGGTTTCACCAGTAGTGTTCCTTGTGTTTGCGGTAGTATTCAACGGTGCGCGACAGACCTTCCTCCATGCCAACCGACGGCTGCCAGCCTAGCTGCGACCGGATTTTGGAGTAGTCCGCTTCGTAGCTGCCGATTTCAATTTTCCTCAGGTCGGGAGGGTAGGGCTTGAACTCAACCCGGCCTTTGCCCGTCAACCGGATAATGGTCTCAGCAATTTCCTTGAGCGTGTGTGAGGAGCCGCCCAGATTATAAACCTGTCCCCAGACCGATTCGCTCTGCGCGGCAAGCAGGAAGGCATCGACGGCGTCGTCAACATAGGCGAGGTCGCGCTTGACCTCGCCGCGGTCGAACAGAGAAACCGGTTGATCATCAACGGCCAGCCGCACAAACCAATTGATAATGCCCTGCTTGTGATGCTTCATCTGGTGGCGCGGCCCGTATGTATTGGTCAATCGTAGAGAGCAGGTTCTGATTCCATACACGGCGTGATAAAGCAAATGATACTGCTCGCCCGCGTGCTTGTTGATGCCATTGACATCGGTGGGATTGATCGGGTGTCTTTCGTCAACAGGGACATACTGGATCTTGCCGTATTGGCCCCGTGTTCCGGCAAACAGAACCCGGATCGCCGGGTTGTTCTGGCGGCAGGCCTCCAGAATCGAGAGCTGACTGACGCAATTGACGGCCAGATCGGTTTGCGGATCCTGCATGCTGTCGACATGGCTAAGCGTGCCGGCCAGGTTGAACATGATCTCCTGGCCCTTTACCAACTCGTTCATCGAGAACCGGTCGCGCACATCCGAGACATTAACGCGAATACAATCTTCAGTGGATTTGATGTTGAACAGGTTTCCGCCGTATTGTGGGACCAGCGAATCCACGGCCGTGACGCGCGCCCCAGCCCCGGCCAGGCGAATGGCCAGGTTGCTTCCAATGAAGCCAAGTCCGCCGGTGATCAGAATTCTCCGGTCCTTGTACCACGAAAGATCGAGTCTATTCGTTTCGTTTTCCATAGAAAAGCCCTGCAATCCGCTCCTTGGGAAAATTGCGTCTCCACTCTCCAAGCATAGTGCCCCAGAAATGATACGACCCCTTCTGCGGAGGCACTTTGGCCGGGTATACGGCCCGGACCAAATATTCCTTTTTGATAATTTTTGCGTTCTCCCGGTTTTCCACCTTCACGACCACGGGCATGGTCAGGGTCGTTCCATCGACTTTATAGGGCATCAAATAGGGAGTGACTATGACTGTGGGGAACTCCTCCTGCTCCACCACGCTGTACCCGCCGTGTTTGGCATGCAGCCGAATTTCGCTTACAAGCTCCTGGTGTGTTTTCTCGATTTCCTGAAAAAGGATCTGGACGCGAGCCATATCCCGTGGGAACCCATCGGCCAGCTCGATGGTGGACATGTTCTTAAACGGTTCCACGTAAATCTTGGCCAAACCGATGGGGAGTTCCGGCTGTTCGGTTTGCGGAGGTCCGGCACAGAACAATGCGAATAGCGGCAGTATAATCGTCAGGTTAACGGACCATGAAGTTCGCATCTTTGTTAAATATATGATTTTCGGCTGAAAACAGAAGGGCCGGTATGTCTTTGCAGCGGCCCGCGGGTGCAGTGCCAAGCGCAACGGGTTGCCGTCGTTTCGCCTGCAAAATGTTTAGCGCCAAGGCTTTCAAGAGCCATGCCGTTCCGCCAGCCACTACAAAGGCCGTCGGCCCGCCTGCGTCTTCTACCCCGCGTGGCGCAAATGCTATTTTTCTCTACCCGTAATTTCAAGCCTTGGAGCCTGTATGGAATCTCTGCAACGACAATTGGAAATTCTGCGCCGCGGCGTCGCCGAAATCGTGCCCGAAGAGGAGCTTACCTCCAAAATCGAGCGCTCGGTGAAAACCGGCGTGCCGCTGCGGGTTAAATTGGGCATCGATCCCACAGCGCCGGATGTGCACCTGGGTTTTACCGTCACAATCCGCAAACTCCGTCAGCTTCAAGACCTGGGTCATACCGCGGTTCTCATTGTGGGCGATTACACAGCCATGGTGGGCGATCCATCGGGCAAAAGCAAGACCCGCAGACAGCTTTCGCACGACGAAGTCATGGAAAATGCCCGGACCTATCAGGAACAGTTCTTCCGCATTCTGGACCGCGAGAAAACCGAAGTGGTCTACAATGGCGCCTGGTTCGAAAAATTGAGCTTCGCCGAAGTCATTCACCTGGCCAGCCACATCACCGTGGCCCAGATGCTCGAACGCGAGGATTTCAAGAAGCGCTATACCGCGGGCCAGGCCATCAGCCTTCATGAGTTTCTGTATCCGCTCATGCAGGGCTATGATTCCGTGGTCGTTAAATCCGATATCGAGATTGGCGGCACGGACCAGAAATTCAATGTCATTGTGGGGCGTGATTTGCAAAAATCGGCCGGCCACGAGCCTCAGATTGGACTTTTCATGCCCATCCTGCTGGGAACCGACGGCAAGGAAAAAATGTCGAAGAGCCTGGGAAACTACGTGGGCATCAATGAATCGGCGCAAAGCATGTTTCACAAGCTCATCAACATCCCCGATTCGATCGTCGCCAACTACTACGAACTGCTGACGGATATGGCGCTTGACAAAATCAAGCAAGCCCAAGCCGATATCGCGGCCGGACGCCTCGACATCCGGCAGTGGAAAACAGATCTGGCCAAAAACATCGTTGCGCAGTATCACGGCGTCGACAAGGCCCAGGCCGCCGAAGCCGAAGAAAAGGCGATTCACGCCGGCGATTCGATTTCGGCCGATGCGCCGGTGGCGGAGTTTGAAGAAGATGAAATCGGCATCGTAGATGCAATCGTGCGCAGCGGCCTTCTGTCCTCCAATGGCGAGGCGCGGCGCATGATCCAAAACGGCGGCGTGTCGATCGACGGCGAAAAGATTGACGACCCCAAAGCGCGCGTGCGCCTGGCATCGGGCGCCGAGCGCGTCCTGCGCATCGGCAAGCGCAAGTTCGCCCGCCTCAGGAAAAAGGCCCTATGAAAACCCTGAAGATTGCAGGCTACATCTGGTCCGCAATACGCGCCATTCTCCTTGGCTATGCGGTGCTGTTTTCCATTGCCGGCACGCTGGCCCTGATTCCGGTTTGGAAATACGTTGGGCGGCCCGTGCTGGATGTGGTGCGGCTCAAAACCAGCAACCCGGAAAAGACCGCGTATATGCGACAATACGAAAAAACGGCGGCTCGCCAGGGCGTTAAGGAAATCAAGCAGCAATTCGTTCCGCTCGATTCCATTTCCATGGACTTGCAGGAAGCCGTGCTGGCGGCGGAAGACGACGCCTTCTACACGCATCCGGGAATTGACCTGAATTCCCTTGTTGCGGCCATGCAATACAACCAGGACCATGGCGTCAACAAGCGCGGCGCCAGCACGATATCGCAGCAGATGGCAAAAAATCTCTTTCTCAGCAATGAAAAGAGCTTCTCGCGCAAATACCGCGAACTGGCCTACACGCTCCTGATGGAAACAATTCTGGGGAAGAAACGGATTCTGGAATTATACCTCAACTACGCTCAGTGGGGCAAAGACGTTTTCGGTTGCGAAGCGGCAAGCCGCAAATACTTCCGAAAACCGGCATCCAAACTAACGCCCATTGAATCCGCGCGAATGGCGGCCGTGCTGGCCAAGCCCGCCAAACTCAACCCTCTCAGCACAAGTTCGGTATTTATGCAGAAACGGCTCCAGGTCATCGCCAACAACATCTATCTGCGCCACCACCCGGTTGAAGCGCTCTCATCGGAGGAAGGAAGCGATTCCTCGGCATCCGGTAGCGGCCCGCGGTTCTTTTTCGAAAGCCTTTTCTCGCGCGACTCCTCGGCTATTACGGATCCTCATTCGCGCGAGCAGTAGACGTTCGTCCGGCACATCACCGAAAAAGCCATAACGGCCTTTGCCATACCTGCCCAAAGATTATGATATTCTCACAATGCCTACCGCTTGCCCCGAAGCCTTTTCCTGCATCCTAATCGCATCAAAAAAACCGAATGTTTGAGCCATACCGCAAAACAATCGCCCAACATCCAAAACTTCCCATTCGCGAGGAGCGAAAACTGATCCTGCTGGCAAAGAAGGGCCAAGCATCTGCCCTGCAGAAGATTTTGCGTCATTTGACCGGCTTTTTTGTTTATCGAATTCAGGCCATGCTCTTTCCTTGGGCTCTTCGCGAACATGGCGAGGATATTCTGCATGAATGTTTTCTCCTCGCAACAAGGAAGGTGCGCAGCTTCAAACTCCGCCGAAGGGGCCGTCATAAATTGCACCCGATTGTTCGGTTCAGCACCTATATTTGGAAAGCGACGACCGGCCTGATCTGCTTGTATCTCAAGACCAGGAGGCCAAGCCCGGTTTACTGCTTTGAAGACGAAACTTCCGTCCTTGTCTGCTAACCCATCTTCCGCAGTAGCAATTTATTTTGCGGTGATCTGACCGACAAAAGTCCAAATGGGTTTGGATATTGGCCTTTGCTCTTTGAAAGTGGTTGTAGTGAAGAAATACCCCCTTGTTGAGAGGGAGAATCCGAGATAGTTTTACGTCATGTATCTTCGCAGGATCAATAAGCGCGCATGCGGCAAAAATCATTACTACTGGGCATTGGTTGAGGCGCTTCGCACGCAGCGTGGCCCCCGCCAGCGCATCGTCTGCTACTTGGGTGATGCGGACTTGGCGGAAGCGCTCAGTGTGGAGCAGAGCATTGAGAAGGTCTACAGCTATCAGCAGGACTTCTTTGATCGCGAGGAGCTTCCGCCGCTGCTGGAGATCAACACGCGGAAGATCCGCACGGAACGGATCCGGGATTTTGGTGGTGTGTGGCTGGGGCTGAAGCTGTATGAGATGCTGGGCTTGGATAGATACTTTCGCTCGGCGATTCCGGAGGGCCGGGAGGCGGTGGAATGGGCCCATTATGGTCCTTCGGACTTTTGTGTGGGTAGCCCCAAGATGTTGTGTCAAGGGGT
>CAYVZU010000168.1:0-6376 GCA_964455935.1 uncultured Fibrobacterota bacterium
AATGGCTCTGCTGCAACCCAGAGCATCCGTCAGGGGGAGGAACTGATCCGAAAAAGCCTGAGTTTAATCAAGTTCCTAAGGTCCGTCCCTAAATTCGTATAAGACCGGATAGGTTCGACCGACAGGGCTCCATCTGCAGGAAGGAAAAAAATAAGGGGTTCCACTTTCGCGGAACCCCTATAATGGCGCCTCGCAGAATCGAACTGCGGACACGAGGATTTTCAGTCCTCTGCTCTACCGACTGAGCTAAAGCGCCAATTTTCCAGGATTACAGAGCAGAAAAGATACACCCTCGAAACCGGGCAGTCAAGAAAAGAAGCTGGTATTCTACCCTTTCTTTCCCGACGGTTCGGCCTTTAGAACCTGATAAACCTGCAAAACCAGATCTTCGTTCTTAAACGGCTTCTTGACAAAAGCATCCGCACCGTGCTCGGAACAGAAATCCACCGTTTCCTTGTCGCCGCGCGAGGAAAGCATCATCACCTTCAGATCGCTGCGGAAACTTTTGGCCTGAACCAGAACATCCATTCCGGTCATGGTGCTGCCCGTTAAGTTGATGTCGCAGACCAGAAGGTTTGGATGAATCCGGTTCAGCTTCTCCAGCGCCTCCCGCCCGTTGGCGGCCACCTCCACTTCGTACTCGTATTCCTCCAGGATCAGCTTCACCAGATTGCGCAGCGTCTTCGAATCATCCAGCACCACGACCTTTCGGCCCCGGCCCAGCAAACGGGTTTCGTCGGTGTCCGAATCATGCTCCTGGAGCATTGCATTGCGCACCGAGCAGTCTTCCTTGCAGCTGAGGTATTCCCAACAGTGGATAGTCTCGGGAATCTTGCGCGCCTGGCGTTTGGCATAGAACCCGCAGTTCTTGCACGAACCCGCCAGCCCGCTTTCCGTACTCCGATAGTCCCAGCATTCCATACCAACGGCCCCTTGCTGCAGGAAGATGCTAAAATAATTGTTTTTTCCGCGGCAAAAAGCGTTTTCCGTGTAATCGGGGATTGCAAGAAATTAGTTTGCAGAGTCTTTACAGCGGGGGAAAGCATGGCATGGCTGGGTATCTGCTACGAAGGTACGGATGGGGATTTTCTTCCTTCCATTTTACGGAAGCACGAGGCATGGCTTGCGGGCGACCGCATGCCCAAGCTCTTCGGCAGTAATTTCGTAGTGATGTACGATTCCAATACCGCACGGGAGCTATTAAAAAAAATCAAGACGGATCTGGTTACCGGCCGCATTGTGGTCTATACCATTCCCAGCGTGCTCATGGAGATCAAGCGATGACGCCGGCCAGCCTTTCGGATCAATGGAAGGAGGCAAGCCGGCTCGAAAAACCGCTCCTGCTCCGTTTTCTGGAGCGCTCCTTTTCTCATTACGAGAAATGCTGGACCCCCGTGGATGAGGCCTGCGGCTTCTTTGGCGAGATCGATCCGAAGCTCTTCAACATGGGCGACATGGGCTTCTCGTCGCCCGTGATCGAGTATGTCGTCCGGCCGCATCTGCAAATCCTGCTTTGCACGACCGTGCTGATTCGCGCAGCGCGCGACAAGCAGATCTCCGCCGAAAACGAGGCCCGCCATTTGCGCTATTTGCGTGAAGGCCTTCTTTGGGCCTGCCGGACCCACCTCACCGGCGATCTGGACGTCCCCACATTCCTGCGGCGAAAACGGTGGGGCGAGAACTGGAATAGTTCGCTCTGGGCGTCGGCCCTGGCCATGACCGCCTGTTTTGGCCGTGAATATCTGGATCCGTCTTTGCTGGAAGCGGCCCGCCGGGTCGTTGCCTTTGAAGCCGACCGGTTCGTTGACACCCTTCCGCCCAACGGACGGCGCGGGGACAGCAAAGCCGAAGAAACCGCCCGCGACACAATGCTGCTGGCCTGGGCTTTGGCCCTGTGTCCGGACCACGCCAATGCGACGCAGTGGGAAGAAACCCTTCGAATCTACGCGCTCAACGTCGCCAGCACCGTTTACGATCACGGCGAGTTCACAAGTCTCGACGGGCAGGCAATCAACTCCTTTATCCATACCGTGACATTGCACCCCGATTACACCTTGGAGTCGCACGGCTTTTTTCATCCGGAATTTCTGTCGTACACGCAGTGGATCATGGTCGCGGTGCTGGCCTTTTTGGCAACGGGCCGCAAGGTACCCGAGTATTTCGTGCGGCCTGCACACGACCGGGTTTCGGAGTTGTTTCTGACCTGCTGTCTCTCGAACGGCTGCGCGTGGCCTGTTGGAGGGCAGGACTGGCCGTTGTGGATGCTGCGGCCCTATAGTTTCGCCTACGGGCTTTGGCGCGACGATCGGATCGCGCTGCGCACCATGCTCAATCTCCTCTCTCTTTTGGCGGAACTTCAGGACAGGATCGGCGACGGCCGTTTTATTCCGGGCCTTCCGCCGACCCAGGGCGGATGGGGACTGACCTACGAGAGCCAAATTGGTTTTGAACTGGCCCTTCTTGCGCTGACCCCGTTTCCGGACGATCTCATCGTGCCCAGCCCCGGTCGCTTCGAACGGGCCCAGGAGGCCAACAACAAATTTCCGTATGTGCAGACCCTGATCCGACGCAACGGGAAAACATTCCGCAGTTTCACCTGGAAGAATCTCCACGGCAGGCCAACAGCATCCTTCGTTCTCCAGTCGAACCCTCTGCTGGTCGGCATTGCGCCGGATAGCCTGGTAGGCCGGATCCGTCTCCAGAATCAGAAATTGACGCCCCGTGTGCTTTTTCACCAGGAAGAAACCTTTCGGGAGGGCTTCGAGACCTCCGGGAAAATCGTCTACCACAATGCGGCCGGCGGCGCGGTCCTCTCCCGCGAAATGCGGATCCTCACCTGGACCGAGGAAGGTCTGCTGATTTTCGACCGGCTCAAGGCTCTTTGCGATGTTCGGCTGGAACGGGAGGATGCCTGTCCGCTCTACATCGTCAACGACGAAATCACCGGAAACCGTGTGAATTTCGTCAGCGGATCGCTGGAGGAAAGCGCAGCGGGTCCCGGCGATGAAGTGATTGAACACGTCATGCCCAACAACTGGGTCGTGGTCGAGGATAGTGTCCTGTACCAGCTTTTCTGGGGCGCGGAAAAAGGGCTGGTGTATCGCGACGAAACCGAGCGCAATCAGCCGCCGTATTGGAAGAACCTAAGAATGGACTCGATTTTCTTCCGCGTGAAACCAGGCCAGTATGCCGCGGGCCGGACCATTCGACAACTGGGAATCTACGTGGGCGCGGGCAAAAACCCAAAACGCTTCAAGATCAACGGGCAGGCCGAGACCTTCTTTCACGGGCTGATTCTAATGGAAGGCAAGAATACGCTGGCACTATAAAAACATGTTTGACGTTGGACGTTTTACGTCGAACGCCGAAGGTCCGACATGAAAAGAAAGCCCTCAATCCCCTTCGCAGCCGGACTGCAGCAGAAAAGTTGAGATTTTTCGGATCGCAAAATCTTGGTTTTAATTCGCGTCGAACGTCGAACGCAAAACATCTCAAGTTCGTTGTTCAGAATCCAGCCCGCAGCGATAACAGATGGCTTTCGTACAGCTCCGGATCCGTACGGTAGGCATAATCGAGCCCCACCTCGCGAATCCCCCAACGCTTAAGAATTTTGGCAAGGGCCGCATTGCGCAGGCCATCTTCGCGCAGCGCAAGGCCGGCACCCCCGCTGTATTGGACTCCCGAACGAATTCCGCCGCGCAACCAGAAGATTCTGCGGAAGCGATACTCGATCCCGGCCGAACCGGACCGGAAAATCTGCAACGGGTCCTCCTTCACATCAACCAGGGACGGGTCTTCGCCCCAGTTCTCCAGACTCCCAAAGGGGAGAAGCGAGCAGGTTCGAAAATACAGCGAGAACGAGCCGTAAAAATATGGGGCCTGCATCGTATGTCCGGCGCCCAAATAGGCGGACGGATATTCCGTTTCGTCTGTGCCGCTGTTCCAGGTGGTGTAGGCCGTGGTCGCATTGCGCACGACGAAAGCAAGCGCCCATGCGGAACGGGGCTGCCATTGCAGCGAGGCATCCGCTGCCGCGCCGTACCCGGTGAAACCCTCATACAGAGTTCGATAGAATCCCCGCACCGAACCGCCCAGATGAATGCCGTGCCCCATGTCCTTGCCAAGCCCCAGGGTCATGACATAGTCCGAGGCCGACAGAAGGGGAAACGCAACGGGAATGGGATTGCCATTTGCATCCTGTTCGGCGGCGCGGGTGTCCAGGATCCCGTCCACGGCCGAGCGCGAGACCAGAATCGCCGTGCCCAGTCCCGGCCGCAGATGCAGCGAAAAGCCCGCCAGATCAAATTGTCCCTGCGAGGCAAACTGCTCGGCGTGCATGATCAGGACTTCACGGCCCTGCACCTGCGAGAGCACCGCGGGATTGTAATTGGCTGCGGCAACAGCGCCCGGTTCGACCAGGGCGGCCGTACCCAGCGCAGCCATGCGCGCCCCGCAATCGAATTCAAGCAGGTCGCCGACAAATGGGGTATTCTCGATGGCGATGGCGGAAGGACAGAAGGTGAATAAGCTATAGGCCAGGCCGCAAGCGGATTTCCAGGCTTTCTTTTTCATTGTAACCAAAGAGTTTCGTAACTACTCACGTCTCGCGAAAGAATCATGAAACCACAGAGAAACACTGAGGCCGGAGAAGAGGACACAGAGTGGGAAAAGATCTACTCCAGCGCGGTGCGCGCCAGAAAGATTTTCCTTTGTATTCTCATTCTTAACTCGGATTTCTCTTTGTGTTTCATGGGAACTTGTGTAGTTACAGAGTTTCTTGTTTTTGCTTACCCACGGCTATTTGCCTGACATCCTCTCCTATCCTACCTACAGCCTAACAAGCTTGTTCTAAAACTTCAGTTGTAGCGAGAAGCGCTGTTGTCTTTCGCGAGCCGGTGAGGACTCTTCCATGCCGGGCACCTGGAAAATGTAGGACCAGTCGATCTGCAGGTTTCCGTAGTGGACACCCAGGCCAAGCGTCAATTCCCGGCGCGAGCCGTCAGGATCATAGAGCACTCCCCCCCGGCACGAGAGAAAGCTGCTATACGTGTATTCGGCGCCCGCGTTCAGGATGATCTGTTCGAGTTCGGCCCGCCAAGATTCGTCATTGAGCGATGTAAATATGGCCTTGTACCATGGATCGGGCTGGCCGGTCAGGTTGGGCTTGGCCAATTCCCGATTGGCATCGATGAGCAATGTTGCCTGATGAATGGGCGTTTGAAACGCCCGGTATGCAAACCCGGTTTTAATGTTCAGGGGGATGGGGTCCGACTGCGCTTTGTCGATGTAAAAAATGGGCGGGCCCATGTTTTGAAGGTGGAAGCCAAAATCGAGCTTTGGCACCACGTTGCGCTTCAGCATGGCCGCGTCGATCGCAAAGGTTTTGCCGATGCCCGCATCTTTCTGGTTTCCCTGGTGGATTCCCGGCGCCAGAGGGCTGTAAACGAATTTCGCATTGACGCCCACGCCCAGGTCCTCGCGAATCTTGGCGCCGTAGCAGAGGCTGCCAACAAGCTCCCACGAGTAGAAGGTGTTCAGGAACCGGCCCCACCCGTCATAGTTATCGATTTCCCCGAACGAAATGAAATTGGCGAATACGCCAAACGTGCCCCATTCTTCCGTGGGCCACGTCATACCAAGAAAATCGTGGTATAAATCGGGCAATTGGAATTTCGGCAGAAGATATTCATGGGCAAAGGCCACCTGGCGTTCGG
This sequence comes from uncultured Fibrobacterota bacterium, assembly GCA_964455935.1. Taxonomy (GTDB): domain Bacteria; phylum Fibrobacterota; class CAYVZU01; order CAYVZU01; family CAYVZU01; genus CAYVZU01. Next base: position 5,715 of record CAYVZU010000168.1, read on the forward strand.
CGCGATCGTAGTGATTGATGGCCGCGTCGGTCAGGACCCAGGCATCGCGGTCCTGCGTCGCTAGGGCCGCAACACGATTTCCCACCAGTGCATTGCGGCTGTGCAGGTGCTTCCATTCCGCATTGGCATAGATGCGTTCACCCATGGCATCCACCTTCGGTTTGCCGCGATCATAACGCAGCACGCCCTTCTCGGTTCCCACCCAAACCAGGTCTTGCTCATCCGTCTTGACACAGTATACGTGGTTTCCGCGGAAATTGAACTTCTTCCACTTCTTGCCGTTGAAGGAGGTAAGGCCGGCGGGATGGGCAACCCACAACACATTCTCCTTGTCCAGAGCGATATCGATAATTGTATCGGACAGCAAACCGTCGGATGACGTATAGGAATTGGCGCTGTCGCCCTCAATCCGTACCAGGCCGCTGTCGGTGCCCACCCAGGCGCCCCGGGCCGTTGCGCAAACCGCGGTGACCCGTTCCAGGGGAAGATGGCCGGACTTGACGGAGTAGGTTTTCCAGTCCGCATTTTCAAACCGGCTTAAGCCCTTGTCTGTCGCGACCCAGACATTGCCTTCCAGCGCGGAGATGGCCGTGATCGTATTGCCGGCCAGGCCGTCGAGAGTGGTGTAGTATTTCCATGTAATGCCGTCATAGCGGCGCAGA
>CAYVZU010000169.1:0-6200 GCA_964455935.1 uncultured Fibrobacterota bacterium
TCGAGCGGGGATAGCCGACGAATTGGCCGCTAAAAACAATCACGAACATAAAGCACAAGGACGAGAGCCCGGCGGCCTTGGTGATGTCGAGCAAGTCGTCGACACTCACGTAACGCCAAATGCCCTGGTAAAGACGGAAAATCCCAGAAAATACCAGAAAAAGAACAATATTGATCGGCAAGGATAATGCAAAGCGCTGGGGGTAGTAGCCCCAGCCCAGCGTGAAATCGAACCGGATAAGAAATGAGAGGAAAAGGGCCCCGCCTGCAAACAAGGCGTGAAGGAGAACAATAAAGGGAAGTCTATACCGAACGATTGGGTGTTTGAGGGGCAGTTCCATCTACCGTAATTCTCCCAGGAATTTTGAATATATATATTCCTGTCCGGCGAGGGCCGATTGTTTCTTAGTGGCTTACGCCCTTGCCGCGAACCGAGTTCAGCACTGTCAGTATAATGATCCGCAGGTCCAGAAAAAACGACCGATGGCGCAGGTAGTACTCGTCCAGTGCCACTTTATCCGGTATGGCAAGCTCGTCACGGCCGTTGACCTGGGCCCAGCCGGTAAGGCCGGGGGCGATCCTATGAATACCCTTGCTTGTCCGCAGAGCAACCAAATCATCCTGATTAAACAGGGCAGGCCTTGGTCCCACAAAACTGATATCGCCTTTGAGGATATTGTAAATCTGCGGTACTTCATCCAAGCTTAGTTTGCGAAGGTACTTTCCAACCCACGTGACATATTGTTCAGGATTGACCAGAAGGTGCGTTGCGACATGCGGCGTGTCGATTCGCATGGTGCGGAGTTTTGCCATACGGAAAATATTGTTGCTAAAACCAACCCTATCGGACCAATGAATGGCAGGACCTTTTGAAGTGATACGGATAAGAAAAGCGAGCACAAGCATAATGAGAATAAGAAACGGCAGCAGTAGAAGCGCAAAGGACAGGTCAAAAATTCGTTTTGAAAGAGGCATTCCACGACTATTCATGGGGAATTGCCTCCAATTCCGATTTCAGAACACGCCGGCGCACGCCATCGAGGACCACGCCCGTCTGCTCATGCTGCTTCTGGCCCGCAACGATAACGGTGGTGAGAATTGAGGTGCCTTTCTCCGCGTTACCGGTGATTCTGAGCATGGGCCTTAAATACTTTTCTCCAAACGAATCCGAAGCCCAGGACTCCTCTAATTGTGCTCTTGCACCGGCGCCGCGAATAGCAACCGTACCGGCCACGCTACCCGCCGTGAAATAAAAATGGTTTTCCTTGTCGGCGGCCAACACTTTCACATTTTTGCCGAAGTGTAAGAGGCTTTCGAATCCGGTTGTTCTTCCCTTATTGCCGATATGATCACAGACGGCAACCCCTTCATCGTCTTCAAGGAGCAGTACAGTGCGGAAAATATTGACCGCAAGCCGTGCATACCCATTAAACCCGCACTGCACAACGCGACCGTCCTTGCTTGCCATGAGACCGAATGGGTAACCCCGGCGCCCTACCCGGAAGCTACCCCATATTTCGTTTGGCTCCATGCCGGCTATTCGCAAAACATTATGCGCCTGTGCGGAACGGAAGTAAGTGCGCCACTTCCCGCTTGCGTATTCATAAACGCCCGAGTCGGTTACAATTTCCTGCCCGTCAAGGTTGAGCAAAAAGGAAAGCGTGTCACTGTGCGAGTGGGCGCACAGGAAGTCCGGCCCGATTTTGCCAACATCGAAAACCAGTCTCATCCGGTCCGAATTATAGACATAAAGACCGGTATGGGGCATCAACGAATGCCATCGGCCGGGTATTTCCCTGGGAAGGGGGATCTTCTCCGCAATGCTTGAGAGCAGGTGCTCCGGGTTGTATTCCTGATCCTGCACCGTGTCATTCAGCAGCGGCAGACGGCCATGCCAGACCAGTTTGGAGAGGAAAGACGCCATGGAACAGATGGACGGCGCCAGACATTCCGCGTCCGCGGGTCGCAGCAGTTCGAGATTGGCGTAAATGATCCAAAGGTCTTCCAAAACATGGCAGTGGTACATGGGGCTTCGCTCGTAGTGCCCGCCGTCCGGGAGAATTTGCTCGCCAAGTTCTTGCCGAAGCACCTTGAGGCCGCGGTCCACGAAAGATGGGGTATTGAAGAACAACCCGCCCAGGATCAGGGCCTTGCAGTCACGAACCAAGTGGTTTCCAAGAACGTCGAATTCAAGATTATCATACAGGTACTCAAGCTGGTTGCGAAGGGAATTTGCGAGTTTAAGTTTGAAGACCGGTGAAAATGTGCTTTCAAACCGGCCGCAGGTCCAAAACCAGTTGCAGATCCGGTTCGACACGACAAAAGGGTGCCAGGTGTCGGCATGTCGAGGCTCCACTTTCCGCATCCAGTCATCCGCCAGTTTCTCGATCCGCTCCGGGTCCTGCTCTGACAATAGGTATTCAAACGAATGCAGGTGAAAAACCCACAAACGACTCGCTTGCGGAGGCAGCCAATCGCCTGCGATGTCTTGGCTGATATTGAGAAAGCAGAAATTCCAAAATCCTGGGCCCCATTGGGCTGTTCCTTTGCGTTGGGGCGGATTCGCCAGCAACATGAACTCCGGTATGCGGTCGTAATACTGCCGCTTGTAGCTCCGAGGAGGATGAAATACCGGGCCCAAAAGCCTCCGCGCGGCACGGTGGTAAATCTGCAATGGCTTCAAGTGGCGAACCGTACGAAAGTAAAGCGGGATTTGTTTTAAATTCATGGTTCAATCAGACCACTTTCTCTATGGCCGTGCATTTGCCTACTGTTTTTCAAAAACGGTTTTCGTGTCGTAGGCCGGTGGGCACAGCAGCTTCTGCAAAGGCGACAGAAGGCTCACGCGCATGGACCCTGGAGCCGCGCGCAGAAGGATGTTGGCAAATCCATAAATTGCCTTTGCATTCAACCGGAGAGCAAGCCGCGGCCTCTGTCCCAAATAATCCATAATGTCCATTGGCGAAAGCGGAATGGCATCGGCCAAAATGCGAATTGTGTTCGCCTGCGGGAAGGCCAGGAGATCAACGACCCGCTTCACCAAAGTATCTAGATGCAGAAAGGTGAATCGTTTTTCTGAAGGTGACAAAAGAAGCGTAATCGGTCCCATTTGCGGTACTCTCTTAACCAGATCGCTTGTTATCCCTTTCGAGTATACGGGCGCAAGGCGAACAATTGAAAACGGCAGCCCGGATCGAATCACTTCCTCTTCCGCAAGCTTTTTGCTTTGACCGTATGGATCAGGCGGGTGTGGAACCGTATGGGCTGAAAGGGGCGGGCCGTCCGCCGGGGAATAAACCGAAATCGTGCTGAAGAACAGAAAAAGGGCAATGGGCCGGGGAAGGGCCTGCAGCAGGTTGCGCGTGCCGATATGGTTGACGCCCATGATCCGGCTTGGCGTGAACCGCTGAATGTTATGAGCCAACGCGGCGGCGTGGATCCCGAAGTCAAACGATTTACCCTGAAAAAAGCCCGCCAGTTCGCCTGGGTTTGTGAGATCGATCTTTTCCACGAATTCGGCGGGCTGCAGATCGATGCCCACGACCCTGGCGCCAAGTTGCCGAAGGGAATCGGCTAATGCGGAGCCGATTCTACCCGCCGCACCGGTAATAAGAATGTTACGGCCTGCAAGCATTCTTCAGGTACTCGCCAAAGGTGAGAAACTCAAAGCCCTGCGTCCTGCAAATCCGGATCACATTCTGTACCCGAGGCAAGGCCCTCTTCCGGCCAATCCAGAATCGCAGTTGATCTTTCCACCCAACGCCCGCCAGCGGTACTCGCATTAGCGTGCATTCGAAAGGGTGGATGTAGAGAAGATAGGATTTCCAATGCCTCAATGCCCGCGCCAAAAGAAGCCGAAACACAAGAAATGGGAAGATTCTCAGGTAGCCGCCACCGGAGATGGGTATTCTGCGGTTCAGCACCAGGGTAGTCGGGATTTTAAATTCGTGAAATTCGTCATTGCGGTAGATCCATTCCGAAACCTCTGTCCACTGGGCGAGATCAACTGTGCCATACAGCGGATGCAGAGAGAAATCGATCACCGAGGAATCGTATTTGAACTCGGCAGCCCGCACGATTTCAAGCTTGGCGGAGTTCATGGAAAAGCATGGCGCCCTGTATCCCAGGACCGGCACGCCGGTCATCTCTTCGAGATTCGCCTTGGCCTGCCGGACTTCCGTTTCAAACTGTCTGTCCGGCATAGATGACAGCAGCCGATGGGTTAACCCGTGCGAGCCGATCTCATGCCCGGCCTGGAGAATGTCGCGAAGCAGGGCCTTGTTCTTCTTCGCCACGGAATCCAGGACAAAAAAGCTGGCCCTCACATTCAAATTATCGAGAACTTCAAGAAGCTTTTCAACGCCCAAAGCAACGGAAATGCTCTTATCAAGGGCATAACGCTGCAGATATTCCAGATCAAACCATTCTTCGAAATCCAGAGTTAAGAACGCTGGCTTCATGCATTGCTCGTCATGGCAGATAACGATTCTGTAGGGACACGCATCCACCCTCCGCAGTAGACTGCTACGGAGGACGGGTGCCGTGTCCGCTCATGAGAAAACGGACAGGATAACAGGATCAATAATGCTCTCATCCTGTCTATCTCCTCTCTTATCCAGTACATCCTGTCAAATCTCAAATCAGCCGAAAGCCTTTGGCCCTGAATTCACGAGCCTGGGCAACTGTTGGCCAGCTAAAATACGAGCCCTCATTAATCCGGTTCTCACTGGGTGTGATCCGGCCAGCCTCGAGGTCGTCCATGACCCGAACCAGCAATTCGCCGCCGGCTTCTTTTGTCTTGCGGATCACGTCATATATTGTGCGGATTCCCTGCAATTCGACCTTTGTCTGCCCATAGATCGCGCCATCGTCGATGTCCGCCCCCATCGTGTGGACTGTAGCGCCCGTAAAGCGTTCATTGTGCAGCAGAACCCAAAAGCTGGGCAAAAGGCCGCGATAATTGGGAAGAAGGCTGCAATGCAGGTTAACACAGCCAAGCCGGGGCAAGGAGAGCAGGGGTTCCCTTATAATCTGTGGGGCGGAAAACGAAACGATCAAGTCCGGCCGGAGGCTTTCTATTTTGGCCACCAACTGCGAATCGTTAATCCTGGCCGTGCGAACCAGCGGAATACCGAATTTGCGCGCGAGAACTCCCACGCCCGTCAACTCGGGCTGTCGCTTAATATTGCAGGCGCATTGCTCCTTAACGGCGGCTATCCCAAGCTTAAGAAAAGGGAGTGGGCCAAACCACCGAATGAACTTTGCTTTCATATTAACAAGCGAACCCGTTGTATCGGCCACAACCAGCATCTGTATCTTGTGGCCGGCTGCAAGAATCTTCATTACGTTCTTTGGAATGACAAACCTGTCTTCCTGCAGGAGCACGACAACTTTCAATGACATTGTGAGCACCCCACTGCCTTAAGGACCTCAAGCATTTCGGACGCCTGCTTCTCTCTGCTGTATTGGATTGCTGCCAGATGGCTGTGTTTCGCGAGTTTTTCCCTTTCCGCAGGATTGTCTTTTAACAAAAGAACCGCCTGGCGCAGCCGGACGGGATCTTCGGCAGGAACCCACACCCCTGCCTTCGCATTCTCAATTATGGCCTGAGCCTCACCCGGTGGTGAAGCGAGAATAATGGGAAGTCCCATACCCATGGCCTCGAATATTTTGGAGGGAATCACCGTCTCAAAGACGGGACTGTTCTTCAGGTGGATCAGGGCCGCATCGCACAGACTCCAATAGTTAGGCATGCGGTCTTTGGGTTGTTGGGGTACAAACACTACATTCTCAAGAGACAAACCTTTTGCCTGTGCCATCAAGGATTCCCGTGCGGCGCCCGGGCCAACGAAAAGGAAAGCGACTTCTTTGTTGTTTCGAAGTTCGTTGGCTGTGGCAAGTACATTTTCAAGAGCGTGGCATAACCCATGGGTGCCAATGTAGCCGATCACGAACTTGCCGGCCAATCCGTATTCAGCTAGCAAGGCGGAATCTTTGAACCGAGGCGCATACATCGAGAGTTCGACCCCGTTGACAACAACCGTGATTTTCTTCTCCGGAATTCCCCTGCGGACCAAGTCCTTTTTGAATGCCTCGGTCAGGGCCACAATGGCTCGTGCTCTTCTGTAAAGGAATAATTCCAGCTTCTCGAGCCAGCGCAGCAGTTTCGAGTCTTTCAGGAAGCCCACAGCCGCAATGGTT
>CAYVZU010000170.1:0-4551 GCA_964455935.1 uncultured Fibrobacterota bacterium
CATCGAGCGGGGCGAGTACGTCGCCATTATGGGGCCTTCGGGTTCGGGGAAATCCACGCTGATGAACATCCTCGGTTGCCTCGACACGCCCAGTACAGGGGAATACCGGCTCGACGGATCTTCGGTCTCCAATCTCGACGAGGATCGCTTGGCGCAGGTGCGCAACCGCAGTATTGGCTTTGTCTTTCAGATGTTCAACCTGCTCTCTTCCGATACTGCGCTTCACAATGTGGAATTGCCCATGCTTTACGCGGGGATGAAGCCGGCGGAGCGCCGGGCCAAGGCGACCGCAGCGCTTTCCGCGGTTCGCCTTTCGCATCGGGTCCATCACCGGCCCGCCGAGATGTCGGGCGGCGAGCGCCAGCGTGTGGCCATTGCCCGCGCCCTGGTCAACGATCCCCCCATCATTCTGGCCGATGAGCCCACCGGCAATCTCGATACCAAAACCGGCGTGGAAATAATGGCGATTTTCGAAAAGCTCCACAACAACGGCAAAACCCTGATTCTGGTTACGCACGATCGCAATATCGCCGAGCACGCGCATCGGATCCTCCACATTCTCGATGGCGGGGTGGTGAATGATGAATCTGTTGAGAATCGCAGCGCAAAGAGGTTTTGAAAGTTCTTCATTTCGTAATCCTGATATCTTGCCAATTCCGGTGTTTTTCCATGAGCTTTCTTGAATCCATCCGACTCGCCCTCATGGCCTTGCGCGCGCACAAGCTCCGCTCGGCTTTAACGGCGCTGGGCGTGATGATTGGGGTGTTGACGGTCATTGCCATGATGGCGCTGATTGACGGCTTAAACAACCTGGTATCGAATCAGCTTTCTTCCATCGGAAGCAACACGCTTTATGTACAAAAGTTTTCGTGGACCATGAACCGCGAGGAATTTCTACAGTCGCGTGGCCGGAAAAACCTGACGCTGCACGATTCGCGGGCCGTGGAAACCCGGGTTTCGCAAGTCTCCAGAGTCGCGCCGCTGATGATTTCCGCCGCATCAGCCAAATTCGGCGGAAATTTGATTGAGGCGGTCCAGGTTGTTGGAACAACGCCGGAATACCAATTCATCATTAACTTTGGGATCGAAGACGGCCGCCCAATGGCGGACGTGGATCTGCGCGGCAGCCGGCCGGTTGCCATGATTGGGGCCACTATCGTGAGCAAGCTATATCCCGGCGGAAATCCCGTGGGCACCACGATCCTGTTGGGCCCGCATCATTTCCGCGTGATCGCCTCCCTCACTCCAAGGGGATCATTGTTCGGCAACGATCAGGATAATATGGTCATTATCCCTCTCAACACCTTCATGAAGTACTTTTCGGGACCGGTTTCAGAGCGCGGCGGCGAAACCATGACCATTGCCGTCCAGCCGTCCCCGGGTGCGGATGTGGAGCAGGTGAAGGAAGAGGTCCGGATGCTCTTACGCCAGCGCCGCAAGGTGCCGGCCGGAGAGCCGGATGATTTCAATATCAACACCGCGGACCAGATTATGCGCACGTATCGGACAATCACGGCGGGCGTTTTTGGATTGATGATTGGCGCGACCGTGCTTTCGCTGGTCGTGGGGGGGATCGGGATCATGAATATTATGCTGGTGTCCGTATCGGAGCGCATCCGTGAGATTGGCATCCGCAAGGCTGTGGGCGCGCGGCGAAAGGATATTCGCGCGCAATTTTTAATCGAGGCCGTCACGCTTTCTACTGTTGGCGGCATTGTGGGAATGATTTTTGGTTTTCTCGCTGCCTGGGCCGCCTCGCGCGCCACCAACCTTCCCGCCGCCGTTACGCCGCTTTCCGTGCTGCTTGGATTCGGCTTTTCCGCGCTCGTCGGCATCTTTTTTGGGTGGTATCCGGCCAACCGCGCCGCCTCGCTCAAGCCAATCGAGGCTTTACGATACGAGTGAGGAATCCCGGTTCCCCTCCTTGAAAAGAAAGGGGAACCGGGCGCGTGGAGTGATCGATTCGGCAAATCCGATCGCGTTTCGGGCTTCAGCGGATCACTTTGTTAGTATCGCCGCCAAATCCTTTTCCGCGGTCGTAATGGGCTGAATCCCAAAATTGTCAACAAGGTACTTGATCACATTCGGACTGAGGAAGGCAGGAAGCGAGGGCCCCAGCCGGATACCCTTGATCCCCAGCGAAAGAAGCGACAGCAAAATGACCACTGCTTTCTGTTCGTACCATGACAGGACCAGCGAAAGCGGCAAATCGTTCACCCCGCAGTTGAATGCGCTTGCCAGGGCCTGCGCGATCTTAACGGCCGAGTAGGCATCGTTGCATTGGCCAATGTCGAGGAGCCGCGGGATTCCGCCAATGTCTCCAAGATCCAGGTGGTTAATACGAAACTTGCCGCAGGCCAACGTAAGGATCACGGTGTCCTTTGGGGTTTGCTCCGCGAATTCCGTATAGTAGTTGCGGCCGGGCTTTGTGCCATCGCATCCGCCAATCAGAAAGAAGTGCCGGATTTTGCCTTCTTTGACCGCCGCAATAACTTTGTCCGCCACGGATAACACGGCATTGCGGCCAAAACCGGTCGTGAGCGCGGGGCCGGGTTTCGTCTCGAAGCCGGCAAGAGCTTTTGCTTTTGCAATGACAGCCGAAAAGTTCCCTTCCGGAGCGTGCGAAACCCCGGGCCAGGCCACAAGGCCGGTCGTGAAAACGCGGTCCATGTAGCTGGATCGCGGCTTTTGAATGCAATTGGTGGTGAAGAGTATCGCCGCGGGTACGGAGTCGAACTCTTTTTGCTGGTTTTGCCAGGCCGTGCCAAAGTGCCCTGCCAGGTGGGAGTATTTCTTCAGGCCGGGATACCCATGGGCCGGCAGCATTTCGCCATGGGTGTAGATTTGCACGCCGGTTCCTTCGGTTTGCTTGAGCAGTTGCTCCAAATCAAGCAGGTCGTGGCCGCTGACGATGATGGCCGGGCCTTTTTTGGTCCCGCATGACACGGTCGTGGGCTCCGGATGGCCAAAGCGCGAAACATGGGCATCGTCAAGAAGTTCCATGGCGCGGATATTGGACTGTCCGCATCGCATGCAAAGATCGAGAAGGTCCGTCATTGCCGGATCTGTTTTATTCAGATAGTCCAACGCCTCATGGACATACGCGGTGACCGCTGGGTCCGTTTTGCCAAGAAGCATGGCATGATGAAGATACGCCGCCATTCCCTTGAGCCCATAAAGAAGGAGCTGTTGAAGCGAGCGAATGTCCTCGGAAATCACCTGGGTGTTGATTCCATTTTCAATGCCTTGTTCCACCAGCTCGTTTAAAGTTTCGGCCGGCTCGAAAACAGCGGTTGCCGGCAGCCGGTCTTTGCGGACTGATTGAGGCAATTGCGCAAGCAGTTCCTTCCGGATTTCATCGCCGGATCGAAGCACGCCCTCAAGGCGCTCGGGGTCGAAATTTACGTTGGTGACGGTCGTGAAAAGGGCTTCAATTGCGTGACGATCCGCACGTTTTGTAACAACCCCCTGATTCCTTAGCTGGTGGGCCAGATGGCCTATGCCCTTGAGTTGGTGAACGATCAGGTCTTGAAGCGCAGCGACATCCGGCTTCTTCCCGCAAACCCCGCTGACCTCGCAGCCCTTGCCGTTTGCCGCTTGCTCACATTGGTAACAGAACATGGTTCCTCCGTTTGTTGGTGCTGTACCAATATGGAATATGGCCGGCCAGGAAACCTTGACTTAGGTCAAGCGCTTTTGAAAAGACCGGTTGGGCAGGGCTGGAGGGAGTCGCGCGTTTCCGCCAAAAAAAAGGCTGCCGACTTTATTCTGCACCCTGCGTTGCATTCGACATTGCACGCCTGGGATTTCATTGCTATTTTAGTTGTGAATGATCCAATTCACCCACGTTACCAAGACCCTCGAAGGCAAATACACGATCCTTGATGACGTGAGTTTCTTCATTCACCGCGGCGAATTTGTCTTTCTCACAGGGCCCAGCGGCGCGGGAAAGACCACCATTATCCGCCACATTTACATGGAAGATTTCCCCACTCACGGCCAGGTTTTTTGCTGCGGGTTCAACAGCCACGAAGTGGAGAAGAGCGTCTCCCGCCTTCCCATGCTGCGCCGCAGGCTGGGAATCGTGTTTCAGGATTTCAAGCTGCTCTACGACCGCAGCATTTTCGAAAATGTGGCCATTGCCCTGCGCATTGCGGGCGAGGGAAACCGCTCGCTCAAGAAAAAGGTGCTTCAAATCCTGGCCGAGGTAGGCCTTAGCCACCGCATTCACGATTTTCCCGAGCACCTGTCGCAGGGAGAGCAACAGCGCCTGGCCATTGCCCGGGCCATCGTCAACGACCCCTACGTGCTGCTGGCCGACGAACCCACGGGCAACCTGGACATCAAGACCGGAATGGACATTGTCAACCTGCTTCGGCGCGTAAACGCCAACGGCACGGCCGTGATCATGGCCACCCACGATATCCAAATCGTCGAGAAGCTTCCCTACCGCAACCTGCGCATAGACGGGGGCAAGATGCTCAGCCGCGAGGATTTTGGTTAAAACGACAGACGTAGAACGCAGGGCATTTTGCTTTTGCGTTTGACGTC
>CAYVZU010000170.1:4651-5967 GCA_964455935.1 uncultured Fibrobacterota bacterium
CGTTTGACGTCTTACGCCGGCCTTCGCCATTTTCAGAACGGACACGGCACCCGTCCTCCGTAGCAGTCCACTGCGGAGGGTGGATGCCGTGTCCCTACACACAACTCACAAATGGCGACACTGTCAGATATTGCCAAACACCAGCCGCATGCGGATTCCGGGATTTTGGGTCCAGAAGGCCTTCTGGCCGAAACCGAACCCGGTGGGCGAATAGAGGAACACCATTTGCGCGTCCAGGCCAAGGCTCATCCATGATAAAATTGAGTAGTTGATCCCGCCATGGCCGTCAACGGCGAAGATCGGGGTGGCGGCCCACTCTGCTCCATCTTCGGGGTAGTGGACCCAGCCCTCGTCCATAAAGTTGTATTTACCCATTGAAAAATTTGGCGCCTTGCGAAGGGCAAAAGCGCCTCCGCCAAAAAGACCGCCGATCAACAGGGTCAGATCGCCCGTACTGGCTGACTTCTCCGCAAAAACGCCGCCATAGGAAACAAACACATCCAGGCTGGAGTAACTCTCGCCATCCGGCATGGCGCCATAAAACCGTTTATAGCCGAACCAAACCTGCCCGCCCGCGCGGCCGCCGGTTCGCTTTCCGCCATAGGCCGAAAGACCGGCAAGCAGGAGCTGGTTTTCATCAAGATCGAACTCCCGGTCGATATCATTCTCCATGAACTCCGAAACAGGCCGTAAATTCAGCTTAAGCAGACCTGCGCCCAGCGCGAACCCTCCTCCAATTTCGTTTCGTTGGGGCTCGCAGGAATAGAACCGCACTCCCTCGCAATCGCAATTCAGACGCAAAGGCGTAATTTCCTGATTCGAGCATGCGTAGGCTTGGAAAAATGCCATTGATAGGAACAATGAAAGGTTGGCGGGTATGAGTTTGCGCATAATGGTATTGGTTTGGGATTTCGGGAATGCAGGGCCGGCTACTTTTATGCTCTTCAAATCTCATGCCAGGGTCTGGCTTTGCGCGAGGGACAATTTGAATTTTGGGCTTCTGGGCGGGGAGGGAAAACGCACGGTATGAGGAATTGAGCCAAAAATCCGCAGTTGGGCATGGGTGAAGGCAGCTAAGAGCTTGAGATGCCAAGGGATCGCACCGACGGCTGCGTGGAGGCCCCTAAGCGTGCATCTTAGATCGCAAGGTCCATATACCCCCACCACACCGCCCCCAAGCTCTTTGCCCACTGGGCGTGGGGAACACCGTAGCCGAACAGTAAGAGCCGTGTGAACCGAGAGGTTCACGCACGGTTCCGTAAGCTATCTATTACCCACAAATCTCCCTGGCGAGTGATGCGCCCTCAAGCATTGCG
>CAYVZU010000171.1:0-5824 GCA_964455935.1 uncultured Fibrobacterota bacterium
TCCCTCTGTGTTCTCATTCTTAACTCGGATTTCTCTCTGTGGTTTCATGGGAACCCGTGTAGTTACTTATAAATTATGAATGGAGAATGGCGGCAGTATGCTATCCCATGCGTTCAACAAAGATTATTTTAAAAGTTATAAAAGAACCGAGTAGAACCACGGGAGGCCTCCAATCGAATCCTCAATCGCTCAGAAGCTTGCGCCATCGTCTTTGCTTGACAGCGGCCGGCAATACATCCGGCGCGGTATGCCGCTTCGGGCACGCTATTTTCTCCTGGAGTGCGCCAAGAGCGAAACCGCCCAGGCCCAGGAAGCCAAAGCGGAACTTGCCCGGTTGGAGAAGAGTTTGCCGGCCAAAGGACGCGTGCCCGGCGTGACCCTCTGCATGATTGTGAAGAACGAAGAGGATAATCTGGAGAAATGCCTTTGTTCCGCCGAACCCTATGTGGACGAAATCGTGATCGTAGATACCGGTTCGACCGACTCGACAGTCAGTATCGCCAGAAGCTTCGGCGCGCATGTGACTGGCTTCAAGTGGTGCGGCGATTTCAGCGCGGCCCGCAATGTCTCGCTGGACGCGGCCCTGTGCCAATGGATCCTGTGGCTGGATGCGGATGACATTGTGCCGCCCGGCCAGGAAGAGCCCCTGGCGCGCATCAAGGCCTCCGCGGACCAGGGCTTTTATGCCCGGATTATGAGCCTTGCCGAGAATGCCGAAAGACCCGAATACCTTCAGCTTCGCTTCCTGCCGAATCGCCCGGAGTTGCGTTTCGAGCAGAGAATTCACGAACAGGTTGCCCCGTCGCTTGCGCGCGCAGGCATCCCGATTGTTGAAAGCGGATTTCGAATCATTCACACGGGATATGCCGACATTGAAAAGCGGAAGCAGAAAGCCGGGCGCAACATTCAAATGATCGAACAGGAGCTTGCCAGCCGAAAAACGGTTGCGCTGTATTGCGCTTTGGGAGATGCTCAGTATGTTTGCGCCCTATACGAGCCGGCTGCCAATTCGTATCGCGCGGCCATCCAGGCGGGCGGGGCCGGTCAGACCGATCGGGATCTCTTTTTGCAGGCTCATGTAGGCCTCTCTCTGGCCCTTAAAAAGGCCGGTCGGCCCGGTCAGGCATTGGATACCCTCAAAAGTCTGCTCCGCATTGCGCCCGACAAGGCCGATGCACTTTTCCTGGCCGCGGATCTGGCTGCCGAGAATGGCGAATCGGAGCGGTCTATCGAGCTGCTCAAGCGTGTGCTGGATACTCCGGAACTTGTGGGAAAAGCGGGCGTGGATTATGTGCGGCTTAAGCGGAACGCCCTGCTTAAGCTGATTGGCCTTCATGCCGAGGCCGGCGAATGGGAGCTGTGCCTTCAACTCAGCGGCGATGGTATGGAGCGCTATCCCAATGTCGCCGACTTTTGGATTTGGAGAGGGGAGGCGCTGCTTTCTCTTCGCCAGCTGGACGAAGCGGTTGTCTTCTTCGACAAAGCCATTGCGGCGTGTCCGGATACCGCGGGAAGGGCCTACGCCGGCAAGGCCGGATGCCGGATGGCCCAGGGCAAAGCGGAGGAAGCCCAGGAAATTCTTGAGCAGGGACGCCAACGAGTCCCGTCCGAACCGCGGATCCATGAGCTTCTGGGCGATGTCCATTACGCCCAAAAAAAACCGGACCTGGCGCTGCCCTTCTATGAAACCGCAATGACATGCGGCTACTCCGGCGTCAATCTTTTCTGGAAGTCCGCCTCCTGCAGCGCGGATCTCAAAGATTATGCACAAAGCTTGCGCTATGTCGAACAGATTCTGGCCGTAGAGCCGCAGAACGGCCCAGCCCGGGAACTCGCGGGGCAATTGCGCGGCCTTGTGGAAGGCCGGGGCGCATGAATTCTCTCTCCGTCTGCATGATCGTCAAGAACGAGGAAGAGAGTCTGCCGCGGTGTTTGAAATCAATGGCCGGGCTCTGGGACGAGTTGATCGTCGTGGACACCGGCTCATCCGATAAGACCCCCGCCATTGCGGCCGATTATGGGGCGCGCGTTCTCCATGATCCATGGCGCAGCGACTTCTCCTATTCCCGCAACGTTTCGCTTCAAAACGCAACCAAGCAGTGGATTCTGTGGCTGGACGCGGACGATCTGGTGCCGCCCGAAGCATTCCAGAAGATCCTGAAGATCAAGCAGGAATTCCCGCTTGATTCGGCATTTGGGTTTAATATCCAGAACTCCACCGACGGTGTCGCGGGTCAGGTTTTTCAGCAAATCCGCATTTTTCCCAACCGGTCCGACATCCGCTTTGAATTTCGTGTGCACGAGCAGGTGCTGCCCTCCATTCAGCGCGCGGGGTTGAAGGTGTTATACTCCGATATCCAGATCCTGCATACCGGCTACAGGCCCGAAAGCCGCAAGAGCAAACAGGAGCGCAATCTTGCTTTGCTCGAACAGGAACTCAAGTCCCAAAAAGCACGCAATCCGGTCACCTTGTTCATGATGGGCGGAGCGCTGGTTGATTTGGGCCGGGCACAGGAGTCGGTCCGGTTTTACGAGGAGGCTTACAGAATCGCGGAGGAGAAAAGGATCGAGCGCCACGTACGCGATGAGGTACCGCTGGTGCTGGCCAATCTGGGCCTTGAGTGGGGCAATACGAGCATGCTCGAATGCTGGATTCAGGTGGCCCGCCAGGTCGCCGCCGACCACATCAAGCTCCATTTCCTCGAAGGCCGGCTTGCGGAACGGCAGAACGATCCGCACCAGGCCCGTAATTTTTTCGAGAAGGTGCTTGGCGCCCAGGAAAAACCGGCCTTTGTTCCAATCGACTACCGCATGTTCAAGATTCAGGCCTGCGCATCACTGGGCAAACTCTACGGATTCGTGTTCAAGGATAAGCACCGCATGGTTGAAATCCTGGAACTGGCCCAGAAGC
Organism: uncultured Fibrobacterota bacterium; assembly: GCA_964455935.1. GTDB lineage: Bacteria > Fibrobacterota > CAYVZU01 > CAYVZU01 > CAYVZU01 > CAYVZU01. The sequence goes on from CAYVZU010000171.1 coordinate 2,912, forward strand.
TGGCCGGAGAACGAAGCGTGTAGCGTGTAGACCGGAAAACGAAATCTTCACCTCGAAGCCAATCGATCCTACTGAAACAATTCCTTGATCTTGGACCAGGTCGTCACGATCGGCTTGTCGGTTGGGATTGTAACCTGCTTGGATTTATCGGCAAACGCCGACGAAAGAAAAAGGAAGAGCATACAGCTAAGAATCATTCTTTTCATAGCTTGTATCTCCGAAGGAATAAGCCCCCGGACCCAATGGTCCGGGGGCGCCCCCCGACTCTATCGAACAATCATGTTTCTGGTCACTTTTCCGGTCCGGTCAATCGCGATCCGGGCAACGCTTCTTGTTGCTGTGGAACGAATCGCCCGGCCCTGAATATCATAGGCCGCGGTCTGCATGGCTGCCGTCTTTGGCATGGCAATGCTGCGGACCGGCTTTACACCGGCCTGTGTCGCGCTGAGGGTGAGAAGGCCCCAGTTCTGGCCGCTACCCGCGCCGCCCTGATGGCTGATCTTGGTGATGTTCAAACTGCCTTCGGCTGTGAAGACCCCGTCGTTGTCGTTGACCTTCATATTGTAGCCTATGCGGTCACCGGCTGCGGCAGTCCCCTTGCCGTTCATAACATTACCGGCCCAAGTCAGCTTCATCTCATCGGTGAAGTTGACGCCGTCAGCGCTGGTAAAGGTCTCATACCAGCCCTTTGTCTCCTGGTCCGCTTTCGAATAAACCGCCGTGCTCCAGCCTTGTGGACCGTCGCCCCAGGTGCCGCCATGCTGGTCGGCCGCAGTCAAGTTTCCAAAGCCTTTGACCAACTGCCAGCCGTACAGGCCGCGGTATGGATCGGTCACATCGTTGAAACCATCCTCGAAGCTGTGGTTGATAAACCACTCCATACCATCGTCATCATAGGCATTGTTGGCATCGTCCAGGTACTGCGAATGGGGAGCATTGTGCGTATCGTCATAGAACCACAAGCCCACATACAGTGCGGAAGCATCCCATGCTGTCACAAATTCGGTATAGCAGTCGCCATCGCCGTCGATAACGCCGACTTGGAGGTAGCTGGTAGCATCCAGCTTGGTTTTTGTAAGGCCCGCCCAAAGGCCTTCGTCAAGATAGCCGTCAACGGTAACGGTCGAACCGGCTGGAAGTTGGAGTGCATCACCAGACCAGATCTGGCCGAATGCGCATGTCGCGGCAAGTGCGACTATCAGCAGAGCAGAAAATCGGTACATCGGACCCCCCTTATGAATAATGAATGTGGTTTAACCGTCGCAATAAATAGTAGCCACACGCATGCCAATCACAGAAATAGCTGTAACATGTTTAATGACAATACGTTGTCAAATTACGACTGCAAAGTCGGATGCCATGTTAGTTGGCAGGTTGCCATGAAATCTGGCAGCTTATAGCACGGTCGCATGCTGGCGAAAACGATTACTGTTTGAAAAACGTTGCCGATGCTTCCGATTCACCATTAAAGGCATCGATAACTTTAACGGAGATATGGTTGGTTGCTTTGAGGTCGGCGGTAGGGAAGGTGTGTGTGAAGAGCCGGTATTGGCCATTGATCACCCCGGTTGTGGAATCAAGGTAGTCCCGGGCCCAGATTGCGTATTGCGCATCAACAACATTTAATCTCCAGAATAACTCCTTCACATATCCTTCGGCCCGAAATACGATTACCGTCACAACAAAACTGGTATCCTGGGACGTGATGGTCCGTGGCTCCACCGTTAATGGATGTTGCATCAGGGGCGGTATCAGTGGTGCCACAGTCACCCTTTGCTGGTAAACGGCCCTGGCCTGGTTCAGGTCCGTCAGTGTCACGATGATGGTATAGGAAGTCTCGGCTTGGACTCCCATATACTTGTAGGCATACCATCCGGAATCGGGGAGTCTGTAGTACGAGATCACGGAATCTCCCCAGTCAATTGTAAGGTGGTCGAAGTTGCCATCGGGATCGCTTGGTTGAATACGGATCTGGTCATATCTGTTGGTAAAAAACGGATGGTCGGGAAACTGCAATACAGCCTGCGGCCGATGGTTTGTGGAAATTTGGACGAGTGTCCTCGCGATGGTTGTGTCACCCGATTCGTCGATGACCGCGACCTCGGCTGCATACGTTCCCCCGACTGCATAGGTATGGGAAAACGCAAGAACCATCGCGGAATCCTGCACTTGCGCAAACTCCGATAACCCATCGCCAAAGTCACAAGTGATCGTGCGGATTTCCCCGGTTGTATCGCGGCAATCGAGAACAAACCTAACCGAATCCTCCACGGCTTTGGTGGTCCCGGGGATCGCGGAAAACGAGCGAATCTGGGGAAGGCTGTTGAGCGGAATAAGGAAAAAAGTCTCGGGTGTGCCGGCCGGATATCGGCCTGGGAGAAACACGGTGGTCTGCGCATCAAGGGAATGGAATCCCGAGCGCGTCAGACGGAGGGTAGCGGGGCCGGTGGGCACATTTGGGAATCGGAAGAAGCCCTGCGTGTCGCTTTCGGCGGTTTCCTCGCCCAGCGCAATCACGGCCCCTGCCACTGGACTGCCGTTGCGGGCGTTGAGAATCAGGCCTTCATAGAACGAGCGCGAGTTTTCCGGCGTAGAAACGAGTTCGCGAAGGAAATCGCAGCCTTGGCACAACGCCAAAATCAGAGAGACGGCGCCGATCCGCAGGGACCTCGCTGAAAAACGGGACCGGGTCAAGGTTGAGGGGGAATCCGCCGGGCATGTCATAAATTGTATTTCTTAATCAACTCCATCAGGGCGTTGCGACTGATGCCCAGTTCCCGGGCAGCGCGAGACACATTGCGGGCCGTTAGGGCAAGGGCTTTCCCGATATACGTCCGGTCAACGCTTTCCCTGGCCTGCTTTAGATCCAGAGAAAACGGCTCGGATGCGGGTGTGGCAGGACTGTCCAAAGTA
>CAYVZU010000172.1:0-5791 GCA_964455935.1 uncultured Fibrobacterota bacterium
TAAACCTTCTCACACTATATGTGGGGGGTACCCACTGAAAAGTCGGAAGAACCTTTATTTACAATTCATGACACAACGTTGTCATTTCGACGAGCCTTCGAGGAGAAATCTTTTCTCCGGACAGGGAAAGATTTCTCGCGGAGTTTATCCCGAGCCTGTCGAGGGGCTCGAAATGACACATCCACCTGAGCTGTTATCCATTTCCAACAATTTGCTCCTTGGCTGCGGGGTCGTCAAGAATCAATTTTGATGCAATCAAATGGAGGGCACAATGAATATCGGCATCGTCGTGCATTCGAGCACAGGGACCACAAAGGCATTCGGCGCCTTGATCGCCGCGGAACTGAGAAAATCCGGACACCATGTGGAAGAGACGGTCCTTGCAACCGATGTTCCCATAAAGGGAGGGTCCGTGCGGCAACATCGGGAGTTTAAAATCACGAATCTACCCGATTGCGGCAAATATGATGTTGTGCTGGTCGGCGGGCCAGTATGGGCATTCTCGGCTTCGCCGGTGATTATCGCGGCCATTAAAGGGCTGGCCGGGTTGATGGGCAAGAGGGTTCTGCCGTTTGCCACAATGGGCTTCCCATTCCAATGGATGGGCGGCGACTCGGCTTTGTCACTCATGAGCCGGACGGCCGCTGAATGCGGGGCCAAACCCCTGCCGGGAGTTGTGGCGCGCAAGCTGTTTCATGATTTCAAGAAGGAAGTGAAAGAAAAGGCCCTGACCGTTGTCACAAGAATCAGGTAGCCGAGCATCCACGTATGAAAGGATTCACAATGAAGAAGTTGATGATCGTGATCATCTGTCTTCTGGCGGTCACGGCGGTGGCAATTGTTGCCGTCGGATTGCTGGCCAGGAAATCCATGAAGGAAATCGAGGCCGAATACGTCCGGATAGGACCTGTGAACCTGGCCGAAATCCCGGATGGAGTCTACAACGGCAGCTCGGGGTCCATACCGGTATTCGTGAATCTGGATATAACAATAAGGAAACACCGTATCGAGGAAATTTTAATTGTTAAACAGCGATCCGGAAAAGGCTATCAGGCGAGGGAAACGGTTGATAGAATACGCGCGGCACAACAACCAAAGGTGGATGCCATAACCGGCGCGACCTTGAGCAGCAAATGCATCATGGTCGCGGCCTCCAATGCCCTGGCAAGCGCCACGGCAAAATAGAACCCAATTAACGGACAGCAGGATTTCACAAGAGATTTGCATGACAATGAATCAATAAACTGAGATCCGTCCGGCTCCGTCATCAAGCTTCCAAAAACGTGCGCCGATGCCTGGGATAAACAAGTCCGCGGAGTCCGGGAACATTTTTCCTTTCCCGGCAAAAACGTCCAGCACAGCGGCCCATCCTCCTTTTCTAACCTCAAGCTTTTCTTGAAGTTAAGCGCCAGGCACGGATTTTGAGATCCTCCTTGTCCGGAGGACCGTACCATGGTTAAAGGACTCTATACATCGTCGGAGGGAATGATCCCGCTTATGGCCAAGCAGGATCAGATCGCCAACAACCTGGCCAACATCGCCACAACCGGGTACAAAAAATCACATCTGATTACCAAAACCTTCACGGAATTCCTCTCGGACGATCTGCGTCAGCCTTTTGTCAACGATCGAATCATGATCGATGAAGTCCGCATCGATTTCGAACAGGGCTCTTTTAACCAGACCGATAATCCTTTGGACCTGGCGATCGAAGGCGACGGATTTTTTCTGGTGGAGTCGGAAAATGGCCGGCGTTTCACCCGCAACGGCAATTTTTCAATCGACCGCAACGGCCGGCTTGTCACCTCGACCGGGAACATTGTCATTGGCCGAAACCGGCAGGGCATCGAAGGCCCCATTCAGATTGAAGGCAAGAAGGTCAATATTCTGCAGGATGGAACCGTCCTATCGGGCGACGAAGAATTGGGGCGCCTGCGCATCGTCACACTCGCCAAGCCGTACGCTCTCAACCGGGAGGGTGACAGCTTGTTTGTTCTGTCCCGGCTTGACACGGCCGTTTTCGACGCCTCGGATTTTCAGGTGCGCCAGGGCTTTCTGGAGACATCCAATGCCAGTCCCGTGGAATCCATGGTGGAGATGATCTCCACCTTTCGCAATTACGAGGCAAACCAGAAGGCCATCTGGGCCCAGAATGAGACTCTGGGCAAGGCCGTAAACGAAATCGGCCGGCTCAACGCGTAACGAACACAGGCAAAGGGGTAAACCATGATCCGCTCCATGTACACCGCGGTCACAGGCATGAAAGCGCAGCAGCTTTACATCGACAACATCTCGAACAACCTGGCCAACGTCAATACGAACGGGTTCAAAAAATCCAAAATGGAATTTCACGACCTGCTGTATCAGGCCATTCGCGAGCCCGGCGCCAGCACCTCCGACAGCACCGCGCAGCCAACGGGTCTCGAAGTGGGACTGGGCGTGCGCTCCGCGGCCAACCAGCGCATCTTCACGCAGGGAGGCGTGGTGGAAACCAAAAACCCGCTGGATATCGGTATCCAGGGCGAAGGTTTCTTTCAGGTGCTTCGGCCCGACGGCTCCGTAGCCTACACGCGCGACGGCAGCTTCAAGGTCACGGCCGATGGCGTGATCGTCACCTCGGCCGGTTTTCCCCTGGAACCCGAGATCGTCATTCCCGAAGGAGCACACCAGGTTTCGATTTCCTCCAGCGGGCAGGTGACAGCCGTATTGGAAGGCGAGGCGGAACCCGAAGAAATCGGCCAGATCGAACTGGTCAAATTCGTGAACCCGGCGGGCCTCGAAGGCCTGGGCGGAAATCTCTATGCGGCCACGGTCGCCTGCGGCGAACCCCTGGCAGGCACACCCGGCACGGAACAATACGGCAGCCTGCAGCAGGGCTATCTTGAGACCTCCAATGTGGAGGTGGTCGAGGAAATGGTGGGCATGATCACCGCGCAGCGCGCCTATGAGATTACCTCCAAAGCGATTCAGACGTCCGAGGAAATGCTCCAGGTCGCCAATCAATTAAAGAGATAAACAATGCGCTTTTTGACCGGCCTTCTTTTGCTTTGCGTGGCCCGGGCCGCATTCGGCGACCCCGTCATTGTGGTGTTCCGCGATTCGGCCGTTGTCGCCGGTCCCGATGTATTGTTGGGCGAAGTGGCATCCATTTACGGCGTTGCTCCGGAAAAAGGCGTGGACCTGGCCGGCCGGATTGTGTCGCGCTATCTTCCGCCGCAACGGTCCCGCCTTGTTTCGACCGCTCCCGTCGAAGCCGCGCTTACGGCCGAAATGGGCGCGCAAATCCTGTTTCGAAACAGCGGCAAAATCTTCGTTGCGGCCGACAGCCGGGAAATCCCCATCGACTCGATCCGCCAGAGCGTTACACAATACATTCTGCAATCCATGTCCTGGCCGGCCGCGGATGTGACAATCCGTCTCGCAAGCTGTCCCGACCGGTTCCGCGTGCGCAACGAGCCCTACTCGCTGCGAATGAGCCATGATGCAGCATTTGATTTCCGGGGAACGGGCAGAATTGGCGTGGAGATTGAACAGCGCGGGCGGGTGGTCCGCTCTTTTCAGGTTGGCGTACAGATTCAGGTAAAGCATCCTGTTTGCGTTGCCACGCGGACAATCAAACGCAATAGCGCTTTAAGCGCCGGCGATGTTACCATGGTGCGAATGGACATTTCGCGCATGCGAAATCCGGCCTTTTTCGATCCGCGGCAATTGACGGGTCGCCAGACATGCCGAACCATTGTCCGGGGCCGCATTCTGGATGCAACCATGGTCCGCATGCCTCCGGCTGTGGAAGCGGGCGCAGCCGTGCGCCTTCTTGTGGTCCGAGGTTCGACACAGATCGGCGCCGAGGGCGTCAGCCGCCAGGCCGGGCAGATCGGCGATCGGATTCAGGTTTATTGTCCCGCAACAAGGAAAACGCTCAACGGCCGTATTCAGGCCGACACGTCGGTCGTCATTGAGTCCGGCAGGAGGAAGGTATGAACCGGTTTTTTGAAAGCGCAGCGCTGGCAGGGCTTTTTCTGGTTTTGTTTTGTCAGGCGGCAGGGGCCGGCGCCGGCTCGAACTCTTTGTATGTGGATCGTCGCGGGAAACAAGTGGGCGACGTGATCACCGTTCTGGTGACCGAGGCGTCCAAGGCCAGCAATGAAAGCGGGACCCAGACACAGAAAGGCCATTCGGTATCGGCCAATGCCGAGAAACCCACAGGACTCCTGGATTTTCTGCCATCCTTTGGGTTCGGCGCCGGATCGAATGCGGACTATAAAGGCAAGGGAGAGACCAAGCGCGAAGGTTCGCTGAAAGCGACACTCACGGCCCGCATTACGGAGGTCCTGGACAATGGCAATCTCATGATTCAAGGCAGCAAAGTCGTTGAGATCAACAATGAAAAGGAAATTCTCGAGGTTTCGGGACTGATTCGGCAGGAAGACGTGGGCCGGGACAATACGGTGTTCTCCTATAATATCGCCGACGCGAAGATTGTCTATACGGGTAACGGGGCGGTCTTCACCGGCCAGCGGCCCGGCCTGATTGCGCGGTTCTTTAACTGGATCTTTTGACCTGCTGCCGCAATGGAATCAAGGCTGACAGGCATACCGGAGGCCATTATGCAAAACCGATGGAAGATTCTTCTGATTGCGGTGTTCCTCTGTGCAACGGCCTGGCCGCAGGTCCGGGTCAAAGATGTCGCGAAGATCCAGGGCCTGCACGATACGCAATTGATCGGCTACGGTTTGGTCGTGGGCCTTGATGGTACCGGCGACGGTTCGCGCACCATGTTTACGGTCCAGTCGGTGCTGAATATGCTCAAGAACCTGGGAATCGAAATTCCCAATCAGCGAATTCGCGTAAAAAATGTGGCCGCGGTGATGGTTACCTCCACACTCAAACCTTTCGTAAAGCAAGGCTCGATGGTGGATGTGGTCGTCTCTTCACTGGGCGACGCCAAGAGCCTTGAGGGAGGAACGCTGCTCCTTTCCCCCCTCCAGAATCCGGACGGCGAAATTATGGCCCTGGCGCAGGGACCGGTCTCCACCGGAGGGTACAAGATGGAAGATCTTTTGGTGAACCGGCGATCCAAGAACCATGTGGCCGTGGCCACCATTCCATCCGGCGCCGTTGTGCAAAAAGAGGTGAAGACCAACGAGTTGCCGCGCGAGACGCTTCGTCTCGAACTGGCCAACCCCGATTTCTCTTCGGCTGTTGCTCTGGCCAAAGCCATCAACGGCCGTTTTGCATCCGAACTGGCCAGGCCCGAAGACGCGGCCACCGTGGCCGTTGCGGTTCCCGAGTCGTTGCGGGCCAACACGCGCTTCTTCGAGTTTGTCTCCGACATGGAGAAGACCTCGTTTCTGCCGGATCGCCAGGCGCGCGTCGTAGTAAACGAAAAAACCGGAACCATTGTGGCCGGAGGCGACGTGACCATTTCCCAGGTCGCGGTTTCGCATGGCGGCGTAACTGTCGAGGTGCAGACCACGCCGCTTGTTTCGCAGCCCCCTCCGTTCTCGCAGGGCCAGACCACGGTTGCACCGCTGGTCAAGCAGGAAGTCGTCGAAAAGAAGTCGCAAATGGTGGTCCTGGGGCCCACAACGGATGTATCGGAATTGGCCCAGGCGTTGAATACGCTTGGCGTATCGGCTCGTGACGTGATCGCGATTTTTCAGGCCATTAAAAAGGCTGGGGCCTTGCAGGCGGAATTGGTGGTCATCTGAGCCGTCGAACTCCAGCCGGATTAATTGTCCTTTCCCGCGCACTCATCTACCGTTTGCAAAAATAGTCTTATTTTGGAGGA
>CAYVZU010000173.1:0-5689 GCA_964455935.1 uncultured Fibrobacterota bacterium
GGCGCAGACCCGCCGTTGTTCCAACCCAAAGCCGGTCGGAGGGGTCCAGCGCCAGCGCGGTAATGTGGCCATTCACACCTAAAACAAAGGGAAGCTTGACCTCGACCAGGTCCTCTTCCTTCAGATCGGGGCCCAGGCCGTTGAACGAGCGTACGGAATCAAGCACCGCCTCCGCAATGTCCTCGTCGTCGATGAAGCGATCTACCACTTTGCGGATGTTGTCGTTTTGTTCCAGCAGATGCGATTCGTATTCGAACCAGGCCCGGCCGTTGTAGCGAATCAACTGCTTATCGGTTGCCGCCCATACCAGCGACCGTTCGCCGAAGGCCAGTTTCCGCTTGGCCGTGACCGCAACCCATGGTTCTTTTTCTTCACGCGGGAAATTCCGCCAATCGTTGGCCAGAGGCGAAAGGGCCAGACCGGCGGGATTGAAAAACGTTGCATTGGCATCATCGGCAAGCGCCACAAACGCTTCGCCCAAACCGGTTGCGCGGGCCCCGGGAGGAAATACCAGCGTGGGAACGGCCGACTGGCCTACCGCAAGGGCCGTTCCCGCGGCCGGCAGAAGCCAGAGAAGTGTTCGTAGTCTCGTTGTCCAGTTCATTCAACCCCTCTTTCGATGGTTTTCCAATTGGGTACGTGAAATTCCTGACCGTCCAGGAGCGGCAGCACTTTTTCATCCGGACGGCCGCCGCGTTTCCATTCGGTGTCGGGCACCAGACCGCACCGGCAGCCAAGATGAAATGGCGGAACCAGCTCCGGATTCTGGTAAATTTCTTCGCGGGTCACGAAACGATTCCGGCCGTGAAGCATCCCATTTTGAGAGCACGCCGAAAAGGAGGAATAGAAATAAATCTCAATTCCATTCTGATCACCGCTTTCGATGCTTCTCAAATTCGATTCCAGATTCGCCTGCCATTGATCCAACAGTCTCTTCTTGTCCCCTGCGGAAAGGGGCTTGCCCAAAACATCAACGCTGGCGTTTGCCAGGTGCTTCTCCAGCACGGAATGGGACGGCTTGACCGCCTCGACGGCGCCGCGCGGCGACCGCCGCACGACCGAGTAGATTCCGCTGGTATGAATGGTGGGGCGCTTTTCCACCGGGGCTTCCTTCTGAATAATAAGATAAGCGACATAAATGATTAAGCCCAAAAAAAGAATAATCCCAAAAATCAGCAAAAGCATGATTTCCCCGATACGCGACGCACGCCGCTTTGGCCAACTTACCTTATAAGGATAAATAAAGGTCTAATGTATGTCAACGAGCCCACCAGCGCGGAAAGATTTTTTTCACAAGAAATGTGGGAAAATTGGCAGGAAATCCGCGTTTTGGGGCTGATCTGAAATTTTTCGAATGCACCGCGCCAGGAACCCGCCTAAGCCGAAATTGGCTCTTCGGGAAACCGTTTGACCAAGGTAACTTCGTTGCCGGCCTCATTATAAATGATCTCGTCGAGATAGACTTTGGCCAGCATAATTCCAAGGCCTCCTGATCGTTTGCCTTCCTTCCTGCGATCCTTGTATTCGCCGGTCGGATCGTAGGAACCATCGAGATAACGGTGGAAATCGAAGCCGGAGCCGTGGTCGCGAATATGAACCACCCACTTTTCCTTATCGAATGTGTATTGGATATGAATGGGCAGCTCTTTCCGGTTGCGGTTGCCCCATTCAATAGCGTTCTTGCCCATCTCGAGGAGAACATAATGGATGTCCGCTATGTCTTTTTCGCTGAACGGCGTGGAACGAAACAGTCCGGCCATCATGCTGTTGAGCTGCTCGAGATATTTTAGGTCGCTGGGGATGTGAAAGTCGATTTCGCCGGTTACGCCTTTGTCCTGCAGGCTGCGTTTGTGTTCAAGCTGACCGCGGATCTCACCCAGCAGAACATCGTGATCGAAAGGCTTGGTGATGTATTTGTCCGCGCCTACGCTTAAACCGCGCTCGACATCCTCATGGAAAGCCCGCGCCGTCAGCATAATGATGGGAATCATATTGGTCTGGCGCCGGGTTTTAAGACGGCGGCAGACTTCGTAGCCATCCATGCCCGGAAGAATAATATCGAGAAGCAGGATGTCAACGGCCTGGTTATCAAGAAAATCGAAGACTTCTTCGCCCGTGGAGACGGAGAAGACCTCATACCCCGATTCTTCCAGAATCATCCGAAGCAGCCGAACAACATCCTTTTCATCTTCGACGATCAGAATCCGATCGCTCATTCGTCACCCCAAATCGTGTTCCCACCCGGGTCGATGGCGACCCACGCGGGCAAACCTTCCACAGTCAATTCATAAACAGCTTCAGGACCCAGATCCGCATAGGCCGCAACCCTGGCTTTGGCAATGCAGCGGGCAATCAGAGCACCCACGCCGCCGGTCACGGTGAAGTATGCGGCTCCATGGGAACGGATTGCCTCCCGAACCAGGCTTGAGCGTTCCCCCTTTCCGATCATTCCGCACAATCCGCGGGCGATTAGTTCGGGTGCGTAACAGTCCATGCGCCCGCTGGTCGTAGGCCCCGCTGAACCAATGGGATGCCCCGGCCGCGCAGGCGTCGGACCCATATAATATACAACCGAATTCTCGAGTGGAAAATCAAGCGTTCCGCCCGCCCGAAGGGTTTCCACAATACGCGCATGGGCCGCGTCGCGCGCTGAATACACCGTCCCAAACAGCGACACGGCCTGGCCGGCGCGCAGTGAAGCGAGTGTTTCGGAAGTGAGAGGAAGATCGATACGCCGCAAGGACATAAATAAATAATTATTAATTAGCAATTAGTAATTGGGAATTGAAAACCAAAAAATTCCGGACAAGCTCTCCCCCCGCGGGCGGCGGTGATTCATTCACCCGTTCCGTTCGCCTTCTCGAATTCATAATTCATAATTTTCAATTCTCAATTTTCAATTTCCTTTAAGGACCACTTCCCCGTGCCGGTGCGAATGACAGTTTAGCGCGACCGCGACCGGCAGGCTGGCGATATGGCAGGGAAGCGCTTCGATATGGACCGCCAGAGCGGTCGTGTCGCCGCCCAGGCCCATGGGGCCCACGCCCAGGTTGTTGATTTGCTTTTTAAGATCTTCTTCCATTGCCGCATAATAGGAATCCGGGTGTTTTGATCCAACGCGGCGCAGCAGCGACTTCTTGGCCGCAACACAGCAGGCATCGAGACTGCCGCCGATTCCCACGCCTACGATCAATGGAGGACAGGCATTCCCGCCCGCATTCTTGACGGTTTGCAGGACGATCTCCTCCACCCCCTTTCTTCCCTGGGCGGGCTTGAGCATCGCGGTGGCGCTCATGTTTTCGCTTCCGCCGCCCTTGGCCGCCAGACGAATAGTGAGATCCTCACCGTTGACGATTTCCGTATAAATGACAGCCGGCGTATTGTCGCCCGTATTCGTTCGCCGAAGAGGATCGCCCACAATGGATTTGCGGCAGTATGCCTTGGCGTAGCCCTGGCGCACCCCTTCCTGGATGCTCTGTGAGAGAAGCCCGCCCTCGATCCGCACCTGGTTGCCGAGTTCCGCGAACACAATGCACAGTCCCGTGTCCTGGCAGAGGGGATACTCGCCTTCCGCGGCAATGTCGGCATTCTCCAGGATCTGGCCCAAAATCTCCCGGGCTCTTGGATTTTTTTCCTTGGCCAGGGCGGCCCTGATTGCGTCAAGAACATCGACCCCAAGGCCGTAATTGATATTGCCGCACAGATCCGCCACGGCCTTCATGATGTCTTGCGAGGAGATGGACCGCAATTCCGTCATAAAGGGAAAATAACAATTGACAACGCGGCCCGTTGGGCGAGGTCCTCTAAAGCCACGGCAATGCCCCAAACGGCTTCAATCGCAACGGAACATGCACGGAAAGATCGGGCGTGTTGTTTGGGAGCGAATTCTACTTGGACTGAGCCAGATCAGCAATCGAACGAATGGCCTTGGGAAGAGGGATTTTCTCCAGCTGCGCCCAGGAGACAAGCCGGGCGGGCCGGGTACAGTCATTAGGATTCGAGTCTGTCGAGCATTGGATGACTCTCATGTCCCAGACCTGATGCGAAAACACATGCGAAATCCTGCCCAACGCCCGGATCGGCTTGACCCGCAGCCCGTACTCTTCCGCCAGGCGTCTCCGAAAAAGCGCGCAGGTCCGGGCATTGACACCCGGAAATTCCCAAAACCCGGCCAGAAGGCCCTTTTCGGGCCGCTTGGCCATCAGGACTTTTCCACCCACTTCAATCACGGCAACGGTCCGGGCCAGGACAGGAGCGCTGGCCTGCCGGTCATTGCGCGGGATCTCGCTTTGCAGGTTGGCCGCGCGAGCCCGGCAGAATTTTCGCACGGGGCATGTGGCGCAGAGCGGGGACCGCGGGGTGCAGACCATGGACGCCAGATCCATCAAGGCCTGATTGAATTCCGAAGGGTCGCATTGGTCGAGTTCGCGGCGCAGGCCCTCCTCGATCCTGGTCAGTACCGGCTTCGAGCGCGCGGGCGCACTCAAGCGGAGCAATCGAGTCATGACCCGAATCACATTTCCATCAATGGCCGCAATAGGTTTTCCGAATGCAATGCTCAGGATTGCGCCGGCCGTGTATTGGCCAATTCCGGGTAGGGCATGGATTTCCTGGAACGAGGGTGGCAGCCGCCCCCTATGCTTTGCGGTTACAATCCTTGCGGCCGCATGAAGATTCTTTGCGCGCGAGTAATATCCCAATCCCTGCCAGATTCGAAGGACTTGTTCAAGATCCGCCCTCGCAAGCCGGGCAACAGTGGGAAATTCCTTCAGGAAACGTACGTAGTAATCCCTGACCACCTCGGTCCGGGTCTGCTGAAGCATGATTTCGGAGACCCAGATTTTGTACGGATCGCGCGTGCGCCGCCAGGGGAAATCGCGCTTGTGGACAGCATACCAGGAAACCAGGCGGGGACCGAACTTTGGAGCAGAGCTTCTATTCATCGCTTTTGCATTTCCAAAACTTCATATAATAACAGATATTGGAGTATCCGGCATCAGCGGTGTTCGCATGTCACCTTCCGGTCTTTCTGCCCATACACTTCCAACAGGCCTATCATTCCAAATAAGTGTGCCCGGGCTTGGAAAATAGCATACGGTTCATCAAAAATTACGTCCACCGCATCGAATGCATACACTCTCCCATGTGCCGACGGGCCGCCGGCAACAAATCCCCATACAACACCAGGCCGGGTGGCTATTGTGTTTGCTCACCCAGTTGGTCCCGCCGTCATGGCTATGCAGCATGCCATTCTTCATGAAGCCGTGCCTACGCATATTAGGGCAATCTTCTTCGTCAAAAACTGTAGATCAAGTAGAAGAAGCCATGTGCGGAGGAAAGCGGCTATATTGGCGCTCCCGCGAACTCATGGATCGAACCAGACTGGACGCGCAAAAGTGCCGATGTGTTCTTGATGAAATTGCGGGACGAAGGATAGAACAATCGATATCTTTTCTTCCATTTCTCAAGCACGTGTGGAATTTCTCCACTCTCCGTTAAAATTTCCACACACCTATTCAGAAGAACCGCAAAATTCAGTTCAGAAACCCGCTTTTTCAGACGGCATGCATATTGCATCTATTTACACGGATATAGTAGGAATTTTGTAGATTTAATATTGTGATTTAATAGAGCTCAAAACACAAGACCCATGAACAAAACAACTCGACACGCCATGTGGATAAGCCTT
>CAYVZU010000174.1:0-3297 GCA_964455935.1 uncultured Fibrobacterota bacterium
ACTTGAAGCCTACAGTTACAATCGGTATAAGATCTGGGTCAAACTGCGTTGGGCAGGAAAATTCGGAGCCCCATGAAGAGGTTTCTTCTCAATGCGTTTCAGAAACGTTTTGCCTGCCCGCAGAAACCAGTCCCCGCGCAGGTTCGCTCCATCCTGGTTTTGCGCCAGCATGATCAGCTCGGCGATTTCCTTCTGTCCACGCCTGTGTTTCGCGAGCTCAAGGCGAAATTTCCCCAATGCCGTATTTCCGTCGTGATCCGGCCCTATGTGGCGCCGGCCGCCCGGGCGAACCCATATATTGACGAAATCATCGCCTTCGAGCCCAAGCTGTACCGGTGGAAGCCGGCCGCGCTGATCTCGGCCGTGGCCCGCATTCGAAAGCAATACGATCTGGCCCTTGTTCTGAGCACGCCCTCCCGCTCGCTGACCAGCGATCTGGCGGCTTTTATCTCCGGCGCCCATTTTTGTCTGGGCATGGCCCCGCGTATCGAGGGCGATCCTTTGCGCTACGATTTTCTGTATCATGCGACCGCGGCGCGGCCGCACCCAAGAATTCACCAGGCTCTGGAGAATTTAACAATCCTGAGGCCCCTGGGAATCGATTCGCAAAACGGGCGGGAGGAATTGTTTCTGCAACCGAGTGAGCTTGCCTGGGCCGCCGACAAATTGCGCGAACTTCACAAACAGGATGCCTGTTCCGCCAATCAGAGCGCAATCGGTCCTGTTCTGCTTCTTCCGGGCGCGGGGAAAAAGCAGAACCGCTGGCCCGTTTCATCCTTTGTTGAACTGGGAAGACGAATCGGCGCCGGAAGGTCGCTTCTGGTGCTGTGGGGGCCGGGACAGGAGCAGGTTGGGTGCGCGGTATTTCAGGGCCTTCGCGAATTCGGCGTAAAAACAGTCGAGAATACCTCGATCCGGCAATTGGCCGCCCTGGCCCGATTGTCCGCGCTATCGATCTGCAACGACACAGGCGATCTTCACATCTGCGCCGCCGCAGGCGCAAGGACTCTGGCGCTTTTTGGTCCCACCGATCCGGGCATCTACTGCCCGCTTGGCAAGCATGTGCATTGTCTCCGCAGCCCAACCGGCTGCATGGAAGACCTGGATGTCGAAACGGTATTCCAGAAATCAACGGGTCTGCCGTAGAGATCCCGGTCCGATTGGCATTGCCAAATTCGTGTGTCCGTGGTGGCAATTCAGCTTCCGGCATCCGACGATGTTGCCCCAAGGCACTTAGTGACGGACCTTGTAAACTTGATTAAGCTCAAGGTCTTTTGGGGTCAGCTCCACCCCCCTGTTAGGATGAACGGAATCAAGTTTCCGAGCTCCGGCCCTGTTTTCTGGTTTGCTGTCAGCCGGGGAGGGGCGGAATTGGCTGTTGCAGGCCATTTCGATAATAAAATTATAAACCTCGGGACCAATACCAATATAATATGGGAGCGGAAATGGAAGAGGCCGCTGTGGCGACCATTGATATTGTCTCCCTCACGCCATTGACGCGTTTCGCCCGCAACGCCCTGACCCGGGGAAAAGTGCTTTATGAACGCACCTGATCTTCGCGAAGACACACTTAGCGCCTTCAAAAGCCGCTATAGACCGAACCCCAATCCGCTGATATTTTGTATTTTGAACGTCTGTGAAGAACCACACGGCCACGCCCGCTTTTGTCAGCGGATTTACGTTTGTCCGCAACGGGATCAAACTTGGGTATCCATTCCTGGAGTCGATTCGGTCGTTGCTGCCGATTTGTGACGAACTGATCGTCAATGTCGCCGAGTCCGAGGATGACACGCTCAACGCGGTTCAATCCATTGGCGATCCGAAGATTCGAATCGTCCAGAGTCCGTGGAATGCGGGGAACCGCGCAGGCGGACATGAACTGGCCCGGCAGACCGATATTGCGCTCAAGGAATGCCGTGGCCGATGGTGCTTTTACCTTCAAGCCGATGAAATGCTGCATGAGAAGGATTACCCCGCGATTCGGGCGGAGCTTGAATCCAACGATGAAGACCCGGATGTTGAAGCCCTGCTGTTTCGCTATATCCATTTCTACGGCAGTTACTCCACCTGCTTCACCAGGCCGGGACGGTTCTATCGCAACGAAATCCGCGCCATCAAGAATCATCTGGGCGCCAATTCCCATGGCGATGCCCAGGGATTTCGGGTTGCCGGCCGCAAGTTGCAGGCCGCATCCATCGATGCCGATATCTACCATTATGGGTGGGCCAGACCGCCGGAATTAATGGCTTTCAAGCAGGCCGATCTGGATCGGCTGTGGCATGATGATCAGTGGTTGAAACAGAATGTGCACCAGGCAAAGACGATTTATGCGGCGGTAGAAGGCCTGGAGGATTTTCGCGGAACACACCCCGCCATTATGGCGGGCCGGGTCTCTGCTGGGAATTGGGATTTCAATCCGCCTGTTGCCGCCCGCGTTCCCGCCGGACCGCGCGGCATGCTCTTTAAAGCGCGATGTACTTTCAAGCAACTGGGCATTGGCGAATATCGCAATTACCGGCTTGTTCGCCCGCACCGCAAACCGGCGATTGCGGACCCCAAGCGGATTTGCCTGATCCGCATCCGCAGCATCGGCGATACGCTTCTTACGACGGCAGCGCTTCGCGAACTCAAGAAAGCCTTTCCCCAATCGCACGTCACCCTTGTCATCGAGCCCAAATGCCTTGATGTGGTCCGGAACAATCCGAACATCGACGAAGTTGTCCTCTACCACCGCGGATGGCGAAGCCTGTTGACTTTGGGGGCGCTCTTGTTGGGACGCTTCGATATGACCATTGATTTTCTTGGGAATGCGCGCAGCGCCATTGCGACAATCTTTGCCGGCAGCAAGGCCCGGATTGGCCTTAATGAGCGCGGCCGCCGGATGATCTATACGCATCGCGTGCTGGGCCGCCGTTACAGCTATGTGGGTCTCCAGAATTTGGAATTTCTCCGGGTGCTGGGCATTCGCTCCGCCGACTGCCGGCCCGGCATTTTTCCCGGCAACACCGAACAAGGCCGCGCGTCGGACTTCTTTCATTCCAACCAAATCGCCTTTGGCCAAGCCGTGGGCCTTTTTCCAACCGCTTCGTGGCGCACGAAATCCTGGCCCTCCCAACGCTATGTGGAATTGGCGAAAAAAATCGTTTCCGAAACAAAGCGAGATCTCATTATTTTCTGGGGGCCGATGGAGAGGCTCTCCGCACGCACGATTCAAGATGAAATTGGGGCGGCCGCGCGCCTGATCCCGGAGGTCGATATGCTCACGGCCGGGGCCATCATGGCCGGATGCATAGCGGC
>CAYVZU010000174.1:3307-4718 GCA_964455935.1 uncultured Fibrobacterota bacterium
GTGGGGAACGATTCTTCGTTCAGCCATCTTGCTTTTGCGGCCAATACGCCCGCTCTTACGCTGTTTGGGCCCACCTATGGCGGGAACTGGAACCCGCCGGAGGATCCCCGTCATGTTGCCTTGAGTGCGGAACTCGATTGCATTCCCTGTAACCAGCGGGAATGCGAACACCTGGCCTGCATGGACCGCCTTGGGGTCGATGCAGTCCTTAAGATCTTCCACCGATTGCTGGAAGCCGCCCAAACGAAAAATTGCAGTAACTGCTCAGGTCTCCATGAAACCACAGAGGGCACCGAGGCATGAAAAGAGGACACAGAGAGAAAGTCTTCCGGCGCATTCCTGCGCCAAAAAAAATCCACTCTTCTCTGTGCTCTCCTTTTCCGATCTCTGTGCGCTCTGTGGTTTCACGTTTATTCCGGGGACGTGAGTAGTTACAAATTGCAAAGCATAAGATATTTTTGACGGGATCTCAGGATTTGCAGGACCAGAGAAAATTTGTAGAATACGGGGAGAGCGAATGTATTTCCTGGAAAAATGGTACCTTCAAAAGTTCGGCCTCAAACGGGTTTTGGGAGACCTGCGTCTGCCCGGGGGCGTGGAAAAAGCCTTTCTTGAGGCACCGTTTGACATTCTGCCCGGTTTCGTGGGAATTCGCAAACTGCGCCGGGGGAGGGGAAAAGACCATCCCCGCTATGGCCGCTTCCTGTATGCGCTGGCCAAACAGGTTCGACCGGCCGAGATTGTGGAGGTGGGAACCTTTGCCGGCGGCACAGCGATCGGCTGGGCCGCGGCTCTCAACGAGAACCGGACGGGCTTTCTCACGTGCATTGATAATGACTCCTACTCCGCCGGAGTCTACCCGAAGCTGGCGCAGGCGAACATCCTTTCCACCGGCCTGGCTCCGGACCGGTTCAAGCTGGTCTGCGGCGATTCGCGGGAAAAGATAACGCAGGTGGCCCGTGAGAAAAAAGGCATCGTCGATCTCTATCTGGTGGACGCCGACCATACCTACGAAGGCGCATTGGCCGACATCGTCAACGGACTTCCCATGGTGAAGAAAGACGGCTTAATGCTGGTGCACGATGTCGAGGTGGGCCGGCCCATGGCCGAGGAGACCAAAGAGCATCCGTCGCCGGTTTACGAGGCGTTTATGAAGATCGCGTCCGAAAACAAATATTCCTGGTGCATTCTGCAATACATCCGAAAGCACCTTGCCATCCTGAAGGTGCCCTGAGGCATGCGGGTTCCGCTATATGAACCGTTTTAATCCAAAGCGATTTTTTTCGCAGCCGGCCGAGGCTCTTTTTTGGCAGGTCCTGGCTATCACCAGCATTTTCAAACTCCTCTATCTGGCCATTCCCAATCTGGTTCCGCAAGAGGCTTATTACTGGTCATGGACCCGGTTTCTCGA
>CAYVZU010000174.1:4728-5450 GCA_964455935.1 uncultured Fibrobacterota bacterium
CCCGCCGCTGGCAACCTGGGCCATAGCCTTTTTCACCCGGCTCTTCGGCGACCACGTATTCTGGGTCCGGTTTCCGGTCTGGCTGATGAGCGTTGCCGACGCTTTGGTCGTATACGGGCTTTGCCGCGGTCTTGGCATTGGGGCGCGGCCCGCCCTTTGGACACTGGCGGCCTTCAATATTGCTCCTCTTTTTCTGATCGGCTCGGTTGTGATGACGCCCGATGTGCCCATGATCCTTTTCTGGCTTCTTACGGTTTTTTTTCTGGAGCGGGCCACCCGGACGGGCCAATGGAGCGCCTGGCTTGGAGCCGGCGTTTCCATGGGGTTTGGGCTCCTGGGAAAATATCCGGCCGTGCTGCTTGCGCCTGCGACCCTGCTGTTTCTGCTTCTCTCCAAAAAGGACAGGCATTGGCTTGCCAAACCGCATCCGTATCTGAGCCTGATTCCGGCCCTTGTTGTTTTCTTGCCGGTCGTTATCTGGAACAGCCGGAACGGGTGGGTTTCATTCCTGTTTCAAAGTTCCCGCCGCACCGGAGAAATGGCCTCATTACGCTTTGATTATTTTTTCGCCTTTCTGGGCGGCCAGATGGGCGTGCTCAATCCGCTGATCCTGGGCCTGTTTCTGTTTTCGCTTTTTTACGTTGCGGTGACAGGTCTCATTTTTCGCAGCCGCACGCATGCGCTTCTCTTCAGTTTCGCGGCGGTGCCGTTTGCGCTTTGCT
>CAYVZU010000175.1:0-5289 GCA_964455935.1 uncultured Fibrobacterota bacterium
GATAAGCAACCGCAACTTGAGCCGCGGATTCTGATTGAGGATGCGGGCAAGTCGTACGGCTGATCATAGTACCTTATCCGTCCGGAACCGCTATAAAAAACAAGAAGATTTTTTAACTACGAAATACGCGAAACTCGCGAAAGAGGACAGAGATCAGGTTGTTTAGGAATCAAATCCGATTTTCACTCCTATTTTCGCGCTTTTCGCGTGTTTTGTAGTTTCAATCTTTATTCGTGGTTGATTTTCTTGGGTTGTGGGCGTTAACCCGCTTTGGAGGAGACAATGCGCGATGAGATCGGATAATTCGTCAATGAAAACCGGAATTTTGGGTGAGCCGCTCCGGATAATCAACCGACTTCTTGAAAAGAAAGAAATGGAAGCGGTACAATGAAGGTTGATTCAATCGGTGAAACCAAACAACGCGTTCGGCGGCGGCTGGCGTCCCTGCCTTTCGCCCGGAAACTGGATGCGCTGATTTGCCTCCAGCAGACCGCCCGTGATATGACCCGGGCCTCCGGGAGGCCATTCGGCGGCGTTGTCTGGCCAGTCAGGCGGAACCAACGATAATGGCGAACCATAAACAAAAACTCGAACTGACTTGGATTGGGAAGGACGTGCGGCCGAGGCTGGAGCCGCGCATCCTGCTCGAAGACCGGAAAGGTCGTATCACGCCCAGCGGGAACGGCTCATTGCTGAGATCGAAGCCAAACTCCAACAGCGGACTTCTCTAAAAAAGTTATCTGCGTTACGTGGGTACCTGACATGAGGCCGAAATCCACATTCAAACTTCGGGAGGTTGCCGACCTGGTGAAACAGGGCGAAGGGCCTACTTTGGAGTTCAAGCGCTCCTCGGGCGAACTCAAGGAAGGAATGCAGACGCTCTGCGCCTTCCTGAACGGTTCGGGCGGGACAGTGCTCTTTGGCATTCGGCCTAACGGGACAATCGAAGGGCAGGATGTCACCGACCAGACGCTCCGTGACGTTGCGCAGGCATCTGACCGCTTTGAGCCTCCCGCCCACATCGCGATCCACCGTGTCAAGGTTAAGGCGGGGCGCGAGGTCATCACCGCGGCGGTTGAAGATGGGCGGGACCTGCGGCCTTTTGCTTATGAAGGTCACGCCTACGAGCGCGTAAGCAGCACGACGCGCCGGATGCCGCAGGCCAAATACGAACGTCTTCTCGTGGAGCGCGGCCACGCCAAGCGTCGTTGGGAAAACCTTCCCGCCGATGGACTGACCCTGAAAGACCTGGACCGCAAGGAGATTCTGCGAACGCGCGAACTGGCTATCCAGCAGCATCGCGTATCGCCGGATACGAGCCGCGACATCGGCGAGATTCTCGACAGACTGGGATTGCGGGCGGCGGGCGTTCTTACGCAGGCCGCGCAAGTGCTGTACGGAAAGAAATTCCTCCCGGAATATACTCAATGCCTCATCAAAATGGGGCGCTTCCGGGGCACCGAGATCATCGGCGAGATTGTAGACAACCGGCAGGAGCACATGAATGCCTTCGCCATGGTGCGCGAGGGGATGGCGTTCCTGGAGAGGACCATGCCGCTTGGCGCGCGATTCCCCACGGGCCAGATCTTCCGTGAGGATCGTTTCCCAGTTCCATTGGATGCTCTCCGGGAAATCCTCCTCAACGCCGTCATGCACCGCGACTACTCCCATTACTCCGGCTATGTTGCCATCGTGGTCTTTGACGATCGGATCGAGATTCGGAGCTACGGGCGTCTTCCCACCGGTATCACGGTGGAACAGCTTTCAGGGCGGCACGACTCGAAACCGGTCAATCCCTTGATTGCCGGAGCGTTTCACCGGACCGGCGCGGTAGAGGTTTGGGGGCGCGGCACAAACCGGGTGATTGCCATGTGCAAGAAGCACGGCGCGATCCCGCCGGTGTTCGAGGATCGCCAGGGATTCTTGATCGTGACATTCAAGGCGCAGATGGTCGCCGAAGGTGCCGTGGCGATTGCAGGGGCCCAGTCAGAGGCCCAGTCGGGGGCCCAGTCGGGGGCCCAGTCGATTAGAATTATGAATGCTTTGTCGCGGGGCGCCCTTTCCGCCCGCGCACTGGCGGATGCGCTTGGGATGCGCAGCAAGACCGGCGCACTGAAACGGTCACTCAGCGTGATGCTGTCTGAATCTATGATCGAATATACGCTGCCCGACAAGCCCAACAGCCGGTTGCAGAAGTACCGCCTGACGAAGGCCGGGAAGCGAATGTTGGAGAAATCGAAATGAGCGCCACCGAACCCACCATCATTTGCCCGAAGTGCAAGACCGAGATCAAATTGACCGAATCTCTGGCCGCTCCGCTCGTCGAGTCCATCCGTCGCGACTATGAGGAACGCCTTGCGCGAAAGGACGCCGACATGGCCAAGCGCGCGACCGCTCTGCGGCTTAAGATTTCTCTTGTCGCTCTTGGCGTGATATGGTAAAACAATTTACCCAATAGGTAACTGGTTTCATGGACATTACCTTTAAGACCGCGAAGATGGAAAAAGTTTTCAACTCGGAACGGGAACTTCAGCGCGAGTACGGCAAACAGGCGGAGGTCATCAAACGACGGATGGCCGTTCTACGGGCGGCGTTAACATTAGATCAAGTCTCTCACCTGCCGCCGGAACGTTGTCATGAGCTTCAGCCACTTGGAAACGGGATCTACGCGGTTGATCTGAAGCATCCATGGCGTCTCGTCTTTGCCGTGGCCGATGATCAGGTCTCGCGGAAAGAAGACGGCGGAGTGGATAAGACAAAAGTAACAACCATCGAAATTCGAGCCGTGGAGGATTACCACTGATGAGCACTCAAAACCAATTCATGCCGGACTATGCTGTACACCCGGGCGAGATTCTTGAAGAGACGCTGAACGCGCGTGGATTGACGAAGAAGAATACCGCGAGCCGATGCGGCATATCGGCTAAACATTTGAACCAGATCCTCCACGGGAAGGCGCCGGTTATGCCGGAACTGGCAATTAGTCTGGAACGCGTGCTGGGAGTCGCGGCAGATGTCTGGACGAACCTGCAGTGCCAGTATGATTTGCATCACGCCCGCGCGGGGGCCTCTCACGAGACCGATGGCGCCTACGCATGGGCACGGCGCTTCCCTCTGGCCGTGATGGTCAAGCGCGGCTGGATTCCAAAACAGATCAAACAGAATGACTATGCCGTTGCCCTGTTGCGTTTCTTTGGTATAGCGCATATGGATGCATGGGACAGTTGGTTCAAAGGCATGCAAATCGCCTACCGCAAGTCGTCTTCTTTCCAAAGTCAGCCCGAATCGGTCGCGGCCTGGTTGCGAAAAGGAGAGATCATGGCCCAGGAGGTCGTTTGCCAGCCCTTTGAGTCAGCGCGGTTCAGGACGGCGCTGGACGAGATCCGCAAACTGACATTGAAATCCCCGAGAGAGTTTGACCGCGCAATAAAGAGACTGTGTTCCGACGCAGGGGTAGCATTGGTGCTTTTGTCGGAGCTTCCAAAAACGCGACTAAGCGGGGCAACGCGATGGCTGAGCAAAGACAAGGCTCTGATCATGCTCAGCTTGCGGCACAAAACCAACGACCATTTTTGGTTCTCTTTCTTTCATGAGGCCGGGCACATTCTTCTCCATGGCAAAAAAATGCTTTTCCTGGACGATGTGAAACAGACCGAATCTGAGCTGGAGGCAGCGGCAAACCAGTTCGCAGCCGGCATGTTGATTGCCGAGAAGGACTATCGGGGCTTTGTCGCGAGCAGCCAATTGCCGACAAGAGCGGACATCTCGGCATTCGCCCGCCGGGTTGGCATCGCCCCGGGCATCGCCGTCGGTCGCCTGCAACACGACAAAGTCATAGGTTTCGCCGCGATGAATGAACTGAAGGAGCATTACGAACTGAGCGATACACCTCCAGTTCAGCCATAGCGTAGAAGGTCATCATAAAGCAATGGGCAGAGCGGGTAATGCAAGCCACCGTCGGCATGTATGGCGATATGCAGGGAATCGCCGGCAAGACCTTGCAGGAGATCGAGGGGTTAGAGATGAAGGCATTGGAGGCTCATACGTGAGTACCTATTCATCGTGTGGTTCATTATGGCACCGATGGGATCCCCATATTCATGCGCCAGGAACGACGCAGGCGGACCAGTTTGCCGGGGATTGGGAGGGTTATTTGGCGAAAATCGAAGCTGCATCTCCGGCAATCCGTGCTTTGGGTATAACCGACTATTTTTGTATTCAGTCTTATCGAGAGGTTTGCGCTCACAAAGCTAGAGGCCGTCTACCTCAGGTGGATCTCATTTTTCCGAACGTCGAAATGCGGCTCGACATGAAGACCGCGCGAACCAAAGGCATCAATCTGCACCTGTTGTTTTCGCCCGATGATCCCGAGCACGAGCAGCACATTGAACGAATTCTTGGCCGACTGATGTTTGATTTTCAGGAACGGAAATATTCCTGCACACGCACGGACCTTATCGCATTAGGGCGAAAGTTCAATCCACGGCAAACGGATGACGACGGTGCGTTTCGCGAGGGTATTGGCCAGTTCAAAGTCACCCTGCCTGATCTCCGGCAGCTTTTTAAGGACGATGTGTGGCTGCGAAATAACTGTCTCGTGGCCGTTGCCAGTTCCAGCGGCGACGGGACCGCTGGCCTTCAGGAAGACGGTGCTTTCGTGGCCGCCCGGCAGGAAATCGAGCGGTTCGCGCACATAATGTTTTCTGGTAATAAGGCCGACCGAGATTATTGGCTCGGTCTGAAACCGGGGATGGACCGCACGGCGATTGAACGCACATATCGCGCCATCAAACCGTGCATGCATGGGTGTGACGCTCACCATTTGGACCGCGTGGGCGCCCCGGAACTCTCGCGCTATTGCTGGATCAAGGGCGATCTCGCGTTTGAAAGCCTCCGGCAGGCGGTCATTGAGCCGGAAGAACGCGTCTCAATTAGCGACCGATCTCCGACTGAAAACGTCGATTCGGTCACCATTTCGAGCGTCAGGCCCATTGGCATGCCTTGGCTGCTCAACGATGTGATCGAGCTGAACCGCGGACTTGTCAGCATCATCGGTGAGCGGGGCTCCGGTAAGACCGCCCTGGTCGATTTGATAGCTGCCGGCGCGCAGGCAATCGGCAATAATTTGGGCGAATCCTCCTTTTTGCAACGGGCCACCTCGCCGATTGATCTCATCGGCAACGCTGAGGTGGAAGAGGTTTGGGCCGATGGTGCAAAGAAGCGGGCGCCATTCCGTCCGCCCGACGAATGGGCGGACGAATGGCCGCAAGTGCGCTACCTTTCGCAGCA
>CAYVZU010000176.1:0-5235 GCA_964455935.1 uncultured Fibrobacterota bacterium
GCGCAATTAAAAAGAAACAGGGACACCCCAATGGGGTGTCCCTGTTTCTTTTTCAGGGAAAAAAATAGAGGGGCTGCCGGGGGAGGCGGCAGCCCTCTCTATTTCCGGAGCCCGGTAGGCGCCGGCTTAACGAACACGCGGACGTTCTCCAGAAAGGAAACCGAGAAGTTCCCCTGGCCGTTATCCACGGCCTTGAAAATGCAGGACCCGACCTGGATGCTTAACCCCGCCTCGCCGGTCAACGCATCCAGTACTTGGGCTTGGGCCGGGTCCACGGCGATGCAGGCCTTTCGGTCGGAAGAGGATGCCTCCAGAACCGTCCAGGGCGTCTTGAGCCAAATGGTGCTGGTTCTGCCCTCATCCGCCGAAATGCCTACAACTCCCCAAGTATTTGCCAGTTCGTCTATAACGGGCCGGTCGAAGGTCAGCTCAAGGCACTTGCGGCCGGCATCGTAAACCACCTCAACCAGTACCAATTCGCCCTGTGCGACTTCAGTCTGGCCAAAGGACTCTTCCGATGAATGTTGCGCGACAACGGGTGCTTTGGAGTCCCATGAATATTGGGAATACTGCAACGAAGCAAGCGCACTTGCGCAAAGGGCGAGTGTTACTGTTGCGGCTGTCAGAATGGCTCTCATGATCTTTTCCTCCCCGTGTTGGTTATATAACATGCAAAGCGCGGGCCAAAAAGATGGCTTCTTAAAAATGCCGTTTTTTAATTAAAAAACGGAGTTTAACTGATCCGTGGGTGTTTTAAGTGTTGAATGCGTGTGGTAAAATTCACCACACGCTGGTAACGAGGGACAGACCCAATTGACAATTATTCCAAGGACAGCAGGTCTGTTTGGATGCTCTCATCGATCCGAATTATGGCATAGCGGCCATGGGCCAAAGGCCCCACATTGACCACTTGTGTCTTGCCAATCTGGTCAATCCCCGCAGCCTCGTGAATATGGCCGCAAAGAACAAGGTCCACGGGATAACGCTCAAGAAAGTTTCGCAGCGACCTCGAACCTGCATGGACTCCGCCGCGTAACTGATCGGCAGTTGTATTGAAGGGCGGGACATGGCTGATCAGGATTTTGCGCCGGGCTTCACGGATTTCCTGGTAGCCCGATTCCAGAAGACAGAGAATTTCCGGCTCCGATCTCTCGAACGGCGTGTCCATTCCGGTGCGATTCGAGGCCGATATTCCAAAGAAGCCGGTTTGCGCGACCATACGGCCCATGCCGTCCAGCGAGACCCCTCTGCTTTGCAGATAGCTTTCGATTTCGGCGCTGTCGCAGTTGCCCGAGACGCCCACTACCGGGGCTCCGGTGGCCAGCAGCAGGTCCAGACCGGGAGCTAGGTCGGCACTTCTTCCGAAGGTCGTCCAATCGCCGCAGACGGCGATTACATCGAAAGGCGGCTTGGCTGCATCGGCCGCCTCACGAAGCAGATGATGCTGGCCGTGAATGTCGGACACGCAAAAAATTCTCATGGCCGGACGGAGTTTGGGCCGCTCTGTGATCCCTTTTCAATTTGCAAAAGGAAGACGAGGAGAGGAGAAATTAAAGATTGCTCAGACTTCCAGAATACTTCCAACCGGGGCTTTGGGATCGAAGAAATCCTCTTTGAAATAAAAATATCCCTGATCGTCATTGGAGTATTGCGTTGCCATGTTTTCGTCAAAAAACTTGCGCAGGGCGCTGTCTTGTCCTTCGCCCTCTATAACCTTCTGGATAACCTTGTTGGCAGTTGAAGTTACTGCGATCGCGTACCGTGGCATGAACGGATTCCTCCTTGGTGTCAAAGATGTTGCAAAAAGAATATAGATTCTTGCTGGGTAAGTGTCACTCAGTTTCTGACGCTTTAAAATCAGCCTCAACCGTCGATTTGGTATTCTTGAAGTCGTTGGCCGGATGCCCAGGCATATTCATTCCGCTTGCATTTTTAAACCAAAAATTTAAGTTTAGAGACTATTAAGTTACCCACATCAAGGTATGTCAAGGAAAGGACCACCATGACTGAACGGACTCGGGCCATTCTTGGATTACTAGTTCTCGTTTGTGCGCTTCATGTTTCTTCCCAACCGGCACAACCGAAAACGCCTTCCGCGCCTGCACCGAATCCGGATTCGACAATGAAAGCGCAAACGCCGCCGATCACTTCGCTCGTCTCCAAGTCCGCCGCAGCTCCAGTCACAACAAGCTCTTCCGCGGTAGCGCCACAAAAGCCTGTGCCGGCCGCGCAGTCCGCGGCAGCAAAGCCCGATTCGGGGGCAATTATCTCTGCTCCTGCGGTGAAGCCCGATTCCCAGCCCAAAGGAACGATTATTCCGGCCGGGGTGATCAGCGGGCAATGGGTGCGAGCCGAGAGTCCATACAGGATTCAGGGCAGTGTGATAGTTCCGGCCGGCCAGTCGCTGCAAATCGACTCCGGTGTCGTGGTTCTGATGGAAGGTCCGTACTTGACGGTAACTGTGTTTGGCCAGATCCTGGCGCGCGGTACAAGGGAGCATCCTGTTGTTTTCAAATCCGGCCAACCGGATCCGAAACCCTGGGATTGGGATCGGCTGTTGTTTCGCAGCAAGACGCGTTCGTTCCTGCAGAACTGCGTTATTCAGCACAGCAATTTTGGAGTCTACGCCGTTAATTCGGGGCTGACGCTAATGGACTGCAAATTCAGCCGCAACTCCATTCACGGCCTTTTTGCCGAGAACTCCAGCGTGTCCCTGCAGGGCTGCACGTTTGAAAAGGGTCATGTGTGCGCAATCCTGCTATCCGAAAATGCCAGTCTTGAGGCTGAGCGCGATACCATTCAAGAGAATATCAACGGCATTGCATGCAGCGACTTTTCGAAGCTCGATATGCGCAACTCCTATTTCACCGGAAACGACATTGGAATTGCCCTGCGCAAGAATGCGGCGGTCAACCTGATCGATACCAGGATCACCGACAATAAGACAGGCGTGCTCTCGGAAACTGCGCCGCCCAAGAAGGCGCTCAAGAACATTTTTAATAATTAGCTGGATTTTACCATTGGCCAGAGTGCGCAACTCGACAAGGTCTTCAAGAAACCCGCCGAGGTCTCGTCGCTGGTTTTCGCCAAGCAGAGCGAGAAAGTTGAAACTCCCAAGGACTTCAATGCCGGATTCGCATCGGGCGAGGCGCCGCGCGAGGCGTTCGTTCAAATCGTGGGCAATGCCACCATTGGAATGAAATACTACCGCCCCACGAACTACCGGCACCCGCGCGACACAATAATGGACATCGACAGCAGCACCGCCCCCGTTGACACCAACATTGGCGGTGTCGATACCACCATCGACGTGACAACCTATGATACCGCATCCGCGGAGGATTCCCAACGCAAATTGTATCCGCAAACCCGCTATATCGATGGACTTCAGCCGGAGTTGCAGCTTTTCTCAACCGGTCGCAAGTATGGCTGGGACGTGGATTTCATGCTCGACGGCTATCGAAACGACTGGCTCTCGGGAACAAACCCCGGCGGACTGCGGGCCAACATGTTCAACCTCAAGTTGAGCGGGAAAGACCAGCAGGTCACAATTGGCGATTTCTTTCAAAGCGGGTCCGAGATCTACGTCTCAAGCAAAAAAGTCTTTGGCCTAAAATATGAAACCGATCTTATGGAAATGGGGAGGGGGGGGCAGCGATTCAAACTGACTGCCTTGGGCGGCGAGACCGAACGGTCGCTGGCGATTGACGATCATAACCCGGACGTTCCCAACGATACAATTAAGCAGGGATTCGCGGTGCGTCAGCAGATGATGGGAATGGGGCGGCTTTCCGCCTTTGCCGCGCCGGGCCTCACGATTGGAGCACAGGTGATTCATGCCCGCGATCTGAAAGAATCCATCCTTCGAAGCCTGGTGGAGGATTCCGATACCACAGCCAATAAACCCATCCAGGGAACCACAGCCGGACTCGATCTTGAGTATCGGTTTCATAAGGACCAGCTGGTTCTTCGAATGGAAGGGGCGGGCGGGTATGCCGATTCTCTCGACATGGAGACCTTCGAGCCGCGTGGCAGGGGAAGTCTTGCCTGGAAAGATGCAGCCGCGGGTTCGTTCGGTCTGGGGGCTGAAATCGGCAAATACACCGGGGACATTTCCTTTACAACCGTCCGGCCGAAGTACTACAGCGGCGGCAATCCATACCTGACACAAGACCAGCATCAGGGCAAGGTTACGGGCAGTGCCATGTTCTCGGAGAACACCAGCGCCGACATGGAATACGAGTTGACGCTTCGCAATGCATCGTACCCAAGCGCGGAGGATATTGCCTCAAAGAGCTCTTTTGGAAAGGCATGGAAGGATTCGGTCGGCCTCCAAACCGCGCCAATGCAGAACCGCGTTACGCTCAGTTCCAAGCACAAATTTATAGGCGACCTTCCGGAAATCAGCTTTAATTACACCTTCTATCTCGAGCGCTATCAGAAAAACGACAAGGGGGACGGAATCGACTCGGCTGCGGTTGCTTATCAGGAAACGACGTACGTGACCGATGCCACGAGTGGCGAAATACTTGATACCATATACGCAGATACAACGTGGGACTCCACCTACTCGTTTTCGTTCGTCGCGCCCTCCAAGATGTCGGACCTCAAGAACACAATCGGCTTTGGGGTGAAACAGCCGATTCCGTTTCTGAAGAACAGCAATGTTAAATTGGACTATCGTATCCAGATTCAACGCGACCTGGGCGACTACGTTGCCGATTCGCTGGAGGGCCAGAAGAATTCTCTGCAAAACCAGATTTCGGGGGTGGTGACGACCAATCATGGAAAGCTTGCTCAGAGCCGTTTCACGGCCAAATATAAGACCAAATCCGAAGTGAAGAGCGACCGCGTCACGAATGGCTATGAAGTTTCAGAGCGGCTTGGCCTGAATATCATCCCCCGAAAGCTGCGCCTAACACTTGACGGGAGTTACAGAAAGGATTACAACGAGGAGGATGCGGAGTCGGGTCGAGAGTCAACACTTGCGACGGCGCAGACGGCTGGTATGGACCTCAAATACACGATTTCGAACAAGCTCTCGACATCTCTCACCGCCAATTATGAGAAGAACTATGACGAAACAACCGGAACGCCAAACTTCCGGGTCATCTATGGCGGGCTGAGCATGACCTACGTGTTTTGAAGCTGACGGCCTATAGTAGTTGCAAAGAAGATTACCGTAATGGGGTAGGCCCGTTGACGAAGTGAGGACACGGCAGCCCGCAATCAGCG
>CAYVZU010000177.1:0-5150 GCA_964455935.1 uncultured Fibrobacterota bacterium
AGATACGCCGATGGAGCGCAACGAAGCTTGCGGCGCTTGCAGCCGGGCGATGCCAAAAAGCCTTTTTGAGATGCGCTCTTGCGCTCTAAATATAAATCTATATGAGAAAATAGCACGGGAATTCGAATTCTTATCCAGAAACATCTGTTTTTTCCCTACTAAGGCCATAGCAAAGCCATATTTCGACCCAATCGATGGTTCGATCCGTTTCGCAAGTTTCAGCAGCCTGTTCGAGGGGTTCCTCTCACCGCGCCGATTATGGAGCAAACCCACATGCAGAAACAACTACGGCGGATTCTCGGCCGGATTCTGCAGTGCGTAAGGAAATACTCCAACCGGTCGTCCTTGTTTTGCATCAGGCATCGCGCCAGCCCTCCGGCCACTAGTCCGCCGGAA
The DNA here is from genome assembly GCA_964455935.1 of uncultured Fibrobacterota bacterium. Taxonomy (GTDB): domain Bacteria; phylum Fibrobacterota; class CAYVZU01; order CAYVZU01; family CAYVZU01; genus CAYVZU01. Next base: position 397 of record CAYVZU010000177.1, read on the forward strand.
TTACATTCCGAAGGACCTTCTCCTGCCGCGTTAGATCCTTTGTCAATCCCAAAAACCGAAGCAGATTGCCTGAGAAAATTTTCTCCCGGTCTTTGGGCCCTATTCCCAGCTTCGAATAGACACCACTGTCACGCCTGATCCATTCTCTGGCCCATTCGGATTTGTATTTGTCCGTGCTGCAATCCGTGCCAAAGAAGACATTATCCATGACTTTGTAGCCGACCGTGAAAAGCCTCTTCAGCGCATCCTTGCGATAAATGGGCGGAGTTCCAGGGGTGACATCAATGAACATTTCCACCGACAGGTTTGGCCTGAGGTGGTACGCATTAAGGAATTTCCCATATACGGCGATGCATTCGTCGGTCCAGGGCCAGGAAATATGGGCCAATGCAAACTTGAGGTTATCAATTTCAAGAAGGCATTCGAATTCGCCCGGCCTGTTGAATTTCGAGGAAGGGGCTCCATCCCACAGGATCCCGGAGTGAAAAAGAATTGGCTTCCGCTGCTGCGCAATGGCTTTGAAGACCTTTATGCTGCGCGCATCGCCCGGATAGTATCTGTTGCAAATGATTTTAAATCCGTTCACGCCCGCCTTAGCGGCAACCTCCACCTGCTTGATTGCGTCCTTCTCCAGAGGATCAATCCAATAGAAGGGATAAAGGTGGGATTCCTTCCCTTTCATTGCCATGACAGCATTGAGACGTTCTTTGTTGGACGGCTCCTTGCCTCCGCCGAACTTGAAAGAGGCGGGAGGGAAGGACAAGATCACGCCCCCGTCCACTCCGGCTTGGCGCATCAGTTTTTTCAGCAGCGCCGGATCTACCTGTTGCTTCCCCATGTGAATGTGGCCATCGAGAATCATCGCGTCTCCTTTGTGTGTTTTTCCCGGACTACCGCAATCTTCTTCAGGACGGAAATTCCGCCCATGCCGACCTTTAAAACATAAATACGATGCGGCAATCGCCGGGCGCCGCGATGGCTTTGATGAAGCGCATTTTCATCCGGTTCCCCATGGCCGCCATTAGACAGGAGTCTCCATTATCATGTTGGATTCGATATTGCCGAACCCCAACTCCGCCGCGTGCTTGATGTGCTTCACTTGCTTTCCATCGAATTTTCGCCCATACCAGTTTGCCAACGTGACACCAAAGCTGTCCACCGCAACCGGATCGGTGCCGCCAACGAAGGTGTCGAGCCGAACGACCTTGCCGGGTCCAGCCGGGCCGTTATCAAGCAGGGCGCGACTGGCATCGAGAATGGTGAAGTGCGGCCGCATGTAGAAGAGCTGCTCGGCCACGGCGATTTGAAGATCGAGATCGCGGTGGAACGTGGCCCGGTCCTTCACAAGACCCATTAGGCCCTTGATGCCCATGGAAACACCACCCGCGCTGTGCGACTTGGCCGTGGGCAGGCTGATGAACAGGTCCACATTGTATACTTCCTTGACAATCTCCGCCTTGGTCAACTGCTTTGCACGAGGCTCGGCCTTCTCGACCCAGGGCGAGCTCTCGCCCGGCATATAGACCACCGCCCCTTTTAGGTCCTTGACCGCATCGGCAATCCCCGTCTTGCTCTTGCAGCTCTCGGCTTCCCGGATTGGATGATCGCAGACGATCACGCGCTTGGCACCAACTTTCAGGCAAAGCTCGGCCATAGCGCGCACAGCCTGCGGCGAGGTGCTGGTGCCCCATTCGGGCGGGGTGGAAAAACTCATATTCGGTTTAATCATAACCCGGCCGCCCGGTTTCAAAAATCGGCCCAGACCGCCCATTTTTTCAACAACCTTGGGGATGATCTCCCCGGCTTTGCCTTTGCCAACGAAGACCTCGCTCTTCGAAGCTATCTCCGCACCTATTGTGCCTGATGCAGCCAGCACAGCCGCCCCGGTTGCGCCTTGGATGAGAAAATTGCGCCGTGGTAGCATTGTGTTGCTCCTCTGTATGTGTAGACTCTTAAACGCCCCCTAAATCCCCCGCAGGGGGACTTGCCATAATCCAATCGAACTAAATATAGGCCAAAAATTTTTCCGGATTCCACCTGTCTTTCTTTTCTCAAGTCCCCCTACGGGGGATTTAGGGGGCGCGATCGGACTTACTCCACGTCGAATCCCGGCGGCAATTCGTGCGAATTGCCCGGTTTGGGTTCACTATCCGTAGTTGCCTGATGATCCGAACCCCCGAATCCCGCAAATTTCTCGCTCCTTTTCCTGCGCTCTTCAATTGCCTGCCTTTGCCAGGCATTCACGTATTCGCCGCTTTCCTGCCGGTTCTCGCCAAAGCGGTACACCACGATTGCAGCGTCATCGTTGATGGGGCAGTTGCGCTCGCAGAAACCGCACCCCAGACACAATGTCTCGTCCACAACGGGAACCTTGAAAGGCCCGGTTGCCGTTTGCGCAACAACCATGGAAATCGCATTATAGGGACAGGCCTCGTCGCAGACCAGGCATTCGCGATTCTGTTCCCAGGCAAGACACCGGTGCCGGTCAATGACAGCCGTCCCGATCTTTGCGAACCGTTTTTGCTCATGGGTCAGGGGCCGCAAAGCGCCCGTGGGGCAGACATGTCCGCACACGTAGCATGTCTCCTCACAGGCGCCAATGCGCGGAACGACGCGCGGCGTAAACAGCCGCGCCAAACCCTGGTCCAGCGAACAAGGCTGAAGCGCGTTGGTTGGACACACTTTCATGCATTCCGCGCAAGCCAGGCATTTGGCGGCAAAAGAATCTTCGGGCAAAGCGCCAGGCGGCCGAACCAGCCGGCCTTGGCCGTCGCTCGCATTAACCGCGTTGGTGCGCAGCGCCGGGACCAGGAACAACCCGCCAGCCAGCCCGGAAAGAAAATGGCGCCGGCCGGACTTCGGAACCGCGGACGACATTGGGCGCCCAAAGCCGAATTGCGAGCAGGCCGGCTTTATTTCGAGACAGTCGCCGCAAACAATGCACTCGGATGAATCGGTTTTGGAGCGTTCGTTTTCGTCGATGGCTCTTGCCGGGCATTTCGCGAAACACTGAGGACACGACTTGCATCCTTCGACACGCCGTCGCCAAATGGTAAATCGACTCAGGAGCGCGAAAAACGCTCCGGAGGGACAGATGTACTGGCACCAGAATCTATGATCCAGAATGCCTCCCGCCAGAACGGCAGCGGCCAGCAGGAACGCAATGCCCGAGGCATAGAAAACGGGAATCGTGATCTCGTGAAAGACCGCGGACTCGAACCCGACAAACTGAAGCGCTGGCGCGCCTGCCTGCAATGCAAGCAGCGATGACACCTTTTGGAGGGGAAACAATAAAATGGTGAATATGCGAGTAAGGATGCTGATCGGATCGAAGAAAAGGCTGAAAATCCTGCCAAAAAGTGCCGGAAGAAGAACCGCGACAAGCAGCGCATACTTGAGGGCATGCAGACCAACGCCGGGCCGGGCGCTTTTTGCCGCCTTGCGAAACAGAAACCGATCGCAGAAATCAATGAAAGAGCCCAAGGGACATACGGCGCCGCAGAACAGGCGGCCAAAGACAACAGTCAAAGCCGCAAAGATCCCACCCCAGATGGCCAGGGCTGTAGCAAAATTCCGCGAGGCGATGCTAGTTAGGAGCGCCGAAAGCGGATTGATTCGCAGAAACCATTCTGCGTCAAATTTGTATGCGTGCGGGGTTTTGACGAATAGGAAGAACGCCCCCGCGAATAGGAGGAAGAAAATGACTTGCGAAAAAACGCGAACCGACCGAAACCGAGGCATAGAGTCTATATATCTGCGGGTAACTCGCCGCCGCAACAAGATTTTGCCGGGGCTGGGCCAGGATAAACTACCCGCACGGCTGGGCAGGTTCACGACCGTGGACCAGAGGTATGTTTATGAATGGGGATTTCTGCTAAGCCAAAATGGTAGCTATTCAGCCTTGCTGTCATTTCGACGAGTCTTCGAGGAGAAATCCTTCATTCTAACTGCAAGATTTCTCGTCGCGGACTCCTCGAAATGACATGGATTTCCGTTTTGCATGCATGGGACTTAAGGGTTACGCTGAAAAAAGCAATGCTAGTCCCGCCATAGCACGTTGAGCACTTTGGTTGCGAAGTTCCCCGCAATATCTTCAGCCACTATCTCGATACGATTCGAGCCCTGGCGGATGGAGACCTGCCCCTGGTAGATATAGTCGGACTGTTTTTTGAGCTGAACGGCGCCTCCCACGCTTGTGGCGCGCACGGAGCGAATATTCTGCGGCTCATCGCCAAGGCCATCAACGATCTCCACCTCAATCGGCAGCATGGGCTTGCGGCCGCCCGGCGCCGAAGGCGGAATTCCCTCGAGGCGGTAGTTCTCACTGTCCGGGTCGCGCAGAACGACCTGCGGCGGTTTGGGAAGGCTGACGATTTCTCCCGCAAGAAGGTTCGACAAATTTCCAGCTTTGTCTTTGGCCGTCAATTTGTAGCGGGTCGTTCCCGGCGACAGGCTCAGGTCTTCTCGCGAACCGGAATTGCCGTCGTAAGTCGAGATTTCGCCGTTAAGATCTGCCGTCAGGGTCAGGACTTCCTCGGGCGTGTTGTCGGACATCATAACGCCCAACGAGGTTGCGCGGGTCACGCGCTGCGCACCGTTCGAAAATGCGATCCGGGGAACAGAGGTGTTGATCTCCGGTGAGGTCCCATCCACGGTCACACGAATCTCCTGCACAATTTCTCCGGATCCGCTGATGACTACCACGCTGATGAGAAATTCGCCAATGTCCTTTTCGGTTACTTGAATGGTCCCGC
>CAYVZU010000178.1:0-4910 GCA_964455935.1 uncultured Fibrobacterota bacterium
GAAACTGTCGCCGGCCATCAGAGATTTGAATCCCAGACGCTTCAATTCGCCATACATCGATACCGCATCGGCATGACCCACCAAGTGTTTTGCAAGGAGCGAATAGAAGGTGGTGCCCGAGATTATCCGGCCCGAATATGTGCTGTCGTTGGTTTCCGCTTTGGCGACTTCAACAACCTGGATTGCATCCGTCGATTGCGAAAGTCGAGCCGCTTTTTCCCGGCCGGACAATACAAAACTGCAAGTGACCCCCAGGGCAAGAACCGCGATCAGGATTCGAATAAGGGGAAACCGCTTTCGGCCATTACGCAGCCTATAAATTCGCTGTTCCATTTTCCCGCGGGAGAAATCCTTGTCCGCTGATTTGGAATCCAAAATACCTCCCCCTAAAGGGTCGCCCGTTGTCAGCTGTGAGTCGCGAGCCGTGAGTTATGAGTTACGGCAAAATCGGATGGTGTGAGAAAGATGGGCGGGTTTATTGTCATGGATTCAGGTCAACTCACAGCTCGCAATTTATGGATTGATTTGCGCCAGGCGGGAATTGAACCCACAACCTTTGGCTCCGGAGGCCAACACTCTATCCAATTGAGCTACTGGCGCATTAAATTCAACGTAACGATACAGGTTTTCATGAAACCACAGAGAGAAAACCGTGGTGAGGATGAGAGCACAGAGGGAAATCTTTTTGGCGCGCACCGCGCCAAAAAAAGTTCTTTCCCCTCTCTGTGTCCTCTTCTCCGACCTCAGCGTTGCTCTGTGTTTTCATGGTTCTTTCGAGAATCGTGAGCAGTTACAATAAATTAAATGAAAAAATAGCTATTGCGAGGAGTGCAGTCCAAATGCATCCGGTGAATTTCGCCCGGCCGCGGAGCCTTGGTTGGCGTTTATCTGCTTGAATCAGAAAGCAAGAATCGCGCCGCCTTATCCTTTAATCCTGTTCGATTCCCGGTTTCGATGCTTTGGGCTAATGGCCTGTGACCATTACAGATTGGCAACCCATCGAACCAGGTTCCCGATCAGCCGGGCATAATCCGAGCCCACTTCAACGGCATTGCCACCCTGGGACTGGGCTTCCACGCGCGATTCCCCCCAATCAACCAGCCCGCCAACCCAATGAGGAGCGAAGTCCGTGGCGAAAGCTGCGGTTCTGCCATTCCCGCTGGAACCGATGGCCAGCAGAGGTATTTTCTCCGGAAGAAAAGAAATCTGACCAGCGCGGATGCAAATGGGACGAAGCGCCAAAATCAGCTGCGAATCCTTTTTGACGTCCACCCGATTATAACCGCAAACGATCGGCGGTTTTTGCAGGCTGAGACCCGCCAGAATCACATGTTCTTTCTGCGCTTCCAGGGCAAGCCCCTGGCAATAATTGGCTCTATCGTCGGAATGAAGGCACTGCACCGGCAGAATCTCCTCGATGGGAGTTGCGGCATACTCCCCCGCTTTCCCATGAAACGACTCCCAGCCGCCCACCATGAGAAGGCCGCCGCCGTTGCGAACCCGCTCCGAAAGCAAGGCCATGGCGGAGCCCTTGAAATTCGAGGCCGGATAGTCGCTGAGAATGAAGGTCGAAACACCCGCCAAATCCGGTTCGCCAACGGCCTTGGTGGAGGAAATGTGGCGGAATTCGATTCCCTGGTGTGTCAGCACACCAGCCAGATAGGCTGCCGCTCCCTGCAGGTTGTCATCACCGAGATACAGAATAGGATTCATTTTTGTACCCTCCCTCGATTGGCCTCAATCAGATTCAAAATCGGATCGACGGTAACCTTAACGAAGCTACGGACCACCAGGTCGGCAAGCCTGAGATTCTCCGGCTCCGTTGTCGTGGTAATGGCCACACAAGCCATGCCCGCCGCCTTTGCGGCCTGCACGCCAACCGGCGCATCCTCAAAAACAACGCAATCATGGTATTTCGCATTGCAGGCCCTGGCTGCGCCAAGGAATATGGATGGGTCGGGTTTGCCGCGGTCGACATCATCACCGGTAATCAATCCCGACAGGAACGGCTGTATCCCGATCTCTTTCACAATGAAATGCACGTTATCCCGCGGTGCCGACGACCCGATGCCAATCCCAAAACCGTCTTGATGGAGAGCCGCAATCAACTCCACAACGCCATCCATTGGCTTGATGCGACCCCGGATACAGTCGCGAAAAAGCGATTCTTTCTCATCACTGTAAGCCTGGATTTGCCGCGCATCGATAGGGCCAAACAATTCCGGAAAGATCTCGTTGTTTTTCATTCCAAAATGAGAGAAGAAAAACTCCCGCGTGCAATCTTTTCCATGCTTTCGGCCAAAGATGTCCCAGGCTTCCAGGTGGAAAGGCGCGGTGTCCACGAGAACGCCATCCATGTCGAAAATCGCACATTCGTCTCGCTTGTTCCTATTGCCCTCCGGCTGGAACCGAACCGGCTTCATCGTTTTTTCCGCTCGAACTCGGGAATCACTTCTATTTTGCGCTTGTCCACGCCGCCCGGTTTGAGCTCCACCAATCCCACCTTGTCCTCGAACGGCTCCTGTTCCTCATGATCGTCGAGGCCCTGCCAGGGCTCGATGCAGATGTAGTTCTCACCGCGATTCGCCCAGAAACCGACAAAGGGGAAAGCCGGAAAGCGGACCTTGAGTTTAAGACCCGCATGGGGATCGTGAAAAACCACCTGCCGGTTGCGCTTGCGCCCGATCTCGAGCATAATGGTCTGGTGCAGGTCGTCCTCGGTCCAGGCATACGCGCCATCCAGTTTCATGGCCGCGCGCTTGCCGGTAAGACGGCTCTCGGAATTGCATTCATAATGAATGTAGTCGCCCTTACTTAAGAGCAGGCGGCAATCGCCTTTGGTCCCTTTCCCATCCAGAATGGGGGCGCGAAATCCCGGATGCCATCCAAGTGAGTAAGGCAAAGTGCGATCTTTTTCTTTGTTCTCGACAATAAATTCGACATTCAAATCATTGCGCCGAACCGTGTAAGTCACGCACAGCCGGAAGCGAAAAGGATAATATCCCTCGATTTCCGGGTTCGGATTGAGCGCGTAGCGAAGCCATGCGGCGTCGGGGCCAAGCTCCATTTTTTCCGGGATAAAAGCCGAGTGTCGCGCAAAGCCGTGGTTTCCCTTGGTCGAGATCCGGATTCGGTTGCGATAGAGACTCGTTTTATTCTTGAGCCCGCCCACAAAGGGGAAAAGCACCGTTGCGTGATTTTTCCATTTTCCTTCCTCCGCCTGGGCCAGTCCGTCGCGATACAGTACGGGCATCACGGCGCGTGTCCGCGGATCAAGAATGCGATAGCTGATCAACTCGCCCCCCAGGCGTCGAACGGCAATTCCCGTTCCTGTTTTCGGGTCTTCGAGGCGGTCGATTCCCTCTTTTTCGTCATAAGAATGCTGATACTTCGTCACATAACCTCCCCGTTACAATCAATCGAGTGTTCGATTGAGACCGATCAAATTAAAAGCCCGGAAGTATTTGTCCATGGCCTGTTCGATTTTCATCAGCACCGTTTCTTCGGCATCGACCCCGTTTTGCTCCAGATTGCGATAGAGCCGCGTGCGCGCGACAAGGACCTCCGGTTTTGCCCAGATGTATCGGCACCCGGTGCGAACGAGCCAGCCCTGGCGTTCCATGGAAAGCTGCGCAAAATCCCGGCCCTCTTCCTGGGGCTGGAGCCATTTCTTCCAGCGCCCGCTATCAATCACGGCGTTGCGCAATGTCTGCGCGAACCCGGATGAATGCGCGACATAGCCCTGCGCGCAGAGCGAGTCTTCGCGAGAAACCAATTTGGAAAGAGCCTGGTATTCGGCCTCCGTAAACTCCGGGCCTACGTTGGCCCCGCCCATATTCGAACGAGGATATTCTTCGGGATTCTCGACCGAGTCGGAATAGTGACCCTTGATAAACGAGCCGAACTGGGCGGCCTCGCGGGCGAGCTCGGAGGCGACTTTCGGGTCGAAAAAGGTGGTGTGAAGGTCGGTGCCCACCTTACCCACGACAAAACAGGGCCAGACATCGCTAAGATTTCTCTCGGCCAGGCCGTCTTTGAGGAGTTTGAGGAAACGCCGGAATACATTCATGTCGGCCAGTCCCCCATGAACCTCTTCGGTCCCCACTTCGTAGGAAATTCGTGGGTGGCCTTGCTGACGGCGATGGCGCTCGCAATGCTCGATTAATTCCAGGGTCCGTTGGGCCACGGTCTCGATCCGGATGAATTCTCCCTTGGCCAGGGTCCGGTCCACGGTGGGATCGATGTGCAGAAGGTCATACCCCGCATCAATAGCGGCCCCAAAGGACGCCTTCACCGCCTCCATGGTCTCCTTGAGACCCAAACACGCAAGGGAGTGGGCGTCTTTCAGCCACGGTCCGCCGTGGTCCACGGCGACCAGAACCGGTCCTTCATATCCATAGCGAAGCGATTCTTCTTTGATCTTGCGCAGGAAGATCTCCTGCGTCCATCCCGTGTATCCGCCATCAAGGTCAACCTGATTTAGTGTCGCGGCGAACTTAATGGGAGCATCGGCCCGACTGGCCGCGCGAATGGCGGCCTTCAGGACGGCTTCCGAGTTTGGACAAGCAGCCAGCAGTGTGGCCCTTTGGGGCAGGCCTTTGATCTTCGCCAGAATGGCATCGACTATCGGGACACCTTCTTTTTCGCATCGGGCACGAAAGGCGCTGGAATCCGTTCTCTCTGGAATTTTCATTGAAATACTCCTTCTACAAAGGAAAAGAAGATACTAAAACACATCTGCCGGCGGGAAGCTGAGGACACCTTCCCCAGCCCAATCTGTCGCGGCAGGGAGAAGAACATGAACGACCGGCATTTGATTGTGCTAAAGTTCCAGCGAAAAGTGACGATATTTAATGTAGGAGAAATTGGGTTAATCGCGCGAAGGGCAGCGGTTTGTTGTTTGCACCTCA
>CAYVZU010000179.1:0-4829 GCA_964455935.1 uncultured Fibrobacterota bacterium
GCCGATGGAGCGCAACGAAGCTTGCGGCGCTTGCAGCCGGGCGATGCCAGAAAGCTTTTTTGAGATGCGCTCTATTAAGACGTGAAGGAACAAGGCGCGATTGCGTGGAAACCGGGTGCCGCAAAAACAATATTATTGCGAACTCAAGAATAAGGAATAAACATTGCCATCTTTACAGCTGCTTCAGCGACTTGCCAAAAAGCACGGGACCCCGCTGCTTGTGGTGGATCACAATGTCATTCGGCGCAACTACGCCACGTTTAAAAAGCACCTGCCGCGCGTGCAGGCTTACTTTGCGGTCAAAGCCTTGCCCGACCCCGCCGTCGTGAAAACCCTTTTTGATGCGAAGTCCAGCTTCGATGTGGCGTCCATGCCGGAACTCAAGATCGTTTATGAATACATAAAGGCTATGCCGCCCAAGGAACGCCAGGATTGGATATGGGATAAAATCATCTATGCCCATCCGATCAAAACCAACGAGACCCTGCAGGAACTGGATCAATACAAGCCGCTGGTCGTCTTCGACAATTCCGCGGAAATCAAAAAGATCCGCAAATATGCTCCGCATGCCGGCCTGGCGCTCCGGCTGAAGGTACCCAACACAGGGGCCATGGTGGAGCTTTCCTCCAAGTTCGGCGCGGCGCCCGGCGAGGCGGTGAATCTGATCCTTGAAGCCGCGGATGCGGGACTGGTCGTGGAAGGGCTTAGCTTCCACGTCGGCAGCCAGACCACCAATTTCGATAATTACGTACAGGCGATCAATCTCGCGGCCAACATCTACAAGGAAGCCAATGACCGCGGCTATTCCAAAATGAACCTGCTGGATATCGGCGGGGGATTTCCGGCGCCGTACGATGCATCCGTGAAGCCGTTCCGGGAACTTGCCAAAAAAATCAACGCGGAAATCGACAGGCTTTTCCCAAAAGACATTCAGATCCTTGCGGAGCCGGGCCGTTTCATGGTGGCAACGGCAGCCACGGCTGTGTGCAAGATCATCGGCAAGACCGTGATGGACGGAAAACTATGCTATTATGTGGATGACGGCGTGTATCACACGTTTTCGGGAATCCTATTCGATCACTGCAAATACCCCTTGGCTGCATTTGAGAGCGGTCCCAAACAGATCTGCACGGTTTTTGGCCCAACCTGCGATGCCCTGGACGTGATTTCCATGTCCGAGAATCTGCCCGGGGATCTGGATCTGGGCGACTATCTATACAGCAAAAACATTGGCGCCTACAGCGTTGCCTCAAGCACGTGCTTCAACGGCTTCCCGCCGGCAACCCTGGTGCACGTGAACCAGTAGGGTATTAGCGTTTTTTCGCTTTGGCCTGTCTCTTTGCCGCCCTTTTCTTTTGCGGTTTCAACGGTGTTCGCTTTACCTTCTTCGCCTTTTTTGCCGGTTTGAGCGCAGCCTTGTCCAGCTTTGCCGCGGACTTTTGCCGCGGGGCAAGCCCCAGGGCCTTTGCGGCGCGAACAAGGCCGGCCTTCTGCGCTGCGGGATCAATGGCGATGATGGGGTTGGCGGCCGAAACCGTGACCGTGGCCGTTGACTCGGCCAATTCGATCTTCAGATCTCGCACGGTGCCGTTGAAAGATTCCCCGCTGCCGGGTTTGATTTCTTTAATGTCCGTGGGCAGGCCGATCTTGTCGAGAATGGCGATGAACGGCTCGGGATCCAGCTCTTCCACATTCACCATGGTCCTGGGGTCCCACACGCCCTGCGCAACAAGCATGGCCGCGGCTACAGGCGGCACTCCGGCTGTGAAACTAATGCCCTGCGATTCGATTTCTTCGTAGCATTTCTTGTGGTCGGAGACCTGATAGATCAGCACCTCGCGTTTCTTGCCGTCCTTCCACCCTTTGCAGAAGTTACCGATGCAGGTCTTCCCGGTATAGTTGGGCGCAAGGGTCATGGGGTCTGGCAGGAGCGCGCGAACCACTTTCAGCGGCACCACATCCTGGCCCGTGGCCAGCTTCACAGGCAGATGCGACAGGAAACCGAGCGTGCGCAGCACCGTGAAGACGTTGATGTAGTGGTTGCCGAATCCCATCCAGAACCGGATGCTGTTGGCGTCGATGTTCTTGGACAGCGAATGCAGCTCGTCGTGCCCGTTCAGATAAATCGGGCACGCTCCAACGACGGGGAAGTCGTAAATGCGCTTTACGGAGTGCGTTGGGTATTCCTTCCACTGGCGGTCGATCCAGGTCCATACCTTGATGAACTCGCGAAAATTGATTTCCGGGTCGAAGTTTGTCGCGAAGTACCGGCCGTGACTCCCTGCGTTAACGTCCATGATGTCGATGGTGTCGATCTTGTCGAGATAGCGCTTCCGGGCCAGCGCGCAATAGGCATTGACGACGCCGGGATCGAAGCCGACCCCAAGAATGGCCGTAAGGCCTTTGGCCGCGCAGCGGTCCTTGCGCTTCCATTCGTAGTTGCCGTACCAGGGCGGGTTCTCGCATACTTTGTCCGGATCCTCGTGGATCGCCGTATCCATATACACAGCGCCGGTTTCAAGGCATGCCTCCAGCACGGACATGTTAATGAACGCCTGCCCAAGGTTGATCACAATCTCCGAGTTGGTTTCGCGGATGAGATTGATCGTGGCGGGAATGTCAAGGGCGTTGATCTGGCGCGAGTAGAGCTTTTTGGATGTGTCCTTCAGGTGGCCCATGCGCCGCACGCTCTCGATGATTTTGTCGCATTTGGCCTGCGTGCGCGACGCAATGCAGATATCGCCCAGCACGTCGTTGTTCATCGCCGCCTTGTGGGCCGTCACATGGGCCACGCCGCCTGCGCCGATAATGAGAATGTTTTTTTTCATTGGGGCTCCTTTGGGTTTGTTGGCTGATTTATCTACCATGGAATTTGAAAAATAACTACTCACCACAGAGGCACAGAGATCACAGAGAAAGAAGGATATTGGGGCAAGGCTTTTCTACGAAATTCTTCTTCTCTGCGAAAATAATCTCTGTGCCCTCTGTGCCTCTGTGGTGAACAGTTAAAACTTAGCCTGCGGACCTGGATATAGTCATGACAGGCTTTGCACAAAGTCCTTGTATGTAAACCGTTTCACGACCTGGAGACTGCCATTGAGCCGGCGCACGCAAATCGACGGCATGGGAAGGCCATTAAACCAGTTCTTCTTCACCATGGTGTAGCCCGCGGCATCGCCGATGCGCACCGTGCTGCCCGGCTTCAATATCTTCGAGAGACGATAAGAACCGAAAACGTCACCCGCAAGGCACGAGCGTCCGGCTATAATTACCTTGTGTCTGCCCGAGCCGGGCGAAACAATGCGCGCCGTGGTGCGGTAAATAAGGTGGTCGAGCATGTGCGCTTCGGTTGATGCATCCACAATAGCGATATCCGCCTTGTTGTGCACTACATCCAGCACCGTAGTCACGAGTTCGGCGGCGCCCGTAATGGCGGCTTCGCCGGGTTCGAGATAGACCTGCACGCCAAGGTCCAACGAAAACTCTTTCAGTCTGGAGCAGAATTGGCGTAAAGGGTATCCGGGCCGGGTGAAAAACAGGCCGCCACCCAGACTCACCCACTTAAGGCGGCGCAGAAGATCGCCGTAATTGCGTTGAATTTGTCCAAGATTCGCGGAGAAATTCTCTATGTCTTCATTCTCGCAATTAAAATGGAACATGACGCCGCTCAGCTTAGGCAGTGCACGACGCAGGTCGTCGACGCTGCTGACGCCAAGCCTTGAATTTTTGCGGGCCGGGTCCGCAAGGTCGAAATGCGAGTAGCTGAACCCGGGGTTCACGCGAAGGCCTTTTTCCAAACCGGGGGCAAAGCGGCCCAGCCGGGCGAGTTGCGAGATTGAATTGAAGATGATCTTGTCCGCGTATTGCCCAACTTCAAGCACGTCCTCTTTTGAGAACCCCACGCTGTATGCATGCACTTCTTTGCCGAAATGCTCCCGTCCGAGCCGCGCTTCGTAAACGCCGCTGCTCGTGGTCCCGTCCATGTATTTGCGCATAAGGCCGAACACGGACCAGGTCGAAAAGCATTTAAGGGCCAGCACCATTTTGGCGCCCGAAAGCTCGCGCACCTGTTGGATGATCCTGAGATTGCGCAGGAGCTTGCGCTCGTCGATCAGATAATAAGGGGTGGGTATATGGTTCATAGCCAGAAAAAAATAACTTACGGGTTAGGCAAGCAGGCGAAAAATGCGGATTGGGGCGAAAATACCCGGGGATAGGTCCAGGCCTTTGAAAGCCGGCGGCCTATTCAACCAAAACCAGGGGATAGGGCCGGCGTCCGCAGGGCATCATGAAACTTCTGGTTAGCCCCCAACAATATCATTAAGGCCTTCGATGATATGGCTGTGAGCTGTTGGTTAGGCCCCCAGTAGGCTTTGTGATTAGTCTGACAAGTAGACATTATTAACAGTGCCTGCAATCGTATCAAAACAAACATATGCAAAATATGTCCAAGGCGATCCCAAGAATGCATCGCCAAGGTCAACGGTATACGCAATGCATTCGCTCCAGCGATTATTTGGCGGCCGGGTGGCCCTATTCTTCATGTTGCTTTCTTCTGGTTGGTGTGGCCCGAGGTCTAAGCCTGCGCAGCGGGCTTGCCTCGGGTCTCCTTTTCTTCATTTCAGCAGAACTGGGATTTCGAAACCTGTCCGGCACCAATCCCTCATTGCGAATTCGGGCATGGGCACTTGACCATTTCCATTCCTCGACGCTCTTCGCAAGGCCCGGAGCGAACCGGATTGCCTTCAATGTATTCGATGATGTTTCTTCTGAAACTCATCTTCTACAGTTTGGTTTGAGAAAATCCTGAAAAGGCGCGATTCTGCTCT
>CAYVZU010000180.1:0-4737 GCA_964455935.1 uncultured Fibrobacterota bacterium
GTCAGAAGGATGAGGCGATCCGCATTCGCGATCTCAAACGGTTTCTGATCGAGAAGGCCAAGAAAGAGGGATGGGGACAGAAACCCTATGCAGCTACGCGCAACGGAAAAAAGGTCGCGGTCATCGGAGCGGGTCCCTCGGGACTGGCGGCCGCCAGCCTGTTGGCCAAGGCCGGCTACACGGTGAAGGTGTTCGAGTCGTCCGCAAAGGCCGGTGGCATGCTTCGCTGGGCCTTGCCGGGATTCCGCTGTCCGGACCCGGTGATCGACGACGAGATCGAGCTGGTCGAATCGCTGGGCGTGGAATTCGAATACAATCGGACTCTTGGAAAGGACCTGCAACTGGAGGCCTTGCGTAAGGAGTACGATGCGATCTACATCGCCATTGGCGCCGGAAAGGGAATGGATCTTGGCGTCAAGGGCGAGAAAGCCAAGGGCGTGATTTCGGCTGTTGACTTTCTGCGCGAAATCGCTCTGGGCAACAAGCCGAAGATAGGCAAACGAGTGGCTGTCATCGGCGGCGGGTTCACCGCCCTGGATGCGGCCCGTAGCGCCATCCGTCTTGGCTCCAATGAAGTCTACATTTTATACCGCCGCACGAAAGAAGAGATGCCCGCCTCCAAAGACGAGATTCAGGAAGCCGAGGAGGAGGGCGCAAAGGTGATGTACCTGGTTTCTCCCAAAGAGATCCGGGCGAAAAACGGCAAGCTCAACTCCATCGTTATGCAAAATCAGGTCCTGGGCGAATCGGACGATTCCGGCCGAAGACGGCCCCAGCCCGTGGGCGGCGCCGAATTCGAGCTGAAGGTGGATACAGTCATAAAGGCTCTGGGCCAAAAGGTCGATCTTGGCCGCGCAGCGATCAAATTGAATAAATGGGGCGCGATCGAAGTTGACAAGAAAGGATCGACTGCAACCAAAAACGTCTATGCCGGCGGTGATGCAACGCTGGGCGCGAGCACGGTGATTGAAGCCATCGCCTCGGCCAAAAACGTGGCGGCCTCCATCGATAAGGCGTTGATGAAGTCCGAGGCGGTGTTGCGGCCCATCGAGGAAAAGAAGCAGGTTGAGATTGAAAAGGTGCTTGTTCGCAATCCGGGCGAGAGAAAATGGCGCGTGCCGCTGAACCTGATGTCTCCGGAAAAACGGGCGGCGCATTTCAAGCAGTATACCCCGGTTCTCAGCGACAAAGCGGCAATGGAAGAGGCCGCTCGCTGCTACAAATGCGGTTGCGGTGAGGGTTGCATGATCTGCCACGATATCTGCAAGATGTTCGCTTACCATAAAGAAAGCACAAAGGTCGTTCTGGACGAGGATAAGTGCGTGGCCTGCGGCATGTGCATTTGGCGCTGCCCGAATAAGAACATCGAAATGATTCGGACGGAAGAAAAACCGATATAAAGGAAAATCCCAAATTCCCGGTTGCGGGTACTCTGTAGCTGCGCATAGGGCGAATTGCTTGGCGGCAAAGATTCTGTAGCTGTGAATTGCACGGTGCAAACAGCCAGATCACTTTTGTTTGCCGCCTCGCTTCTCTGCTGCTGTTCGTGTATTCATTTGACCAACAATGGTGGCAACGGCAATCCGCCTGTTTATCTTGGTGCGGACTCGTCCCTTACCGGGTATGTGAAAGGGACGTTGGGCGAGAACCGTTCTGTTTACTACCTGGGTCATGCGAAAGTGCGGCCGGGCGATACGTTGCGGATTCTTGCGGGTACGCGGATCTGGGCCGACAACCGGGTGGATAGTTTGACGAATGCGCGGAGAAAATCGCGATTGGATGTTGACGGCGGTGTTTTGATCTGCGATGGCCGGGACACCTCCGAAGGCAACCGCGTTGAATTCGACAGTTCGCATGCGCCGACGGGGGTGAGGGTGGAAATAATCAAAGCAACAAACCAAGGGTTCATGGATTATCAGGGGACTTATTTCACGGAAGCCGTGGACAGTGTAAAAATGCAGGATAGCCGGGCAAGGTTTGAGAAATGCATTACCAAGGCGCCAATCATAACGACCTCCGGATGCGGGCTGGAGATGGATAGCTGCACGTCATACCGTCGAGTTGGCGCTGAATTACGTAATCTGACCAATAGGCCCAACCGGTATTCGATCCTACACAGCCGTTTTGCGCTGACATACCGATACCGTGATGACGGAATATGCTTTGTGGTAAACGGTGACAGCGCATTTGTGGAAGGAAACATCTTCTATTCGACTTCCGGTGAAGGAAGTGACGATCTGCTATATGGGATTGCTGCCGATGAAGGTTCCCGCGGGTGGATCGTCGGCAATACGTTTTGGATTGAGATACCCATGAGTTTTCCCTCTGGAGCGAGATACAATTGGGTTGTGAAGAACAATATCTCGATTGGAAAGAGGTACTCGGAAATCGATGCACTTGATGCAATTATCTTGCCTTTTGAAATGGCTGATTCCGTTCGCAATAATAATTTTTGGGGGAAAAACTACAATGGACATTACGTTAGATATTATAGGCCGTATTTGCCCGATACCACGATAATTTTCGATCGCCTTAACGCCAACGGCGACAGTTGCGACGCGAATTTCAATTTTTCCGCTGATCCTTTGTTTATCGACCACAGCAGTTTCATGCTTTCCGATAGCTCGCCCTGTATTGGGGCAGGTGAGAATGGAATCATTATCGGAGCAATACGATAAAATAGGAGCGAAGAATGAGAGCAAGGATGGTACTCGTCTTATTGGGCATTAGTCTGTCCGGCTTTTTTAAAAATTCGTGCGCTTATGATTTATTTCTCCACGTTGCCCAGTATGATGCGGCAGTGGCCGCACTTGGAAATGAAAATCCTACTTTAAAGTACGCCATGCAGCAATATCCTTCGGCCTGGAAACTGGGCGTCGTATTTCCGGACCTTGGCCGGGCTGTGCAAACCGTCAATACCCTCAATCGCGATCTTCTGCTGGTGGCATCGAGTTACCGCACGGCAGACCGCGAATGCATGAGAAATGCGTTTGGCCGGTTGGTCTGTCCCGAAGATATGCCCAATGCGCCGCCCGTGAATTACTACAATCCTTACGACATTACTTCGATACGCGAAGTTTTGGCTGCCGTGGGAGAAAGCGGCGCCAACTACATTGCCGAAGGTATCCAAGAAACCGCGAACAACCTTTCGCAAGATGCTACCTCGCCCGATGTTGCCCTGCGCTATAAAGCCGTTGCTTTCGCCAATGCCGCGGCAGGCGATTTCCATCTCTTTGGCGACCCCGCCAACCCAGCCAGGGGGACCGGACAGGACCTCTCGTCCGACAGCCACTGGGCGTTTTCAAACGACATCGACGGCCAGGCCCGGACCGGACCGGACCGGGGCTTGGGATGTCGGGGCGGATGAGCAGTAACAACAAGAAACGATTATCTATAAGAAGGAGTGATCTATGGGATTTCTTGATATGAAATTCGGTCTCCAGGGCAAAACCGCGGTGATCACAGGCGGCGGCGGTGTGCTGTGCGGCGCCATGGGTGAGGCCTACGCGAAGGCCGGTGCCAATGTTATTCTCTGGGACATCCGCCAGGACGCCCTGGATGCCAAAGTGAAACTGCTGGGCGAAGCCTGCGGCGATCCCAAGCGGGTCACATCGGTCCAGGTCGATCTCATGAAAGAGTCTTCCATTGAGGCAAGCCTTCAGGAATCCGTCAAGAAATTCGGCCAAGTCGATGTCCTCCTCAACGGCGCCGGCGGAAACAAAGCCAAATGCCCCCTGACCGAGGTGAAATCCGAGGATTTTGAGTTTGTTATGAAGCTGAATCTGATGGCGGGCTGCGTCTTTCCGACCAAGCATTTCGCCAAGTATTGGATCGAAAAACAAATCAAGGGCGTGGTCGTCAACATTGCCTCCATGTCCGGTTACAACCCGCTTTCGGGCGTGTGGGCCTATTCCGCTGCGAAGGCCGCGGTGATAAATCAGACCATGGCGCATGCCAAGGAACTCGCGGTTTATGGGATTCGCGTCAATGCCATTGCCCCGGGATTCTTTGTGGCCGATCAGAACCGCCGTCTTCTGCTCAATGAGGATGGCAGCATGACGCAGCGCGGCAAGGACGTGATCGCGCATACGCCCATGGGCCGCTTCGGCGAGCCCGACGATCTATTGGGCGCGGCGGTCTTCCTCGCGTCAGACGGTGCGAGCTTTGTATCCGGGATTACCATGCCCGTTGATGGGGCGTATTTGTGTCAGAATATCTGACGTTAAATGTTGGACCTAAGACGTAAGACGTAGGACGTAAGACGTAGGACGTAAGACAAGAAAGGGACCAAGGAAATGGCCAAGTACAAAGTAGTGATTGCCGACAGCCGGTATCCGGCCTATGATGAGGAAAAATCCGTTCTCGCCAGGATCGATGCGGAAATCGTATTCGAACGCAGTGACCAGGAGGACAAAATCGCCGCGGCGGTTGCCGAAGCCGACGGTCTGGTTGTCAACCTTGCTCCGGTCACGGCAAAAGTGATCGATGCGATGAAAAAGTGCAAATGCGTTTCCCGATATGGTGTGGGATACGATAACGTCGATGCCAATGCGCTGAAGGCAAAGGGAATCTTTCTGGCGAATGTTCCCGATTACTGCGGCGAAGACGTCTCGGACCAGGCCCTGGCGCTAATGCTTGACTGCGTGCGGAAGATTTCGCGCAAAGACCGGCATGTGCGCGCAGGGGAGTGGAACCTGTCGGGACTGCAGAAGGTGTATCGGATGGAAGCGAAGACCT
>CAYVZU010000181.1:0-4528 GCA_964455935.1 uncultured Fibrobacterota bacterium
GCAACCGCAATGCCCGAAACCCAAACGCCGTAAAAGCTTTCCCGGGCAGGCTTGATTTGCGAAGAGCCGGCGCTTTCTTCCGTTCAATCTCATCTTTGGCCGGCGGATACGTTGAGGGCAACCAGATTTTTATTGTGGGCCGAAGGAAGACCGATCAGGCGCCGCCGGCCCTGCACCAGGAAGATGTGGTTGTTGCTTTTCGCGCCGTATCCAACAGCGAGAAACGCGGATCGGCCGTGCACATTGCAAGCAAAACCAGCCCCACAGAGGGTGAAATGGGACTGGTGGAGTATGAAGGGCTGGTCGAAAACTCTCATATCGGGCAGGTGATGTTCGAGGCCGACCGCGTCCTTAAATCCATTTCGCTGGGGTGCGACAACATCCGCCAGCAGCCGCTGGGGCTCAGGGCCTGGTGGCTCCGAAGCAAGTTTGATTTTAAGAAGCAGCCCAAGAAAAATCAGGTGGAGGAATGGCATCAATTCTGGTTTTTGGGAGAGGGGCTGGACGTCTCGGTGGACCCGCAGGCAAACGCCGTGCGCTTTGACGGGGACAAGTTGCTGGCGCGCACCTGCAAGATCAGCAGCGGATTCCGGGGCGGCGATCTCTATTTCGAGAGCTCGGTCCGCTCGGAAACCGGCCAGTTCTGCGAAAACATCAATCAGAACTTCGCGATGCATCGCCAGCAATTTCCAATTATTGGCGAGTTGGTGGAAACCGCAAAGCTGATGGCCTTTGCTCGATGGCTATACGACAGCGGAATCGTTGTGAAATTCGAGCAGAAGGACGCAAAATATTTCTATAGTCGTTTTACGCCAGTCCGAACCCCGATCATTAAAGTGACAAAGACCCGGACCGTACAGAAAATCGGAATGCGCGCTTATGATGTGACCGAATACGAAATCAATTCAAGGGGAGGCGTGGACCTGCGCAATTTCGGATTCCGCAAGACCTCGCTTGAGGATTTTAAAAGAGAGGTTAAATCCAATCCGCAGTATATCGTCTTCCGTCTATTTTAGTCCCGAATTAAATATCACCACAGAGTCACGGTGGCCACAGAGACAGAGAAGGTTTTTTTAAGTCCCGTGAACTTTTCCTATCTCCGTGCCCTCTGTGCCTCCGTGGTGAACGGTTTTTCAGGCCGGGAGAACAGTCCCATAAAGATCGTAGAGATCGGCATGGTCAATTCGGGCTTTTACGAAGTCGCCGGCATGGAGCGAAGAGGGTCCGTGTAGATAGACAACCCCGTCCACGTCCGGAGCGTCGGCGGCCGTGCGGCCGATCCAGGCGAACTTCTTTTTGGCGCTTGGCTTTTCGAGCATAACCGTAAGGATCTTCCCGATTCTGCCGCGATTGAAAGCCCGCGATATACCCCGTTGGGACAGCACAACGCCCCGCAACCGGGCTTGCGCCGTTGACCGGGGGACCTGCCGGGGAAACCGGTATGCCGGCGTGCCTTCCTCGCGCGAATAGGCGAACACACCCAGCCGGTCGAACCGAATCTCCTCGATCCCATGCAAAAGCGCGGAATAGTCATCCGGAGTTTCACCCGGAAATCCGACAAGCACCGTGGTGCGGATGGTCACGTCCGGGATTGTTGTGCGAAACTGCGTCACAAGATCGCGGATTTGTTGCGATGTAACCTTGCGGCCCATGCGGGCCAGAACCAGGTTTGAAAGGTGCTGCACGGGCATGTCGATATACGGGCATATTCGGGACTGCGAAGCCATCAGTTCAATGAGCCGTGGATTCCAGTGAACCGGATGCGTGTAAAGAACGCGCAGCCATGGAATGTCGGTATGGCGCAGCAGCGAGCGCAGCAATCCGGTCAATCCCGGTTTGCCGTGCCCAGCGCCGTACAGGGTCGTATCCTGGCCGATCAGAATCAGCTCGCGAACGCCCTGTTCCTGCAACGCTTGCGCTTCGTGGATCAACCGGCGTTGCGGCACTTCACGATACGACCCCCGTATGGCCGGAATGGCGCAATAGGCGCACCGGTTGTCGCAGCCATCGGAAATTTTTATAAAAGCGCGATGCGCAGGATTGAGCAGAACACGATCATCGCAAACGGGCTTGGCCAGAGGAGCCGAAATCAGCCTGGAGACGATCTCCTCGATTCGACCCGCCTCTTCCAATCCTACAAAGGCATCGACCTCCGGCATCTTCGAAGCGGCTTCCCGGCCGTATCGCTGCGAAAAGCAGCCGGTGGCGACCAGAAGCCGGCATGCTCGCTTTTTGTATTGAGCCAGTCGCAGGATTTCCCGAATGGTCTCCTGTTTGGCATCCTCGACAAAGGCGCAAGTGTTGATAATTATAATCTGGGCTTGGGCAAGGTCTTGGGTCGGCTCCAGGCCCGAACCAGCGAGACGGGCCAGGATTCGCTCTCCATCCACCTGATTCTTGGCGCAGCCAAGGTTATGAATGGCGACTTTGGGTTTGCGCGTTTTCGTTTTCATACTATTAAAATAGGGGATGGGATTCACACAAGTTGTTAGCGGGGCTCCCAGCGCTCCCGGCAGAACATGTGCGCCATGTCTTTGCGGGGTCTGTGCGGATTGCTGTCATCGGGAAACCCAAGAGGAGTCATGGCGATTACATCCACGGGATCCGGAATGCCCAGCAGGCGCTTGACCGCATCCTTTTTGAATGCGCCAACCCAACACGTTCCAAGGCCCATGGCGGTTGCCGCAAGCGTGAGATGATCAAAGGCAATGGCCACATCAACCCAGGTATAATTGAGGCCATCAAAGGCCCTGCGGTAGCCTTCCTCGACCAGTCCGCAAGCCACAACAATGACCGGAGCCGCAATAAACCAGTCGCGCTCGTAAGCCTCAAACAGGGACTTGCGAATAGCCGGATCGGTCACAATGATAAACCGCCAAGGCTGCTTGTTGGCCGCCGACGGTGCAATTCGCGCCGCCTCCATAACCTTGTCGATTATTTCAAGGCTGGGCGTTGTCTCTTTGTATTTTCGGCAGCTATATCGGTTCTTGATGGTTTCGAACAGGTCCATGAATCCTCCTTGCATGTGCCTTAATGCGGCCTGGAAGGAACAAATATAGCATTGAGCAGCAAGGCCGACCTCAACCAGTTTCCGTTCAAGACGGCCTTTTCTGATTGATTTGCCACCGGTACCGGCATGTCCCATTGTGGCGCCCTTCTATGCTGATGAAAGCTGCCAGGCCATTAGCGTCCTGGTGGCGAGAAAGAAGTGCGTATTTGCCGTCTTAGAAGCGATATTTTCATTCTATCATGACATGTCTTGGAGGTAGGAATGCGCATAGAATCAATTAGACTGAAAAATTTTCGGGCCTTCCGGGATGTCGAAATGCGCGACATACCCGAGATGTCGATTATTGTTGGGGCAAATGGTACTGGCAAGTCAACACTCTTGAGTGTTTTCGGTTTTCTCAAGGATGCATTGACCGAAAATGTGCGGGTTGCACTCACAAAACTCGGCGGTAGCCGTGGATTCAAAGAGGTACACAGCCGAAATAGCGACGGCCCGATTGAAATCGAACTGAAGTTTCGAGCCGGCAACAATGAGCCCAAAGTCACCTATTCTATAGCCATTAATGAGTTGCAGAACGCCCCTGTCGTGGAACGGGAGATACTTAAATACAGGCGAGGCAGCAAAGGACAACCTTGGCATTTTCTGGACTTCGCCCACGGGGAAGGTGAAGCTGTCACGAATGAGCCTGATTCCGTCACAAACAAAGAAGACCTGCGGCGCGAGCGCCAATCATTGAAGTCCCCCGATACTCTTGCAGTGAAAGGTCTGGCACAATTCAAGAAGTTTCCTGCGGCCGTAGCGCTTGGTGAACTGATCTCGAACTGGCACATCTCCGATTTCCATATTCAAAAGGCACGACCTGAGCAAGAAGCGAGCTATGCCGAACACCTTTCCCGGGAAGGTGAAAATCTATCGCTTGTAACCGAATACTTGTACACACAGCACCGTCCAATATTTGATCGGATTATCGAGAAACTGAAGAGGCGTGTACCAGGCATAACAAATGTGGATGCAAAGACAACGGAAGAAGGCCGTGTGCTTCTGCGTTTTCAGGACGGGGCTTTTGAGGACCCGTTCCTCGCAAAGTACGTGTCGGATGGCACTATTAAGATGTTTGCCTATCTTGTTCTACTTCATGATCCCAAGCCGCATCCGCTCCTTTGCATCGAAGAGCCGGAGAACCAATTGTATCCAAAACTGCTATGCGAGCTTGCTGAGGAGTTTCGTGAATACTCGCAAAGGGGCGGGCAGGTATTTGTCTCTACTCATTCACCGGATCTCCTGAATGCCGCAAAGATCCGGGAGGTATTCTGGCTTGCCAAGAAGGACGGCTATACCGCAGTAAAGCGAGCCGCTGAAGACGAGCAAATAAAGGCTTACATGGCCGATGGCGACAAAATGGGATATCTCTGGAAGCAGGGCTTCTTTGAGGGTGCTGATCCACAATGATGGAATTAGTCTTCTTTGGTCCTTCGGACTTTTGTGTGGGTAGCCCCAAGATGTTGTGTCAAGGGGTTA
>CAYVZU010000182.1:0-4524 GCA_964455935.1 uncultured Fibrobacterota bacterium
ATCGACTACTTAGGTTCCTATGAAACCACAGAGAAAAATCCGAGTTAAGAATGAGGGCACAGAGGGAGATCTGTCTGGCGCGCACCGCGCCGGAATCAATCTTTTCCCCTCTCTGTGTCCTCTTTTCCGGCCTCAGTGTCACTCTGTGGTTTCATAGGTTTTTCGAGAGACGTGAGTAGCTGCCAAAAGGAGATGAAATGAAATCGGTCCGGAAAGAACTCTGGTTCAACACGCAAAAACGGCGCGAACTCATCAACATCACCCCAAAGCTGGCTCAATGCCTCCTGGAGAGCGGAATCAAAGAAGGCCTGCTTCTGTGCAATGCCATGCACATCACCGCCTCGATCTTCATCAACGACGATGAGCCGGGCCTGCACCAGGATTTTGAGATTTGGCTTGAGGGGCTTGCCCCGGAAAAGCCCTATTCCCGCTATCATCATAACACCTCCGAAGACAATGCCGACGCCCATTTGAAGCGGACCCTCATGGGCCGGGAGGTGGTCATTGCAATCACAAACGGCCAAATGGACCTGGGGCCATGGGAGCAGGTCTTCTACGGGGAGTTCGACGGCATTCGAAAAAAGCGGGTTTTGGTGAAGGTGATTGGCGAATAATGTTGCCGCTGAAAGAAGTGCCGGGATTCCGCATCGGCCGCGTCATTGGCGCGGGTGGCATGTCGACCGTCTATGAAGCGGTTGAGATCAAACTCAATCGCCCGGTCGCGCTGAAGGTGCTTCATCCGTTTCTTCTATCCGACCGGGTCGCGGTGGAACGATTCCGGCGCGAAGCCCTGGCAGCAGCCAAACTGGACCATCCCAACATTGTCCGGGTTTATGATTATCTGGCCAAGGCCGAATACAACATCATTGTCATGGAATACGTCCCGGGATTAGACCTGTATTCCACGGTCAAGGCAAAAGGGCGGCTGGCGCCCGAGGCCGTCTTCTATGTCATGCATCAAGTGGCCTTGTCTCTGAAGGCCGCCCACGGCGCTACGATCATCCATCGGGACATAAAGCCCTCCAACATCCTGATCCATCGGGACCGGCGCATTCTGCTCACCGACTTTGGGTTGGCCCGCCATGAACTCGACCCCAAGCTCACGACGGGCGACGCGATTGCCGGCACTCCCCAATTCATGTCGCCCGAGCAAATCGCCGGCGGCGAAATGACCGCCGCATCCGACATTTTCTCCTGGGCCGTGTCCTACTACTTCGCTCTGCTTGGGAAACTGCCCTATTCCACCGAAGAATTTGTACCCCTTGTCAATGACATCCGCGCGGGAAACCTGCATCTGAGCCATGAACTTCGCGATCTGATTTCGCCGCTTACATTCGAATTGCTCTCGCGCTGCCTTCTTGTGAATCCCGCGGAGCGTCCGCGCAACGGGTCCGACCTCCTTGCGCGCATGACACAGGCCGGACCGGGCCCCGACTTCGGCCGCGCCGGATTTATGAAAGCCCTGGATGCCATGGAACAAAGCCGGCCGTCCCTATCCGCGGACAAGACAATGGTCCTGCGGCGGCCCAAGCGAAGCAGGGCCGTGGCCGCCGGGCTCGCGGCTTTTCTTGTTCTCGCGGCATTATTGCTCGGGGCACTGGCATACCGAAACGGCCGGATCCTTCACCCGCCTGGTGCAACGCCCATTAGTGCCCTTGATTCAATGGAGTCTGAGGATACGGCAACGGGCGCTCCGCCCAAGGCCGCGATGGCCGAGGTCCACCGGTCGTCCCGCAAAATACCGGCTTCCGACACGGTCGTGGCAAACCTCGATTCGGGGCAGCTCTTTATCTATTGCGAGCCATGGGCGCAATTCGTCATCGACGGGACAATCCGCGGCACAGCGCCGATGTCCACAACCGAGATGATCGCCTTGACTGAAGGGAAACACGTGCTTACTTTATATCGAGAATCCTTTTCGAGCAAGATCGACACCGTCGAGATCCTCAAGGGTAAGATCGTACGCAAGCGATACTCGCTCGAGAGAAATCCTTAGCGGATCGGGAGTTGGCTGTTTTTCACACCAATCGTCAATCGCTTCACCTCCATGAAACCAATTATTGGATTTTTCCTGCTTTTTCTCGCAGGCGTATCGGCATCGCTGGAACGTGAGATGGTCGCGGCGTCAGCCGAGGAACCGGTCTTTAAGGTGCTATTCGAAAGCGGCTATTACACAGAAGCCATCGAGTATTTAAATGCGAAGCTCGTCGATAGCACCGACACATCGCGCACTGACTACCTCCGCTACCTTGGATCGAGTTACGCGATGGCCGGAGACTCTGCAAGGGCGGTGGATGCATTCCGCAGAATGCTCGATCTGGATTCTCTGGTTCGTTTGGACTCCATCTCGGCCCCTCCCCGGATTTTCGCGGCCTTTATAGCAGCCCGCCTTGCCTCCGAAGACGCAATTCACTCCCCGCCCGTATCCTTGCCGATCCTGCGGAAAGATATTCCGCCGATTGCGGAGATCAAGCAGGAAAAACGGGTCAATGGGACCGCTCTCGCCATCTATCTGATGCCGGGCGGCGCCGGACAGTTCTATAACAGGCAATACCGGAAGGGCACGCTGTTGATGTGCCTGCAGGGACTGGGGTTGGCTTCGAGCCTTTGGGCCTATCAGCAGCGCCAGCAGTTATATGATCCCGATCGCGGCTGGTATTCGGAAAATGCCGACGCTGGCCTCTCCTATCTCCGGTACGGCCAGATCCATTTTGGCCTGTTCTGCGGAAGTTATCTTTACAGCATTATTGACGCAGTCGTCCACGGACAACGCCGATGAAAAAACGGTTCCTTCTTCTTAATCCCGCGTCGGACAACGAGAGCAGAATTCCCCTTGAAAAGAGCGCGATCGAGATCGGACGCGGTCCGGATGCGGGAATTTGTCTGAATCAGCCGGCGGTCTCAACGCGTCACGCATCCATAATCTGCGCCCAAACCCGGACGACTCTCGTTGACCTGGAAAGCACAAATGGAACTTACGTCAATGGAGAACGGATTGCGACTCGGGAATTGCAGAACCTGGACCGGATTCGTTTTGCGGAAGTCGAGGCGGTTTTTCTCGCAGAAGACGCGCCGGAACCGGATGCCAAATTGGAGGCGAACGATCCGGTCGCGGAGCGCATCGCCCGGGTAGCCTCATTTCTGCGAGCCGGGCCGGACGGGCATGATCAGGTGCTTTTGGAATTTCGAAGAGCCGCCGGCGGCCTCGAACGAATGCACGCGCTGGTTCGGATTCTTGACGAGGTCCTGCAGAGGACCGAGAAGCGCGACGTAATCGCCACGATTCTCAAAGAGGTGCGTAACCTGCTTTCGCTAAGCGCTTGCGGGCTCTTTCTGGCCGATGAAGATCTGTTCTATGTTCTGGAAAACGACCAGGTCTCGATCGAGGAGAAGACCGAAACCATCAGCTCCGAAGTCCTGCGAAACGTGCTGGAGACGGGGCAGCCCGCGGTCCTGCCCAACATTGGGGCCGACAGCCAGGTTGTAGGATTTCAAAGTCTTCTGCGATTCCGGATTCAGTCCCTCCTGTGCATTCCCGTCTTGGAACAGGAAAACCGGCCCATTGGCGCCCTGTACTGCATTCAGCGCCAGGCTGGTCCATTGGAGGAGTTGGAAAAGGACCGTCATTTTCTGCAAGCCTGCTCAAGTGCGGTGTCTCTGGCATTGCGCAGCCAGGCTTTTGTGGATGCCCAACGGCGCGTAGCCAGAGAACAGGGCAGGCAAGTCCAGCAGGAGCTGTCATTCCCGGTCATTCGCAAGCTGGCCCAGGAAAAAGAAAACATTTCGCTCCGTTTGGGCGTGGACTGTGAGGTTGGCGCAATGGGCCTGGGCCCGGCCGCCCCGGCCATGCTCGACTTCATGGCCAAGGCGGCTTCAACGGACCTGCCGGTGCTTCTTACCGGTGAGACCGGAGTGGGTAAAAGCCTCTGGGCCAGAGCGATTCACGACCGATGCCGTTCGGCCAGGCCTTTTGTCACAGTCGATTGCACGACATTACCCCCCTCCCTGATCGAAAGCGAACTATTCGGCCATGAGAAGGGGGCTTTCACGGGAGCCACGGGAAAAAGAGAAGGGCGCGTCGCATTGGCCAAAGATGGTACGCTGTTCATCGACGAAATCGGCGACCTGTCGCTTCCCCTGCAGGGCAAACTGCTGCGGCTTGTGCAGACGGGCGAGTATGAGCCACTGGGAACGGGCCAGACAAAACGCTGCAAATCACGGCTGATCTTCGCGACCAACAGGGATTTGCGAAAGGGCGTGGAATCGGGCCTGTTTCGTTCCGACCTTTTCTACCGGCTTGACGTTCTGTCATTTCGGGTCGCATCGCTTCGCGAAACACGCGACTTGATCCCTGCTTTGGCCCTGCACTTTCTTGACCGCAACCGTCAGCGCCTCAATCCAGGCGTCAAGGGTTTCGCGGACGCCGCGCTGGCCGCCTTTGCAGCTCATTCCTGGCCGGGCAACATTCGGGAACTGGAAAATTGCATTTTGCGCGGACTTGTGAACTGCCGCGCCCCGTTGATC
>CAYVZU010000183.1:0-4407 GCA_964455935.1 uncultured Fibrobacterota bacterium
ATAAAATCCTGTCAAAAATTGCCAAATGTAAAGAAGCGTTGGACTCACTACACTATCGGTTAGCTCGATGAGAACTAACATCATAGGGTAACCAGTCCTACTAGGATAACTGTATCAAAACACGAAAATGTTTGCGCGTTCCTCTCTTATATATAACTGTGCCACGGTCACCCTTGATCGTGTGACTTTGGTGTATGGGGGATTCTTATTATAAATTGGCTCTGGCGAAATAAAAAAGGGTTGTTGTATCGGACCTCGGCCTGGCACCCCTTCTGTTGCCCAACTGGCAATAACAAAGGGCAGGCCAGTGTTCAAATGGGTGCTGCAGAAAAGAAGACAAAAGACGCACTGTCCGGGAGCCATGATGGAACGGGCCACTCGTCGCCGTTCCCGGCAGGATGGTCATCTCTCCAGAAGCCGCAGGAATTCGCGGTGAATACGGCCGTTGTTGGCCACCATTAGTCCCTCTTCGACACGGTAGAAATCGTCGTGCGGCAGAACGACTTGCCCGCCGGCTTCTTTCACCAACAGGATTCCGGCCGCCACATCCCAGGGATGGAGTGCGTATTCATAATGGCCGTCCGTGAATCCGGCCGCCAGAAAGGCCAGATCCAGGGCCGCGGAGCCGGGCCGGCGTACGGCAAAGGAGGATCGGAGCATGCGATCGATTTGGCGCAGAACCTTTGATTCCAGGCCTTTCATTCGATAAGCAAACCCGGTTGTGAGAAGGCTGTCCTTCACCTTGGCGACAGCCGAGACATGAATTCGTTTGCCGTTGAGAAAGGCGCCTTTGCCCTTGATGGCCCAGAACATCTGCTTTAGGAGCGGCTCGTAAACGACGCCCAAAAGCACGTCATTTCCCAGCGCCAGTGCGATGGATACGCAGAAACAGGGGAGACCCCGGGCGAAATTGGTGGTGCCGTCGAGCGGGTCGATGATCCAGACCAGGTCCGCCTTACTGCGGCTGCCTTCCTCGGCATAGTAGCCGTGATCCGGAAACCGCTTTTGAATCGCCGTGACAATGATTCGTTCGCACCGGCGGTCCACATTGGTGACAGGATTGCGCTCGGCCTTGAGGCTTACGGATATCTTCTTTCGAAAATGCCGGGCCTGGACCTGTCCGGCCTCAACGGCGATTCGTTGCGCAAAGGCGAGGGCGCCTTGTGGCGAAAAAAATTGTTTCATAGCAGGAACTTGACTGCGGCAAAGCCCGCGATCAGGAAAATCACGAAGATGATGGAGAGCGCGTTAAAATACTTATCGATGAAGG
Source organism: uncultured Fibrobacterota bacterium (assembly GCA_964455935.1). Taxonomy (GTDB): domain Bacteria; phylum Fibrobacterota; class CAYVZU01; order CAYVZU01; family CAYVZU01; genus CAYVZU01. The sequence goes on from CAYVZU010000183.1 coordinate 1,271, forward strand.
TCTTTATGGGTTTTCCAAAAAACCACAACAGAATGGCGACTCCAAAGAAACGAAGACCGCGTCCCAACACCGAGGCGATCACAAACGTTCCAATCGAAATCCCCGTTACTCCGGAGCTGATCGTGAAGATCTTGTAAGGGATCGGGGTCAATGCCGGGATAAAAACGGCCCAAAAGCTGTATGCATTGAATTGCGTGCAGAGCTGCTTAAACAGGGCCTCGGCGTGATAAAGCCGGACAATGCGCGTTCCAACGGTTTCGTAGAATCCCCACCCAAGCATGTAGCCAAAAAGCCCGCCGATCACCGAGGCCAGCGTGCAATACAAGGCAAACTGCATGGATCTCTTGCGCATTCCCAGACATAATGGGATCAGCAATACGTCCGGAGGCACGGGGAAGAAAGAGGATTCCGCAAACGAGATTGCCACCAAAGCGGGAATGGCGTAGGGTGTTTCGGCCCAGTGGAGGACCCAGTCATAGAGTCGTTTGATTAGATTCATTGTTCCTCATGGTTATGATCAATAAGCTTCGTAAACATACGCAAAATACAGGGAACCGGCAAAAAACCAGCGAGAAAAAAATGCCTAGCCCCTCTTCAGCAGCCTTTCGGCGCGCTTCTGTCCGGCGCGGAGCTCGGCTTCGCTGAAGCCGGCGCCTATGGCTACTTTGCGCAGGTGAGACTCCGTAAAGAGATCGCCCGGCTCGTGAGCATCGGTATCAAAAACAAACGGGGCTTTGTATTTGCGAATCAGAGCACAAAGCCGTCCGTTGGCGATGTTATGACCCCTGCGCGCGGTGATTTCCAGGAAAATTCCTTTCTTGGCCGCAAGCCTCACCTCCGCTTCGGTAATGAAACCGGGGTGGGCCAGAACATCAACGCCCGCATCGATTGCGGCCCGGTTGGTCCCGGCTGGAACAGGCTCGACCGGGCTTTCGCCGTGCACCACGACAATCGTTGCCCCCAGTTCGCGCGCCCGGTTCGTGAGTTTGGGTATGAGGCTGGGCGGGTTGTGCGTCAACTCCACACCGGCGCGAACGAGAAAGCCGGTTTGGGCCTGTGCAAAGGCGTGTTCGAATTTCTGAAGGGACGTGACGATCAACTCGAGATTGGAGGCGTCCGCGTGATCGGTAATCGCCAGGCCGCCGTAGCCCTTGTCTTGGGCCCGTTGGACCAGTTCGGCCGGGATCAGTTCGCCGTCGCTCCATATGGAATGCGTGTGAAGATCGAAAATCATTGTTGCCCCCATCCTTCTTTTCCAATTAACGGGACAAATGCCACGGCACCCAGGCTCTGGGTGGTGCAACTGTTTCCTTGTTTGAGGACCAGAGTAAGCTCCTGCTGGCGCCGATCCCCGGTGGGAATGATCATGCGGCCATTGTCGGCCAACTGCCGCAGCAGTGAATCCGGGATCGATTCCGTGGCGCCGGCGGTGACAATAATCCGGTCGTATGGCGCATTGGCCACCCAGCCCGTGCTGCCGTCGCCGACCTTGATCATGACATTCTGATATCCCATAGCGCGGAGGCGTTTGCGCGCTTTCTCGGCCAATTGCGGTTCCCGCTCGATGGTGTAGACCTTCCGGCTGAATTGCGCCAGAATCGCGGTCTGAAAACCGGAGCCGGTCCCGATTTCGAGGATCTTGTCATCCGCTCCCAATGCCAGGGCCTCTGTCATCATCGCAACCACGAAGGGCTGCGAGATGGTCTGGCTTGCGCCAATGGGGAGCGCATCGTCTTTGTAGGCCGACATTTGCAGGGCCTCATCCACAAACAGATGCCGGGGCACTTTGGAAAAAGCCTGAAGGACCCGGGAATCCCGGATGCCTTTTTCCTTGAGAAGTTCGACAAGCTTTCGCTGATGGATTTCGAGATTGTTCATGCGGGACGGGCTCTTCGTTCACGGATCAGGCCGGACCAGAGATCGCGCGTGCGCCATATCGTCCGGAAGAACCGGCCCACGATCCGGATGCTTCGGATGTGGCTTTTTTCGCCCCGGTAAACGGCGGCAATGGGCACAAAACCAAAACGCGCTTTGAGCTTTGACGCCTGCAGCAGCATTTCCGACTCGATCATGTAGTCATTGGATTTCAGCTCCATTTTTCGAATCAGGTCCATTCGGATCATGCGGTACCCGCATTGGCTGTCGGCAATCGCCTGACCGGTGAGTTTCGACAGTACGGCCGCCGAGAAACGGTTCGAGAGCAGCCGGGTCCAGGGGATGCGCGCCTGGCGGAACTGCCGAATCCCCAGAATCAGGTCATAGTCGTGTTCCCGCGCGGCCCGGAGAAACATCGGGATCTCCTCGGGCCGGTGCTGCCCGTCGGCATCCAGGCAGATGACCCATTCGGCGCCATGTTCGAGCGCCCAATTAAATCCGGTAATCAGCGCCCGTCCCTTGCCCAGGTTGTGTCCGTGGCGGCGCAAATGCACCCGCCGCCGGCCCGCTTCCGCCGAGGAGTAGTCGGTTGAGCCGTCGTCCACAACCATGATTTCCCTGGCTGGGAAGTAGCGCAGGCATCCGTCAAGAACGGCGCCAAGGCCTTCGGCGTGATTGTAAACGGGGATTATAATAATGGCAAACGGCATCAGACCAAAATACCAAATTCCAGACTGCAAACAAAGAGCGCGGAGGCGCTGTTATGGAGAGACGAGCTTTCTGCGCTTCCGGGGTCCGCGCGGGGTCTGCTGCGGCGGCGGGAGGTCGCGTCCTATGGGTCGCTGGATTTCCAGCGCGCGTTCCAGTTTCTCGTTTCGAAAGCCCAGTCTCTGGGCCCGCGACAAGTAGAGCCGGGCCCGATCGAATTGGCCCGTCTGAAAGTAAATGATGGCCAGGTTGCCCAGGGCCTCCGTGTAGGCCGGGCTAAGTCCGGCCGCCCTCTCGATCAACGCCAATCCGCTGTCCCGGATGTTTTTTTCGTAGTAAATAATTCCCAGGTTGTTATGCGCCACGGCATTGTTGGGATCAAGCCGGATGGCCCGGCCGTAATAGAGCCCGGCGGAATCCATCAAGCCCCGGTCTTTGAAAAGATTTCCCAGGTTGTTGTAGGCATCGGCATAGTTCGGGTTCAGCGCGAGCACCTTGCGATACGAGGCTTCGGCCTCCGCCGTTCGGCCCGCCTGCCGCAATGCGATTCCAAT
>CAYVZU010000184.1:0-4403 GCA_964455935.1 uncultured Fibrobacterota bacterium
TTATGCAGACCTACGCATATGGATTTCCACGGCTGGGACGCGGGCGGGAATACAAGAAGATCGTCGAGAGATTCTGGAAAGGCGAAATCAGCGACTCGCAGCGGGTTGAGGAACTGAGCCGCTTGCAGGGGCAGATCATTGAGACCTATCAGCAATACGTGGACGCCTTTCCGGTGGGTGAAATGACCGGGTACGACAACATGCTCGACACCGCAATCATGCTTGGGATTTATCGCCCGCGGGATGCGCAAAGCTACTACAACCTGTGCCGGGGCCATGATGCTTTGCCCATGAAGAAATGGTTCAACACCAACTATCACTATCTTGTGCCGGACCTTTCCGTTGCCAAGCCGGCCGATTGGCGCCTCCATTGGAACAAGGCCCTTGAATACCGGGACTGCTATCGCAACGGATATGCGTACCTGATTGGACCTTTCACATTCCTGAAACTCTCCCAAGGATGGTCGCCGTCGCAGTTGGAGCCCTATATGGACCGGCTGTCGGAAATCTACAGCGAAGCCATTGGCCCGCTTGGAGACGTTCACATCGACGAGCCGGCCTTTGTTCTGGATGTAAACGAAAATGAAACGCGAACGATTCAACGGGCCTACAGGAAGATGACAGCGGCCAATTCCCGCATTCACCTGTTTACGTATTACCAAAGCCCGGATTTTCTCGCAAGCCTCTACGATCTCGCGCTCGCCTCGATTGGTCTGGATTTCGTGCACGGCCCAAAGAATTTTGCAGCAATCGCGGAGCAGGGGTTTCCCAGAGATATTCGACTGATCGCCGGACTGGTGGATGGCCGCAACGTTTGGCGCACGGACATGAAGAGAATTCTGCAAGAGATAGCGGATCTGCACGCCAAGATCCCCAATTTGGCCATTTCCAATGCCGGACCGCTGTTTCATCTCCCGGTCACGGTCGCCACGGAGAAGCTCGATTCCCGGCTCATGGCCAACCTCGCTTTTGCGCAGGAGAAGCTGGAGGAAATTCAGGTTTTGGCCCGCGGCTTTGAAGGCATAACGCAACTCCCCGAAACGCGCCCGGTTGCAGTGGGATCGAATCCGTCCGTTTCAGCCCGGATCGCCTCACTGCGGGAATCGGATTTCGCGCGGGACTCTCCCTATTCCGAGCGCCAGGTCCTCCAGCGTGAGAGTCTGGGGCTGCCTCTGTTCCCCACGACAACCATCGGAAGCTTTCCCCAAACCTCCGGCGTCCGCACCCGGCGCGCGGATTTCCGGGCGGGCCGCATCTCGACTGAGGAATACACGTCGTTCGTCCGTGGACAGATCGCCGATGCCGTGGCAAAGCAGGAAGAGCTTGGGCTGGATGTTCTGGTCCATGGCGAATTCGAGCGCACGGACATGGTGGAGTTCTTTGCCGAGAAATTGGAGGGAATCGCAACAACGGCAAACGGGTGGGTGCTTTCGTTCGGGACGCGCTGTTACCGGCCGCCGGTCATCTATGGAGATGTGTCACGACCCAAGCCCATGACGCTGAGTGAAATTGTGTATGCCCAGCAGCTCACGAACCGGCCGGTCAAGGGCATGCTGACGGGACCTGTGACCATTCTTGCCTGGAGCTTTGTGAGAGAGGACGCGCCAATCCGCGATGTCGCCTTTCAAATCGCCCTTTGTCTGCGCGACGAAATCCGGGATTATGTAAACGCCGGGATTCGCGTCATCCAGATCGATGAGCCCGCTCTGCGCGAGAAGGCGCCCCTTAAGAAAAAGGAGTGGGACGACTATTTTGCATGGGCCGTCAAGGCCTTTCGCCTGTGCTCCTCCGGCGCGCCGGATCATGTGGCAATCCATACCCATATGTGCTACTCGCAGTTTTCAGACATTGTCGACCGGCTTATGCAAATGGATTTCGACGCGATCTCGATCGAATCGGCGCGCAGCCATGGCGAATTGGTCAAGAGCTTTGGCAAAAAGAACTTCGACCGGGCGATTGGGCTGGGCGTATGGGATATCCACTCCCCCGCCGTGCCAACAGTTGGCGAGATGGAAGAAACCGTTCGCAAAGCCTTGACCGTTTTCCCCAAAGAGAGAATCTGGATCAACCCGGATTGCGGGCTAAAGACCCGCGGATGGGAAGAAACGATGCAGGCGTTAAAAAACATGGTTGCCATGGCCGCAAAGCTGCGCGCAAAAGAGACCGTGATGCAACAAACGAGTTAATCGCGACATCTTTCATTTTGCAGTGGAGTGGCGCATCCGTTTTGCCGGTCCGTATTTTATGAACAACCATGAAACTGACTTTTCTCGGCACCGGGACTTCGCACGGAATCCCCGTTGTGGGCTGCCAATGCCGGGTCTGCAAAATGCGCGACACCCGGAATGAGCGAACCCGGGCCTCGGTATTCTTTGAGGTCAATGGCAAGACCATTCTGATCGACACGGCCACGGAGTTCCGGCTTCAGGCGATACGCGAAGGGATCCGGCGCATTGACGCATGCCTGCTTACGCACGACCACGCCGACCATCTCCACGGCATCGACGACCTGCGCCCGCTGTGCAAGCCGCCCATCGCCGTCCACGCGGCCCCCGACGTATTGGCCGAGGTCCGGAGGCGTTTCGATTATATCTTCATGGATCACGCCGAAGGCGGCGGCACTCCCGTATTGGAACTGGTCCCCATTACGCAGGCTTTTCAGGCCGCCGGCATTGAGGTCACTCCAATACCGCTCATGCACGGCTCCAAGCGCGTTCTTGGCTTCCGGATTGGAAAGGTCGCCTATTGCACCGACTGCTCGGCCATTCCGGAGACCTCCAGGCCCTTGCTCGAAAACCTGGACACGCTGGTGATCGACGGGCTTCGCATGGAACGCCACTCAACGCATTTCTCCATACCCGAGACGCTGCGGGAAATCGCCGGACTCAGGCCGCGCCAAGCCTATCTGACACATCTCTGCCATGCCGTGGAGCATGACGAACTGAGCCATTCCCTGCCGGCCAACGTCTTTGTTGCCTATGACGGGCTTTGCCTTGAACTGGCCGATCCGCAGGTTTGTGTTGCCTAGCAAAGCGCAAAAAAGCGAATTTGATGATCTTATGTTATTGACGGAAACGGAATTGTCCCATCGAAAGTCATTCCGCGCATTGTACACTTTGCGCGTGCCCTCTCTCCTTGGCTTACTCTTGAACGCAACTCTTGCTGGTCAGGTTTTTGCCGAAACCAAGATCTCCGGTCTGCAGAGCGGGACCTGGCAGGCGCGCAACAACGTTTACATCGCCGAAGGCGACATCACGGTGCCCAAGGGCTTGACCCTGACCATCGAGCCCGGGGTGATCGTAAAGTTTCATGGCGAGTACTCCCTGATTGTCGACGGCGATCTGGTCACCGCCGGTACCAGCGAGCAAAACGTGGTCTTCACATCGATGCTCGACGACCATGCGGGCGGCGACACAAACAAGGACGGCATCGAATCCGGTCCCACTCCGCTGGATTGGAACGGCATTTTTGTGCGCAACGGCAAATCGACCGTCAAGCTGAAGAATACGGTGATCTGCAATTGTCTCCGGCCCCTGACCAGCAATTCGGCGGATGTTCTGGTGGACTCGCTTTTCCTGAAAGGCAACTCGGTTTTTTCGATACAGGTTGCCGCTGATACAGTGGCCATTGCCGAGAAAACCCCATTTTCGCGCCGGTTTCTCACACAGGCCTCCGGGGCCGCAACATCCGAAACGGTCTCGAAAGGACCTGTGCCATGGTATCGGAAACCCGCCGTCGTGGGCGGCACGGTCGTTGGCGCCGTCGCCGCGGCCGGAACAGCATACCTTGTAATCGGGAACGATTCCCCACAGCCGCAGGTCCAAGGCCCCATTGCCGATCCGCCCGGCCCTCCACAGTAGCCAAGCATGCGTCATGGGTGGGCACTGCTGGGCCTGTTCAGCCTTACGTGTTCGTCTTTTCTCCACACTCGCCAAAGTTCCTCGACCTTCGTTTCCTGGTCCCAATCCGCTTCGGCGCTGATTCAAATCCGGGCCGGGGACCAATTGCTCCTCAGTCGCTGGTATCCGCATGGACAACATGACACCGCGCTCGGTTTGAACCCCGGCGGCCCGGTGCGGGCCGAGGCCGTCACCTACGCGGCCAGGCTGCAATCCGAGAACGCCAATTTTGGCCGGTCCGAGAACCAGTTGCTGCGGCCATCGGGAATGGCCTGGAACGGCCAATCCGGACTGCGGCGCCGCTGGATGCTCGTCGATGCAGGCGCGGGCCGTGTTGTCTGGATTGATTCCTCGGCCGTTCTCCAGCCCTGGTTTGCCGATTCCGATCGCCTCTTTCAACCGGCCGGGATCGGGCCCGGGCGTTTCCGGGACCTTTGGATTTCCGAGCCGCAGCGCCGCAGCATTTTGCATTACGACTTCTCGGGCGGGTTCCTTGGGGAATTG
>CAYVZU010000185.1:0-4382 GCA_964455935.1 uncultured Fibrobacterota bacterium
ACCTTCAGGGCAGGCTACTTCGGAGATGTAGACGGCATACAATTTGAGGTCAGGCGGGTTTTCCACCTTGCCAACGTAATTGAGTGGACGATTCATCAAAAAGTCGCAAAATCTTACTTCGCAGATCGCAGTTCGGGTCTCTTGTTCTTTTTGCTTTGGAACTGTAATCCGGATGGTTGTTTCACAGGTCTTGCTTCTCAGCAAGCTCCACAACTTCTCGCCGGTTATTTCGAAATAAGGCGATTTTTTATTCACGGTACGATTGTGATTTGCTCTTATCGGGAGTGGCGCAGCTAATTGATCTGCAAGGAGAAACATCTCGTACATGTCGGCTTCCCAATCGCAAATAGTGATGACGCGACTTTTTATGCCTTTTAAGTTCTTGTTGGTGTTTTCAAGGCATTCCAACCATTTGTAGCCGTCTTTTTCTTGAGCCGGAAGCAAATAGTTACGCGCGCTTCTTTCCTTAGCACTCATTATTTCTGCGCTCTGCGGTCTTGAGTAAATCTTCTGAGCCACAATGCCCAGGGGCAGCCCATCGGTTGTAACCGCAAATGTCGAATGCATAACCAATCCGGATGCCACAATATTCTTGCGATACTGACCCTTTTTGCGCGACAGTGGGCACAGGCCCTCGGTATGTGGGTGGTTTGTGTAATTCAAGAAGGTGGTGTCTTGGATCGCCAAGACAGTGGAATATTCCTCGCACCTTTCCTTGGTTGCAACTATATGGCCCTTCGTTATCTCCTGATAGGAAATCTTCTCGTTTCGAAAAAACCGGTATGCAGCTTTTGTCTCGGCCCAATCATCACAGGCATGATTTATTGGGCTGACCGGCGATTCTGCGAACCGCTCCGAAATCGTTATTAGCCGCTTCTTCAACCGCTCATCGCCAAGGTCGGCTGCAAAGAACTCATTCTGCGTCCATGAGCCATTCATGTTTACCTCCATGCTTTCTTTAAGTATATTATACTTAAAGACAGAAAGGAAAGACTCATGAATATTGTAAAGACACAAATCGCGAAACTGGACTATGTCTTAACCGGCACAATCATCAGGAAGTATGGGCCTTGCGGGAAACAAGGCTGTCGTTGTCTAAAAGAGAAAACAGCCTGGCACGGCTCCTATCACATCTGGACAAGAAAGGAAGAGAGAAAAACCATAACGAAGAGTTTGTCACCAAGCCAAGCAGCATTTTGCAGAAAAGCTATCAAGAACATGCAAAAACTAAAATCGCTCTTAGAAAAATGGAAACTTGAATCCCTGCAAGCCTTGATTGATCGGTCTGCCCCGTCCAGAAGCCAACGACTTGTGGGTAATAGATAGGATACGGAACGGGTCCGAACCGGTTCACGCATTTCTGGGTTCAGGATTTTGGCGGAGCCGTCAGCGGCGAGTCCTGTCCCATTGTGGACGGCAGCCATTTTTTCCTCGAAACCGGCAAGACAACGTATCTGGCCACATATCACGATGCCTCCGGCCAGGGGCCGACCGAAGCCGTTCTGTTGCTGGATCAAAGCGCAAATACAATGATGCTCCACCTGGGAACAAGCTCGCAGGGCACTTACGTCTACTCCGCCACAAAAGGGACTTCGTGCCGGGCGTATGCATTCCGGTTCAAAGATGGCGCCGGACGGACGTGGACATATCCGCAGAATGGAAGATTCATCACGAGAGGCGAGGGGAGTTGCGCGGAGGAATATTTTGCAGCCAGCATCAAAATGGAATCAAGCGGAGGCGGGCGGAATCTGCCGATACAGATGGTGGGCTTTCCAAACCGGCAGCTGCAGTTTTCACCTGTGGCGGCGTCCTCCCGTCTTTGCGTAACAGACTTCTGGGGCAGACGGCTCTTTGCGGCGCCTGTTTGCGCTGGACAGACTCGGATTCAATTGCCTGTTGAGATGCTTCCGCCGCCTGGATTGTATTTTTGTAGCATTGGTGGGGGAGAAAGGGGACAGGCTTTCCGTTTCCTCCGTTTATAGAAACGCCAGCATTAGCTTTATGCTCCCGTCAATAAGCGAACAGGACAACAACCATGATTATCTTTCCCGCAATTGACCTGGCCAAAGGACGCTGCGTGCGTCTGGTCCAGGGCCGGCGAGATGACGAAACTGTTTACGGCAAGAGCCCTGCCGACATGGCGCGCGCGTGGGAGGCCCAGGGCGCGGAGTATCTCCACGTGGTGGACCTGGACGGCGCCTTTGAGGGCGGCACACAGAACAAAACGGCCATCAGCGGCATTGTGGAAGCGATCAAAATTCCCGTGCAGCTGGGCGGAGGCCTGCGCTCCATCAATGCGATCCGTGCCGCGCTGGATCTTGGGCTGGCCAGGGTGATTCTGGGCACGGTTGCGGTGCGCAACCCCGAATTGGTGTCGCAGGCCATTGGTGAATTCGGGGCGGAGAAAATTGTGGTTGGCATCGATGCGCGCAACGGCAAGGTTGCCGTGCAGGGCTGGACAGATCTCACCAAGTGTTCCCCGCTTGATCTGGGGGCTGCGATGAAAACAACAGGCGTTACGACCTTTGTCTTTACCGATATCAGCACGGATGGCATGCTGCAGGGGCCAAATATTTCCTCACTGGAATCTTTTGGCCGGGCTGTCGGCGGCGGAGTGATCGCCTCGGGCGGAATCAGTTCCCTCGACGACATCCGCTCCGTCTCAAAGCTTGAATCCAAAGGCGTTTTCGGCATGATCATCGGCAAAGCACTCTACGAACGCCGGATGGAACTCTCCGAAGCCCTGGCGGTCGCTTCCGGAAAGGACAGCGGATGTTAGCCCGCCGCATTATCCCCTGCCTCGACGTAAACCGCGGCCGCGTGGTCAAAGGCGTGAATTTTGTTAATCTCGTGGACGCCGGTGATCCTGTTGAGCAGGCCAAGGTCTATGATGCAGAGGGCGCGGACGAGTTGGTTTTTCTTGATATTACGGCAAGCTCCGATAGTCGCGCCACGGTCACTGACATGGTGCGGCGAGTGGCCGAGCAGGTGTTTATTCCCTTCACTGTGGGCGGAGGAATCCGTTCCGTCGAAAATGTCCGTGAGATTCTCAAAGCCGGTGCGGATAAGGTCTCGTTCAATACCGCCGCGGTAGGGGACCCTTCGCTACTCGAACGGTGCGCCCACAGCTTCGGCGATCAATGTACGGTTCTGGCGATCGACGCACGCCGTCGAAACAAAAACGAGCCGGGCTGGGAAGTATTTATCCATGGCGGCCGCACGCCAACCGGGATCGATGCCATCGAGTGGGCGCGCAAAGGGGTGTCGCTTGGCGCGGGCGAAATCCTTCTTACAAGCATGGACTGCGACGGGACCAAGAATGGCTACGATCTCGATCTCACGGCCGCAATCGCCGATGCTGTCCGCGTTCCCGTGATCGCGTCGGGCGGTTGCGGCACGCTTGAACACCTCTACCAGGCATTAACCGCCGGCAAGGCCGACGCCGTGCTGGCGGCCTCCATATTTCATTTCCGTGAATTCTCGATCCGACAGGTGAAAGACTACCTGGCCGCGCGCGGAATTCCGGTACGGATGTAATCCGTTTCGTAGCGACCAGAATCTTCATCGCATGGGCTGGAGAGGGTTGCGCCATCCCGCCTGGAAAAGGGCCGCAAAATCTGTTCGCGCGTCTAATTTGGCTGCCGTCTTGACATTTGGAATCGTGTCAGTTATCTTTATTAAACTCAAGACCGTTCTTTCCTGATTGTTCCAGATTCAGTTCAGTCTTGATCGATCTTTAAAAGCGGACAACTTTGCGCAATCCATGGCGAAGTTCGAAAGAACTTGACACGGCTTGCCAGTTGTTGTATATTAAAAGACTGCCCGGCCATAAAATAGTGGCAGCGCGGTTCCGCTCTTTGAAAATTCTGTAGCGTGCAAAACCTTTTTCAGCCTTTGATTAGTAACTGATAATTTCATTTCAGGAAATCAAACTTTTCTGATAACTACGGAGAGTTTGATCCTGGCTCAGAACTAACGCTGGCGGCGTGCCTAATACATGCAAGTCGCGCGAGAAAGTTCCCGCAAGGGAGCGAGTAAAGCGGCGGACGGGTGAGTAACACGTGAGTAATCTGCCCTTAGGTTCGGGACAACACTGCCAACGCGGTGCTAATACCGGGTATTATCGCGGAAGGACATCCTTCTGCGATGAAAGGCTTCGGCCGCCAAAGGATGAACTCGCGCCCGATTAGCTTGTTGGCGGGGTAACGGCCCACCAAGGCGACGATCGGTAGCCGATCTGAGAGGATGATCGGCCACATTGGGACTGAGATACGGCCCAAACTCCTACGGGAGGCAGCAGTAGGGAATCTTGCGCAATGGGCGAAAGCCTGACGCAGCAACGCCGCGTGGGGGATGAAGGCCCTTGGGTCGTAAACCCCTTT
>CAYVZU010000186.1:0-4297 GCA_964455935.1 uncultured Fibrobacterota bacterium
AGATACGCCGATGGAGCGCAACGAAGCTTGCGGCGTTTGCAGCCGGGCGATGCCATAAAGCCTTTTTGAGATGCGCTCTAATAATGCGGAATGGCCATTGTATATGCGTGGACACCTTGATCCTGTTCCCGCGAAGCCGAAAGCGAAGTTTCAGGGCGCCAGTCCGCAAGACTTGGAGCCTGTCATTTTTGGCCAAGATGATGGTTCAACGCTTGCCTGGGGACCTGATGCCAAGCAATCTCTTCAACGAAAGCCCGCAATCGAGTCACTTAAGCAGGTTCTTCCATTTGTCTTCCTCGGTGTCGGGTTGGGCTTTGGGGGCAACCGCCTCGTCCACAATTTCCAGCACGTCGCCGGATTCCGGCAGCACCTCCAGTCGCGACTGCGACAGTTCTTTCCAGACCCGGTAAAAGACCATGGTGGGAATGACCAGGACTACTGCCACAGACAGCCAATCTCCCGGTGTCAGCCCCTCCACCCCCCTGCGAATGAAGGACCGCGTCATTCCCGAGAGCATATGCCCGCCCATGACGCAGGCCGGCGGAATCACCGAAATCCATCGGCTGGGCTTGGAGGCAGGCCCCAGAAAGCCGGTGATCCATGCGGCGACTCCCCACAGCGTCATTAGGACCCAACTCTGGCGTCCGTAGCGAATCGTCACCAGGACCGATGCCACCCCAAACAGCACCAGGAGAAGATGGTCCGATAGCACGACTGTTCCGCCCGATACAGCAGGAGACCTGTTTATCAGAGCCCGGCGAACGATATTCCCGACAGAATCGAATCGAATAGGCATTCGCGCCAATGGTGTATGGTGCAAGCGGCAGAAATACACCCAGCCTGTGCCCGTTATCAGGAAAAATCCCAGGATGAATCCCGCAAGTCCCGAAACGGAAGACCAGCCCGGCAATACAAACGTGCAGAGGAGCACGGCGCTGATGATTGCACAGCGCTTCTGAAACAGGAACGAAATTCCTCCAAAGAAACCGCTCAGGACAGCAAGCCCAAATACGGCCCCCCACCCGGAATTGAGTCCGGCCGCCACAAAATAGACCGAGAGGGCCGTCGGCAATATGCAGTACCGTTCTTCACTCGATCGATGCCAATCCAGCGACGGCATGCACGAGTATAGGGCAAAAAGTCCAGCCGCAACAAGCCCGGCAACCTCGTTGACCATCTTCTGCCCCAACAGGAAGATGATGAGCAATGTAAGCAGGTTATAAACATTGAAGAAGACCCGGCTGGATCTTGCGCCGAGACCAAACAAGCGGCCGGTGAGCATTGTTAAAAGCACAAGCCCGGGCATACGCCCATATTCAAAGTCACGGTACGGCAAAGCCCCGCCGTTTTTCCAATCCCGGGCAATCCCCTCCAGCGCTTCGCCTTCTGGTTCCATTGGACGCTTGTAATGCGGAATCTTGAGCAGAAAAGAGACAAGGCCAAAAATGATCAGCAGTGGTATTGCAAAAATATTTTCCATAATTCGAAAATTGATTATTAATCACTCATATACAAGTATTTGGGAAGCCGAACGCGCCTTCCATCCTTCGTCAACCTCAGGATGTGCGGGAGTATTCTCTTATTGGAGACCTGAGGATTTACTAATTAATTTCAAAGGTATGATCAGTTACCTGATTGTCTCGAACAACCCGCAGATCCTCGACCGAAACCTGCTTAAAACCCTCAAACTCCAGCCGGGTGATGAAACCATAATCATTCGCGATGCCAAAGGCATTGCGGAAAGCTACAACCGGGCCGTCCGCAAGGCCCGAAACAGGATCAAGTGCTTTGTTCACCACGACGTCGTTATCCTAAACCCGGAAAAGCTCCGCGAAGAATTGCTGGCGCACTGCACAGCCCAAATCGGCATGATTGGCGTGATCGGCACAACCAACAAGCATGCCTGCCCCTGGTGGAACAAGGGCGACACCGGCAGCATATTCGACTCCGGCATGGGTCTGATCCATTTCAATGAAGGCGGCTGCCAATGCGCGCTGCTGGACGGATTGATTCTCGCCACGGCCCAGGACGTGAAGTTCGACGAAGAGATCCCGGGATTTCATCTGTATGACCATGATGTTTGCCGCCAGATGATCGAGCGCGGTCTGCCGAACTACTGTCTTCGCAACGGCTATTCGCTTGTGCTCCATCACACACCCCGCTCGAACAATCTCGATACCTGGGTCCAGAACGCGGCTCTCTTCCGCCGCAAATGGGATGCCCGGCCAACCGGGTCCGGCATGCCCTGCGATGCGGAAATCGACTTCCTGGCCAGCATCTGCCCCGGCCATGATTTACGCACAGCCGGCCAAATTATAGGCAAGACGGAGTTTTCAATTGGCATTGCCAACCTGGACGCGTTCTACGCGCAACAGCACCAACGCCTTGTGCTGTCGCTGGACCAGGGTCCGGAAGCGCTGCTTCGCCAATATGCATCCCGGGCCGGTGCGGATGTGCTGAGCCTCGATCGCCATGGGAACGGCCACCTGGTGAAACTGCGCCGCAGGCCGCCGGCCAGGCCGACTGCAAAGAAAACATCCATCGTGATGCTGAGTTACGGCAAAGGCCGCGTCACGGCCGATGCAATCGAATCGATCCACAGCCACACGGCCTCTCCCTTCGAGATCATTGTCGTGGACAATGCATCCCCGGATTCCGAAACCGTCCCGATCCTCAAAGATCTGGAAAAGAACGGCCGCATTCATCGTTTGATGTTGAATCCGGAAAACCGCGGAGTGCCGGCTGGTTGGAACCAGGGAATGGCGGCGGCAACAGGCGACTATCTGGCCGTGCTTAACAACGACATCCTCGTGACTCCGGGCTGGCTCGACGCCATGACCCACTGCATCGAGACCGAGCCGCGAGCCGGCTTGGTAGGCAACCGGACCAACTCAATCACCGGCCCGCAACTGGTCTTCCAGGCCCCCGCAAACCAGCAGCTCGAATTCCTGCTGTCGTTTGCCGCCGAATGGAACAGCCTGCATTCATGCGGCTGGTGGAAAACCTACTGCATCCGGGGATTCTGCATTCTCATGCGCAGGGCGGTGTATAATGAGGTTGGCCCCTTTGACGAGAAGTTCGGGCAAGGCAATTTCGAGGACGATGACCTCTGCCTGCGGCTCCTGAAAGCCAATTACGATCTGCTGATCGCCGATGATTCCTACATTCACCATTTCGGCAGCCTCAGCTTTGGCGCGGCTCAGCGGGCCTACCAGGAGCTGCTTTGGAAAAACCAGGAGTACTTTATCCGCAAGTGGCGGCCACTAGATCATGACCTTCTTAAAAAGGTCGCAATTCATTCTGCCGGCCGGTTTCTCATGGAATACACATTCAACATGCAGGCGCCAAATACGCCCGGCGCCGACCTGGAAATCAACCTCAAGAGCTTTGGTTTTAGTTCCCCTCAGGCCATCATTGACCTATACAAAAAGTGAAAAGAAGGGATTAGGGGACAGGGGTTAGGGATTAGCCGGATGAAAACAAGAACGAATCTGAAAAGACAGATAAAAAAATTTCTCTTTACCGCTTTGTCTTTTGCTTGCGCTAACCCCTATCCCTTATTCCCTAACCCCTTCAACTTCAACCCCTCCTTCCAATGATCAGCGTAATCGTATGCTCAAAAGACGGTAAGGCCAGGGAAGATCACAAGCCCAATATTCGCAAAACCATCGGCGCGCCTTACGAATACATTTGCATCGATAATAGCGCGGGAACATTGAGCCTGGCCGGCGCCTACAACCAGGGAATCGCAAAGGCAATCGGCGAGATCCTGGTGTTCATGCACGAAGATGCGTTTCTGATGTCAATGGATTGGGGTCGAGTTCTCCTGGACAAGTTTCGATCCAGGCCCAACCTGGGTCTCGTGGGAGTCGCCGGCACGCAGTACCTGGACGCTTCACCTCCTCTGTGGGGCCGGGCCGGCAGGCCTTTTATCAAGGGCCGCGTGGTTCACGAACTGGGCAAAGGCGAGAAGTTTCTGCTGACCGTATTCTCGACGGAAGAGTTCGATACCGAAGTCGTTGCCGTGGATGGCGTTTTCATGGCGGTCCGCGCCGAATGCCTCAAAGCCAGCCGCTTTGACGATGCCACCTTCGACGGGTTTCATTTTTATGACCTGGACCTTTGCATGCAGGTGCGACGGACCCATCAACTGATTGTGACGACGGATCTCCTGATCAAGCATCTCTCCGGCGGTTCTTTTAACCAGACCTGGGCGAAATATGCCGCACGGTTTATCGGCAAGTACAAATCCGAACTACCCGCCTCATGTGCAACGCAAGTGCCGGATTTCAACAAC
>CAYVZU010000187.1:0-4184 GCA_964455935.1 uncultured Fibrobacterota bacterium
GACAGTGCCGTTGAACAGAAATACGTCCTGAAGCACCAGGGCGATATGCCCGCGCAGATTTTGCAGGGACATCTTTTGGATGTCGTGCCCATCAACGGTGAGGCTGCCTTCCTGCACATTGTAAAATCGCGGTATCAGGCTGGCCAGGGTGCTTTTCCCCGCCCCAGTGGGGCCTACCAGGGCAACATGCGAGTGCGGCGGAATCGAAAGATTGATCTCGCGTAGAACCGGCTTGCCGGCCAGATAGGAAAACGACACGTTGCGAAACTCGATGGCCCCTTGGGGGCGGCATGGGAACGACAGTGGGCTCTTATCCTCGGCCGCCTCGGGCTCATAGTCCAGCAGTTCCGCAACGCGATCGGCGCCCGCCATGGCTTCCTGGACCTGCTCCCAAGTCCCGGAAAGGGCGCGCACAGGCTGGTAGAACATTTCGAGATACAGGAAAAAGGCAACAAGGTCCTCGATGGTCAGCGTGCCGCGAAAAGCCAGATTGCCGCCAAAGTAGGCCACGATAATCGTTCCGGATGAGGCGGCAAACTCGACCAGCGGGCCAAAAAATGCGCTAAGCCGCAGCGTATGAAGCATGGAGTCGCGATGGCGGGCGATATGGCCCTTCACGCGCGATCCTTCGGTTTCCTCGCGCGTAAAGGCCTTGATCTCACGGATGCCCGAAAGGTTGTCGCTGAGCGTGGCGTTGAGGCTGGCCAGATCTTTCTGCCGCTCGCGAAACGCCGGCCGGATCCGATGCGAAAGATGGCGCATGGCCCAGATAATGAGCGGCACGGGAATCAGGGTGAGCAGCATGAGCTTCCAGTTGATGTAGGAAAGAACCGCCGCCACGCCAAAGAGACTCATTACATTGACGAGCGTATCCGGAACAGCATGGGAGATGAGCTGCTCGAACATATTGGAATCGTTGACAACCCGCGACATCAGGGCGCCGGTCTGCTGATTTTCGTGAAACCGCAGCGAGAGACGCTGCAAATGCAGGTACAAAAGCTGACGGACGTCCGAGACCACTCCCCACCCGGCCACATGACTGAGATAACGGTTGATAAATTGAAGCCCCAGCCGGCCCACATAGATGGCGCAAAGAAATAGCGCAAGCCGGGTGATGAAGGAATTGTCGGCGTGTTGCTTGATGGCGACCAGCAGCTCGCGTACAATCCAGGGCACGAGCAGTTGCAGTCCCACAAGGCCCGCCATGCTCAAAACGGCCGCGCCAATCTGCAACCGGTACTGGAGAGCAAACCCCAGAACGAATCGAAATGCCTTCATGTTACGCTCGCAATCCGCTGTCGATGATCAATCGATCCAATCCCTATCCTTCAGCTTCTTGGGCAGATAATGAGTGGTCAGGAACCGGAAATCCTTGTTGGCCAGGGCATCCAGCTCATACTTGAGGCCCGATTGCAGCATCCCTTTGATCTCTGCCTGCCAATCCTTACTCGCGAACCACTCATAGCCGGCCACTTCTTTGGCGCGGGCGATATCTTTGTCATTGAGTTTGATTCCCACGTTACGCGGCAGTCCGTAGATTTCGGGGTCCCTGCTGGAAAGACCAATGAATTTCGCATCGGGTATGGCCATACGCTGCGACTCAAAAGCCAGGTTAATGGAGCCCTGCTTCACCACAGAATATATGTAGTAACCCCAGGGATCGTTGTCGACAAGAACCAGAATCGGAAGCTTTCTCTCGTCGTGGAGTCTGCGCGCAAGCCGCCGCACACCGCGTGGAGGCTGTCCGCCGCCTGTAAGCAGAATACAATTGTGTTTTTTCCAGAATTTATCCTCAGAGAGCCGGTTGAACTGGGTTGATTTCTCGATGAGCAGGACGAAGTCTGCGCTGCATTTCTTGATGTCAACTTCTCCCGGTTCCACAATTGAGGGGACCGTCTTCCCCGCCTTTCCCTGTTTCGTGCAATCGATCGTGTCTCCGCCTTCAATAATCGTAAGAGGCCCGACGACCGATCCGCCTTCCTGGGCGCGCACATGCAGCTCCTCGCGCAGGAGCGAAAGTGTGACCTCAAGATCCTCGATGACGGGATCCGATTCGTCCTGTCCGTCGAATGTATTCTCCCCGGAGCCCTTAATGGTGTGCTTGGTCCTGTAGTAAATTTCACGAAGACTGGTCGAGAGGTTTTCCTGCCGCTGCAGTTCCATCAAAGCGTCGGAAACCAGCATGGTCTGCATGAACTTGCGCGCCATGCCCAAATGGAAAAAGGCGCGTTCGGTCCTGTTACGCCCCATCTCGATGATCCGCTTTTTCCGATTGAACTCGACATTCGACAGTGAGCGGACGGGTACGTCAAAATGCGGATCCTCGCCCTTGCGGGCCGCGTCCAGAACGAGATCGGCCATTCCTTCCAGGGCGGAAGCCACTTCCTGGTTTGTTTTTCGTCGCGCTTTTTGCTTTTGTGCCATTATTTCCTCTTCTGCCTGGGCTTTTTGGTTTTTTCGGTTGCCTGCGCCCTGCGGCGTTCTTTGCCGGCTTTCTTCCCGGGAGTCCCGGCCTGTTCTTCGACTGCCGTTGTGGACAGGCCCGGACCGGGAATTGGAGTCTGCGCCAGAAGAGCCGGGACCTCGCCTTTGAGTCCTTCGGCCGTGCGCTCGACCACAAAGGACAGCGCGTCGGGTTCGGCCGGCTTCTGCTTGTTCAGAATGCGGTCGGTCTTTTCACCACCCGTTACATTTTCGGAGATTTTTACAAGTTGCTTGCGAAGACGATCTTCATCGACCTTACCGTTTTTCATGCGCTTGACCGATTCCACAACTTCCTCGATATAGCGCTGGAACGTGGTTCGCCGCTCGAATTCACCTTTGGCGTGCTCGCGCCGGCGCAGCCACACGCCCAGCTTGCGGCCGCATTCCTGCAGGGCGCGTTTTGCTTCATCCACGATTTCATCATATTCCGCAATGGCTTCCTTGGCCTCGCTTGTGAAGGGGACCCAGACCGAAGACATATGGATGAACACGACCAACGGACCCGAAGGCGGAGCGCCTTTGCTCTGGGAAAGCCCGTAATTGCGCCAAGCCGTGCGGAGGACCGCTTTATAGGTCGCGCAGGCAGACTGCTGAAAGACAAGCGGCACACGGTTGGCAAAGCGGATCACACGGGCCATTTCCTTGTCCTCTTCATCCATCTCGCCTTCCGCCTTGGCAAGCACCGTTTCGTCCAATTCCTCGGCGGCCTTCTTGGCCGCGTTGGCGCCCTCGCCTTTTCCAAAAGCCAAGCCCGCTTCGATCACAAACGGATTGCCGCGGTACACCTTGGGCGGCCGCGTGGTCGCCGTGTAGAAATCCGCCTTCAAGGACTTCACGAGACCTGCGAGAATCGCCGGCTCTCCGATGGGGGAAAGGCAATCGGTGGGCGGGGACATAAGCTTGGCCCCTTGCAGGGCCTTGTATAGCGTTTCGGCATCGTGGGCCACAATGGACCTTGGCCTGGCATGCGGGTTTAATTTGGCGGCCTTGCAGATCTCGCCGGCCAACCGCGACGATACCCGGCTGAAATCGGACGAAAGAAAAGCCGAAAGCCTGCGGCTTGGCGTATCCTGAAGCATCTTGAGCAGCATGCCAAGCTCAATCCCTTTGGGATGGGGCTTGATCTCGCGCGGGGGCTTGGGCAGGTGGTCGACACCGCGCTCAAAGACGCGGGGCTCGCCTTCCGGAGCATGATAAACCAGCCTGGCGTGCGGGTTCGAAATGGCCGTAAGCTCCATATACTCTTCCACGGAACCGCGGCCTTTCTGGAAACGGCCCACGAGTTCAATGGAAACAGCCGTGCCGTGTTCGCGCGTCCAGGGGGTTTTCTGCCGGCCGAACTCGACGACGGGCGGAGTGGCGGCATCGAAAGCATAGGTGCGAGTTTCGTGCTCCACGGGCTCGTTGCGCTTGGTATCGATGCTGACCTCGATGACATGGATGGCGCTGTCATGCCGGGTCTTGGTCACGACACTGGTGGATTTGCCCGTTGTCATCTGCCCGTACATGCCCGCGGCGGAAATGCCGATTCCCTGCTGGCCGCGGCTCTGGCGCAGCCGGTGGAACTTGGAGCCGAAAAGGAGTTTGGCAAAGACTTTGCCAATGCTCTTTTTCGGCAGCCCCGGCCCGTTGTCGGTCACGGTGACCAGAAAGCGATCCGCTTGTGAGGCATTGACCGGGGCGGGGCCGTTCTGCACAAC
>CAYVZU010000188.1:0-3380 GCA_964455935.1 uncultured Fibrobacterota bacterium
CGGTGCATTTCCGCGAGACATTGGCGCCCGCCGTGGCCGCGGCGTTTGGTGAATTTGCGGCCGACGCTTTGCAGTCCAGGACACGGATCGCGCGCGAGCGGGCCTTTGGCGATGACCTGATTATCTCCTGGAAGTGCTATCCCATTGTGGATCGAGCGGGCGAGTTGCAGGGGACACTGCATTTGATCGACGATATCACCAAACAGGAGCTGACCGAACGCCAGCTTGTACAGGCCGAGAAGCTGGCGACCATGGGTACGATGCTCAGCGGAGTGGCCCATGAACTGCGCAATCCGCTGGCCATCGTCAGCGGCCGGACGCAGCGCCTGCTCTCAAAAAAGGAAAAGCTGGACGAATGGGCTGTGCACAATCTTGATTCCATCTACGATCAGACGGTCCGTTGCGGCGCCATTGTCAACAATCTCCTGAATTTCTCGCGCCGCGAATCGGCGGGCCACGACTATTTTGACCTTGGCAAGATCCTGGACGAGGCGTTGACCTATGTGGATTACCAGAACTTCTTTGACAAAATCGAGGTGCGCAAGCAGTACGGCCAGGACACAATGGTCTTCTGCGACCGGCTGCAAATGATTCAGGTCTTCCTCAACCTGATCGCCAACGCCGCGGATGCGATGCGCGGACAGGGCGTTTTAACGCTTTCCGTGCGCCAGACGGAGGAGAAAACGCGCATTGGCGTCCACGACACCGGAGAGGGCATTGAGCCTAAGAACCTGAAAAGGATTTTCGACCCGTTCTTTACGACCAAGGAGGCGGGCAAGGGCACGGGACTGGGTCTGCCCATCGTGTATCGAATCGTGCAACTGCACGGCGGGGACATCCACGTCAGTTCGCATCCCGGCAACACAGTGTTCGAAGTTGTTCTCCCAACAAGGAAGAAGAATGGCCCAACGAATTCTGCTCGTTGATGACGAGTTCGACATGCTCGACATGCTGGGCGAGGTGTTTCGCGAAAACGGCTATGCGGTGGAAACCGCCGAAAATGGAATTGAAGCCTTGCGCGTCCTGGCGCGCGGATCCTTTGACCTGCTGCTGTCGGACATCAACATGCCCCAGATGAAGGGGTTCGAACTCCTGCGGATCGCACAGGAACAATACCCGGCCCTCAAGTCCGCCCTTATCACAGCCTACAACGTCAACGATTATATTGCACTGGCCCGGGAACAGGACGTGGGCAATATCATCTGCAAAACCTCACCTTTCAATTTCGACGAAGTGCTGTCGATGGTGCGCAATCTGATTACGGAAGAGGTTTTCGGCATCGAACGATACATGGCCAAAGACGCCGAGATTCGCAGCTTCGAAATCAAGCACTCGCGCGATATCGATACCGCCGTTGACCTGACCACCGAATTTTTCGGCAATGTCGAGGCCGCGGTTCGGCTCAATATCGCGCTGCGGGAAATCGCCACCAACGCCGTCTTTTACGGCGCGCGCAACGAGAGGGGAGACCAGAAGGAGAACTGGACCATCGATGTGGCCCTTGAGCCCGACGAAACCGTAAAGGTCAGCTACGCCAAGGACCACGAGAAACTGGCTACCGCCGTGGTGGACGCAAAAGGACGGCTCGCGAAAAAGGACGTGCTGTTCTGGCTCGATCGCAACATCACCCGGAATCTCGACGGCACGCCGGTCAATATTCATGATGTGCATGGCCGCGGCCTGTATATATCGCGCGAAACAATTGACCGGTTCATCATCAACATCCGCCGGAAGCAGTTGACCGAGATCGTCAGCATGCAATTCACGGGCGGCAAATACAAAGGGTACAGGCCGCTGCTCATCAACGAATTTTAGCCGCCGGCGCCACCATGGCCGAAATTATTATCGAAGGCCTCAACAGGACCTTGCGGGTCGCCGATGGAACAACCTTGTTCCTGGGCCTGATCCAGAGCGGAATTCCCATCCCATCCTCCTGCGGCGGCCGCGGGTTATGCGGGCTCTGCAAAATCAAGGTTATTGCGGGCGCCCCCCCGCTCACGCAGGCCGAAACCGCGCGGCTGACGCCCGGCGAACTGGCCCAGGGCTTTCGCCTTTCGTGTCAGATTCCGGTTGGCGGCCCGCTTCGGATCGAAATCGCGCAGTCGGTGCTTGCGGCAAAGCAATTCCGCGGCCAGGTAGTACGCAAACGAAGTCTGACTCCCGATATCGTGGAACTGCGCATCCGCCTGATTGAACCCGCGCGGATTGGGTTTGTCGCGGGGCAATATGTTCGTCTGCGGTCCGAGACCTATGACGGCCGGCCCTCCGTAGAACGGCCCTATTCGATTTCCTCGCCGCCATCCGACAGCGGGGCCATCGAGCTGATCATCCGCCGGGTTCCCGGCGGGATCTGCACAACCTGGGTCTTCGACGTGTTAAAGGAAGGCCAGCAAGTGGAGTTCTTGGGTCCATACGGGGATTTTCATTTTTCCGGCTCGGGCAGGCCGGCGCTTTTTATTGCCGGCGGCAGCGGACTTGCACCGTTTTGGAGCATTCTGCGCGATCTCAAGCACAAGCGGATTCGGCGCGAGATTATTCTCCTGTTTGGCGCTCTGACAAGAAATGATCTGCTTCTGGTCTCCGATCTGGACCGGCTCCAGAGCGAACTGCCCGGGTTCGTCTTTGTGCCCGCTCTGTCGCGGGAACCGGAGGAAAGCGATTGGCGCGGCGAGCGCGGCCTGATTACCGAGGTGCTGTGCCGCAAGTGCCCGGAACAGGCCCAACATGACGCCTACTTGTGCGGATCGCCCGGAATGATCGAGGCCTGTCTGAAGGTACTTCGGGCCAAAGGGATTACGGAGGATCGGATCTTCTATGACAAATTCGCATGAATTAGACGCTGCGCTCAGTCCGTCCGGATTTTCCGGAGATGGATTTCTGGGACAGGATTCCCGGTCCTTTGGGGAAATTGTTGAAGAGGACCTGGCAATGTTGCGCAACCAGGATGTGGGGAAGGAATCCCTGGCCGATGCGCTGGAATTTATTCATTGCAAGGCCCGCGATGCGCTGGGCGCGGAGGTGGCCTGCGGTCCCGGGATTGTGGCCGTGCACCATGAATCGCGCGGGAAAATCCCCTCTCCGCTGGGGGATGGGCTTTTTGAAAAAGGAGAAACCGTCGTGACGGACAGGACTCGGGGAACAACACTGGTGCTGTCCGCGCTTTCCATACACCTGATTCGGGTCCGCGGTTTTTTCCAGGGCCGCGGGTCGCGCTACCGCATCGAGCCGGCGGTTGCGATTGAAATTATGGCCCGGTCTCGCCAATCCGGCTGAATTATTGACCGACTCATATCTCGATTTTTTCCCCCACAGGCGGGCCGGATCTCCTTTCCTCTCCCTTCGATGGGAGAGGATTAAGGTGAGGGTGGCCATTCTCATTA
>CAYVZU010000189.1:0-3317 GCA_964455935.1 uncultured Fibrobacterota bacterium
CGATCTTATGGCCGAGGCCCGCCAGGAACTGGAAAAGGGATTTGCCGGCTTGGGTGGGAGCAACGACCAGCGAAAGGACTACCAGATTCTTTACCAAACTCCCCGGATCACCCGCGAAATGCCAATTACGCAGCGCTATACCCACAAGCGTTCATGGCTCGATTTCTTTCGCCGTATTTGGGAATACCGCCTCAGGCCGGGATCGCGGAAACAATAGTGATTGCCAGTGCGCTCACAAAGGTGCTGGAGCAGGATACTGCCGTGTCCTCACTTCGTCTCCTGTCCTCCATAGCGCCCGGCCGGGTGGCCAGTTCGGGAATTAATCTTGTGTGGCACGATCACCCTTGACCGTGTGATTTTCGGGGTCCGTATTATAGTAATTGCCATTAATCCTTGCCGTAATGGGGTAGGCCCATTTCCTCGCTGCGGAACCCCCTAAGACAGGTGCATCCTAAACTCTGGCAAAAAGGCTCACAATCATACAAGCACTTGCGGGGCATAACCGGCACGCTGATTGCGGGCTGCCGTGTCCTCACTTCGTCAACGGGCCTACCCCATTACGGCAATCTTTTTTGGCAACTATTATAGGAATCTGATCCGATCTTGGCTTGGCTAATCCAGCACGAACCGGGCATTCACGGGCGTCAGGTTTCGGACGGAGTTTCTTGGACCCTTTCCCAACAGCTTCAGGTTCTCCATCACGAAATCGACATACTCGTCCATCGTCAGCTTCTTGGCCTCGGGCAGAGGCTCCTTAAAGCACGGTAGGTTCAGATCGTCCGGAGAGCCGCTATAGTTCGTTCTTGATTTTTTCATAGAGCTCTTTTGTGCCGAACTTCAGGCAAAGCGCCTTAATGTCCGGCGAGTCGGCCGGGATGTTGTTCGCGCGCATGAGTTGGATAATATCGGGCAAGTCTTTGGGCTCCCGCAGGTGCGGGTTCTGCTTGATCGAATGCAGCTTTAGGGCAATAAGGTGGTTCAGGGACGGAATGGTGAAGGTTTGCCCTCCGATTTCGACGGTCTTGCCCGAGGCCGCAATCTTCTCGATAGTCCCGCGATCGACATAGATGAAATCCAAATCCATTTCGCCCGTTTGTGGGTTGGAAAAACGCGTGAAGAGTTCCTGCGAATAGGATTTTTTGTATCCCAATTGGGTCAGCGCATCGTCGATTTTAAGGAAATCCTCTTCTGTGACCAGAAAGTCAACGTCAACCGTCTGCCGCATCACACCATAGAAACCGATGGCGAATCCGCCAATGAGAACGCACGTGATGTTCGATTCCTGAATGACCTGTGAGACCAGGCGAAAAACGTCTTTCTGTGCCATGCCAGGCTCCGCCTTGGGTTTGGGGTACCGTTGCAGGATAATATGAATAAAATGAGTTCCGGCTTCAAAGTGCATTTTGTAGCTATTCACCACGGAGTCACAGAGGGCACAGAGAAAGGCAAGAGTCAGGATGAAGGCGAAAGAGAAAAAAACTTTTCTGGCGCGCATCTGCGATAGAAAGCTTTTCTCTTTTATGTGTTCTTTTCTGACCTCCGTGTTCTCTGTGTCTCCGTGGTGAATAGTCACGCGCATTCAAAGATGAAATCACCCGGTCTATCTCCGGTTTGACGCGCACAAGTGCGCGCCGCCCTAAATCAAGGCCGCAAAAAAGAAGGGACACGGTTTCCCGCGTCCCTTCAGCGTTAGGCCGGACACAGCGCGCTGTGTCCCTGCAAGGTCAACTTACGGCTGCACAGCTTCCGGCTTTTGGGCTGCTTCGCCGGCCTTGATCTCGTACGACAGCGCCGCCATCTGTTCGTACATCTTCCAGCGGAACCGGACGTCCTTTTCGGCCAAGCCCAGAAGGATCTTTGCCTGGTCGGGCTTGGATTTGGTCAAGGACTTGAATCGGCCTTCGCCATAGGCGAAATCCGCGTACGAGATGCTGGGGGCTTTTGAATCCAGCGTGAGCGGATTCTTGCCCTGGGCGATCAAGTCGGGATTGTAGCGCAGCAGCGGGAAATGGCCGGAGGCCACGGCTTTCTTCTGCTCGTCATTGGCGGTCTGCATGTTGATATCGTGCGCAATGCAGTGGCTGTAGGCGATGATGACGCTGGGTCCATTGTAGGCTTCCGCTTCCACAAAAGCCTTTACGGTCTGCGCGTCGTTGGCGCCCATGGCCACCTTTGCGACATAGATGCTGCCATAGCTCATGGCGATCAGGGCCAAGTCTTTCTTGGGCATGGGCTTTCCACCGGCGGCAAACTTGGCCACGGCACCGCGCGGGGTCGCTTTCGACATCTGGCCGCCGGTGTTGGAATACACTTCGGTATCCAGTACCAGGACGTTCACGTTGCGGCCCGAGGCCAGCACATGGTCCAGCCCGCCGTAACCGATATCGTAGGCCCAGCCGTCGCCGCCCAGAATCCAGACGCTCTTCTTCACCAGGAAATCCGCGACGCCCATCAGTTGCTTCGCCTTGGGTTCGTTGATGCCCTGGAGTTTGGACTTGAGTTGCGCGATGCGCTTGCGCTGTTCGGAAATTCCCGCCTCGTCCTTCTGGTCGGCGGAAAGAATCGCGCCCGCCAGATCGGCGCCCAACCGGTCCTTCAGCTCGGTTAGAAGTTCGCGGGCGAACTCGGACTGCTTATCGACGGTGAGCCGGAAGCCGAACCCGAATTCGGCATTGTCTTCGAACAAGCTGTTCGACCAGGCCGGGCCCCGTCCTTCGGCGTTGACGGCCCAGGGCGTGGTGGGCAGGTTGCCGCCATAGATCGACGAGCACCCCGTGGCGTTGGCCACAATGGCGCGGTCTCCGAAGAGCTGGCTGAGTAGCTTCACATACGGGGTTTCACCGCAACCGGCGCATGCGCCCGAAAATTCAAACAGCGGCCGGAGCAGCTGCGATCCCTTGACGCTGCCGACATTGAGCTTGCTTCGGTCGTATTCCGGAATCGAGAGGAAGAAATCCCAATTTGCCATCTCGGTTTCGCGCAGCGCGATCTGGGAAGCGAAATTGATGGCCTTGCGTCCCTCGACCTTCTTGTCTTTCACCGGGCAGACGTGAATGCAGGCCCCGCAGCCCGTGCAATCCTCGGGCGCGACCTGAACCGTGGCCTTCATTCCGGCAAACTCCTTGCCCTTGGCCTCGGCCGACTTGAAGGTTTTCGGCGCCTTTTCCAGCACCTTGGGGTCGTACACCTTGAGACGAATGACCGCGTGCGGGCAGGCGATGGAGCACTTGCCGCACTGGATGCACAGATCCGAATCCCATTCCGGGATTTCCAGGGCAATGTTTCGTTTTTCCCATTGCGTGGTCGCGCTGGGGAAG
>CAYVZU010000190.1:0-3060 GCA_964455935.1 uncultured Fibrobacterota bacterium
GGGGGTATAAAGGGCTGAATCTCCTCACAGATGCCTTCGCGTCCGTCGCAAGCCGAATTCCAGGCGCCAGACTGGTTGTGGCCGGCCCGGGCCCCAGGATTGCGGAGACGTCCTGGGCTGTCGATCTGGGCGAACTTGCCGAGACCGAACGGGCCGATGCCTATGAGGGTTGTGATGTCTTGTGCGTCCCTTCCCGCAGCGAGACATTGGGCCTGGTCTATCTCGAAGCGTGGTCCCATTCCAAACCGGCTGTCGCGTGCCGGATTCCTGTGACGGAAGAACTGATTGAGCCCGGAAAGGACGGGGAATTGGTGGAACCCGCCCCACAGGCGCTGGCCGAAACACTGATTTCCTTGTTGAGCGATCCCCCCAAAGCCGAATCCATGGGCCAACAGGGAAAGAACAAATACGACGCTCGATTCTCAAATCGTGTTGTAAAGGCTCGGTGGGCGGAACTGATTGAACAGGTACTCCGATGAGCCGTCGCATTCAGCTGGTTCTCTTCACCCTTTGGCTGGTCCACTCACTCGCTGTTTTTTCTTATTATGAGTATCACCATCTCCGAAAATGGCTTGTCACGCCCAAAGCCGTTGCGTGGGTAAAGGAGAAGCTGCGATGATCTTCTCCCTGGCCATGGCCTGCCTTCTTGCCCTCGCCAGTATTCTGCTGGGCCTGGCGCTGCTGCGATTCCTGAAAATTCCTCGCAAGGATCCGATCTCCATTGTTTGCTTATCATTTGCCTTGGGGTTTGCCACTCTTGGCAACCTTTACATGCTGCTGGGGTTTTTTCATCTGCTCCAGCCCCTTCTGCTTTGGGCGATTCCCGCTGTTGTGGTGCTTGGCGCATTTGCCTTTTACCGCCAATTAGGTCAATGCCTGGCCGAGATGTTCTGGGTCGCGCGTGGAATTGCCAGGGAACAGACGATCTGGACAGCCGCGGCCCTGGCTTTTTTGGCGATCTATTTGTGCCGCGGCTTGCTGCCGCCCACCGGCATCGATGAACTGATGTACCACCTTTCGGTTCCCCAACTCTATCTTGACCATGGCGGATTCTATCGCGTCTTTTTCAATCCGCAGGCCAATCTGGTCATGCTGACCGAGATGAATTACCTGCCCATTCTGGCCACCGGCAATGCCACCGGCTGCAAGCTGCTGGGCTTTTTCATCGGATTGCAGCTTACCTTGGCCGTGGGTCTTTCGGCCCGGGCGTTTTTCGGAAGCAGACTGGGATTGCCCGGCATGGTTGTCTTCCTGTCATTGACCAACACCGTTGCGAGCTTCTCCACGTGCAATGTGGATTTCACCATGACCCTATTCGCGGTGCTCGCGTTCACTCTCCTCTTTTCGGCAGAGAGCCGACCCGAGCGTGTTTTGGGAATACTTCTGCTTGGCTTCTGCGTCCAGAGCAAAGGAATTGGATTTTTCAGTGCAGTCGCGATCGTATTGGCCGGCTTCATCACCAGGCCTTCGCAATGGAAGACCTGGCTTGCGTGCGCCATAGTGCCCGGGCTCTTTGGCGCGCCCTGGCTTCTGAAATCGATGATTTACGGAAACCCGCATACGGCACCCATGCTGGCCCAGACCGGTTTGACCGCGGCGGTTTTGGAAAAGTCCGCATCGCTTCTTGTAGCACAGGCTGTCCGGTTCTGCGTGGACCTTTTAGGCCGCATTGCGGCGGCTCCCTGGAGCCTTAGTCTGTTTCCCGATCGGCACCGCATGGACGCCATTGGACCGCTGTTTCTTGTTCTGCTTCCACTTTTGCTGGCCCAGCGCCCAAAACGCGCCGGCGCAGGCCCCCTGATTGTCTTCGTTGCGGCCTATGTGTTCTGCCTTTCGTTTTTCGAGCTGGCCGTGTGGGGCGACGCCAGCATTCGCTACTTCTCTCCGGCCCTTGCCCTGCTTTGCCCTGCGGCTGTTTTTGCATGGACGCACGGATCGTCGCTGCACAAATCCATCCGTTTCCTGACCACCTCATGCATTGCCGCTACGGTCGCTCTCAGTCTTGTCATCTGCGCCAAGCGCTACCGCCAGGAAATCGCCAGTGCGCTCACCTTCCGGCCGCAGCGGGAATACCTGCTGGCCTGTTCTCCCGAGTACCCGGTCATGGATTATGCCAACCGGCACCTTTCTCACTCCGATACGATTTTGACCACCACCTGCTTTGGAACTTATTACTTGAGAATTCCCTATCTCTGCGCGTTCGAGAACTATGAAAACCGAAGCAGCCTGATGAGCGGCATGAAAAAACTGGGTGTGAAGTATATGCTGGAGAACGATGTGCTGGCCACAGGCCCTCTTGGCCCGCCTGCCGACTATCTTCGCCCGGTGTTCGAGCAGGGCTCCTTTCGTCTTTCGAAACTGGTGGCGCAATAATGGAAACGGTGTCGGTCATCCTTGCCACGTATAATCGCCGGGAACTTTTGGCGCAATGCCTCCAATCGCTGTGGGCCGGACCCCTTCCGGCCGAGGTGGTTGTGGTGAATGACGGTTCGACCGATGATACGCGGGAATTCCTCGAGGCCGAGTGCCGCCGCCACCCTTGTCTTCGTGTTTTGCATCAGAAAAACCGCGGGCAGGCTGCCGCGCGAAATGCGGGCGCGCTCAAGGCAACGGGAAGCATCCTTGCGTTTACCGATGATGACTGCAGGCCGCGACCCGGCTGGGCTTTTTGCATTCAAAAAGAATTCAGCGAAAAACCAGTGCTTGGCAGTGAGGGCCCGATCATCGGCTTGCCGCAAACCGGCGTCATTTCCCCCTTTTCGCACTACATTCATAATCCAAAAGGACCGGGCTATCTGACCTGCAATCTCGCGGTCCGCAGGAACGTTTTCCTTG
Organism: uncultured Fibrobacterota bacterium; assembly: GCA_964455935.1. Taxonomy (GTDB): domain Bacteria; phylum Fibrobacterota; class CAYVZU01; order CAYVZU01; family CAYVZU01; genus CAYVZU01. The sequence continues at coordinate 2,836 of CAYVZU010000190.1, forward strand.
AGCTTGGCGGATTTGACGAGCGGTTTCGCATGCACGAGGATACCGACCTTTGTCTGCGCATCCTCCGAAAAGGCCGCATCTCGTTTAATCCGGAGATGGTCATCGATCATCCGCCGCGACACTATCGCCTGTGGCACGACCTGGCCCGGTCGCATTCCTACGCGGCCCGATACATAGAATCCGAGCGCCTTCTCTACGAACGCAATCCGCAGGATTATGAGCGGG
>CAYVZU010000191.1:0-2841 GCA_964455935.1 uncultured Fibrobacterota bacterium
AATTGCTTTCACAGACCGGCTGGAACTGACTACCAGTTCTCGGCGAGGACCTCAAAATGGGCCTGGGGGTGCAAACAGGCCGTGCAGGCCGTTGGCGCGGATTTGCCTTCGTGAACGTAGCCACAGTTGTTGCAGCGCCATTTCACGACCCCGTCTTTCTCGAATACTTTCTTGTTCGTGACATTGGCCGCCAGTGCGCGATAGCGCTTGCCATGCTGCTTCTCGGCAACCGAGATGGCTTCGTACATGCGCGCGACTTCCTCGAATCCTTCCTTGCGCGCGGTTGCCGCGAATTCGGGATAAAGGATTGTGTGCTCTTCTTCTTCCCCCGCGGCGGATGCCAGCAGGTTTTCCAGCGTGGTGCCGATCTTTCCGGCCGGATAGGCGGCCTGGATTTCCAGCGCATTGCCGCCGGCCAGGTACTTGAACATTCGCTTGGCATGTTCCAACTCGTTATCCGCCGTTTCCGTGAAGATGTTTGAGATTTGAACCAAGCCTTCCTTCTTGGCCACGCTGGCGGCAAAGGTGTACCGGTTTCGCGCCTGCGACTCACCGGCGAACGATTTAAGAAGGTTCTTCTCCGTCTGACTTCCACGAACATCGGCCATTTGCTTCTCCTTGTTTGCGTTAAAATCAGGGTTGTTCTTATGAATTTCCAATTGCCAATTATCAATTCCTAATTACCAATTTCCTATGCTCCGGCCGCGGCCATGGCCGATTCCACACCCGCGCTGAAATTGGTGGGCACGTTCACGGTGCGGGCTGCCAGTTCCTTGTCGAGCATGAATAGGGCGTTTGTGTCTTTGCCGATCAATTTAAGCTTGGCGATGATGTCATTATCGTTTTCTTCCTCTTCAATCTGCTCGGTCACATACCATTGCAGGAAGATTTGGGTTGCATGGTCCTTTTCGTTTACCGCAATCTCCATCAGCTCGTTAATTGATTTCGTGATGAACTGCTCGTGGGCCAGGGTCTTCCTGAACATGTCCAGCGGAGTTCCAAAATCGACCGGCGGCTCCGCAATGGCTTGCAGGCGAACCGTGCCGGTCTGCCGGCCAATGTATTCGTAAATCTTCATCGCATGCACCATTTCTTCATGGTATTGCACCATGAACCAGGTCGCAAACCCCTTCAGCCCGGTCCGGCCTGCATACGCCGACATGGCACTATACAGATACGCCGAATAGAGTTCCTTGTTCAACTGGCCGTTGAGGGCCTTCTCCATCTTGGCCTTGATCATACGCGCACCTCCGTGTCAGCATTTCGCAGACTCAAACTTTCCGACGGGCAGACGGCAAACTTACATCTACTCTTCGACCGGTGAAAATTCGTCTTTTCCCACTCCGCACTCGGGGCAGACCCAATCATCCGGCAGTTTCTCGAAAGCCACGCCGTTGTTTTGGGCCGGATCGTAAATGTATCCGCAGACGTTGCAGACATACTTTTGCATAACACCTCCCTTTTTCGAATACAGATTATCAAAATGAACCGTGGATGCGGGTTGGGCAAGAGAAAAATGAATTGTAACTACTCACGTCTCTGAAAGAATCTTGAAACCACAGAGTAACACAGAGGCCGGAGAAGAGGACACAGAGAAGAGAAAAAGGTTTTCCGGCGCCCTGCGCCAGAAAGATTTCCCTCTGTGGTCTCATTCGTAACTCGGGCTTCTCTCTGTGGTTTCACGGGAACCTGAGCAGTTACAATGAATTTTGGGAATTAACGGGGCTGCTGGCCGGAATCCGGGAGATCGGTTTCGGAATCATACCGGTGGACAAAGCGGTCCAGTCCCAGCCGTTCCAGCGGCTCGGCCAACTCCCTGTCGCCGAGAAGCGACAAATTCCCGCCCGCTTCCGAAAGTTGCCGTTGCCAAAGCACAATCAAACCTGCTGTTTCGCTATAAAGATTGCGGGTCGCGGAAAAATTCAGCGCCACGCGCTTTCGGCCCTGCCCCAGAAGAGCGGTCAATTTGGCATCCAATTCCTTGTATCCGTCGACGATGGTAATGGGCCGGTAAAGATCCAGAATCACCCAGGTACCGGTGATCCGCTCCTGGAACGATGGGGGTTTGGGCACGCCTCGCTTGATTTGCTTAAGGAATTGCTCCTCATTGGAGTGAACCGGCATGAGCTTGTGAATCGAAAGCTCGCCAAAGAGCCGGTTGATTTCGGGATCTCCGGCAATGACCTGCAGCGATCCGTTGACGGCGGCCACATCCTTCCAGGCCCGGACCAGAACGTTTATGGCCTTGCTGCAAAGAAAATCGATTCCGGAAAAATTTACGACCAGATGCACATTCCCGTTCGCGATCAGGTCTTGAATGGCTTTGAGAAATTCGGCGACGCTGCTGGTGTCGATATTCTCCCGGACATCCAGAATCGTGAAGGGGGCCATTTCCCGTTGGGACGCGATCATGTGTGTTCCATTGAAAAGTACGGCGGAAATGCACCATGCAGGACTTGAACCTGCGGCCCGCTGATTAAGAGTCAGCTGCTCTACCAACTGAGCTAATGGTGCAGAGCCTTTTAAAGATAATACCCGACAAAAGTATGAGTCAAAACGAAATCGCAGTGAGGGTGCAGGACATTCCGGCGAGCGGCACGGCTCTCTCCAGCCCTGCCGAAGGGCTTCAAATTGGGCGTGCCCTGCTCGCCTTTTGGTCCTCCACCTCCGCGGCTGCGGGTTTTCGCCGCTTGCGGCTCCAGACCAAGGCTGCGCTCCCCGTGAAATCTGCAATTTCGCGGGCCTCCCGGGTGCCGGCCTTTTTTCTCGGCTTCTGTGGTCGGATGCTGTTCCGCCAGCTAATTCATGAGCACAAAACGGTCTCATAAGTGGGTGACACTT
>CAYVZU010000192.1:0-1486 GCA_964455935.1 uncultured Fibrobacterota bacterium
TAGAGGAGTTTGACTATAAGCTATGACCAAAAATCTGATGAGTGTCCACGATGTCCTGGCACTCATCAATTATGGTTTAAAAACCATTGGCGAGATCCAAAAACTCGACCGCGGTTTTCTTGCGGACCGATTGGGACGGGATGGTGAAACCCTTTATGGGCTGGTGCGCGGCGTAAGCGGCCGGGACGATGCGGCCAGGCCCCAGGCCGTTCGCGCCAGCGTGGTTTTGCCCAAAGACCTTAACGACAACAACGCGCTGATTCAGCACGTGCGCTATGTGAGCGACAATCTCTGCCACACTCTGCGCAATGCGCGGCGCCAAACCCGGCAGATCACCATGGTTCTGAAGTATTCGGACAACAAGCGGGCCCCAAAGAGCGTCCGGCTGGCCGCCTCGACCGGCGAATTCGAAATAATTGCCGAAGCAGCGCAGAAGCTGTTCGCCGAGCTTTACCAAAGACGGGTTGCGCTTCGTGAGATTGTGCTGTGCCCCGGAAGGCTGGAGGTCCCCACCGGACAGATGGACCTGTTTGAGGCTGAACGTGAGCGCAAGCAGCAGGACTTGGCTAGCGGCATCAACCGGATCCGCAACCGAATGGGGTTCGAGGCGATCCTGAACGCGGCCACCTTGAATTTAACCACGGATAGGACAAAACATTTGCACGGATGAACACAGATGGAGAGGATTCTCGCAAGCGAGTCTCCTCTCCGTTGTTTCATCAGAGACTTAAGACAAAAACGCGGTTGAGGAGATCAGCCGCAGGCTGAAATCTTCAACCATCGGCGAACATTCTTGTTTTATCCGTGGTCAAGAAACTCTGGGGTTTTGATTTTCACTCAATTCGCCAATCTGGTATGCTGCAGTTTCTCACGGCCGAAGTTGAGAATCAGGCAAAGCTTAACTCCCGTGGCCTTGAGATAATTCAGGGCTTTGGCTTTATGGGCATTGGAAATTGCCTCAGCGGTCTTCAGTTCCAAAATCACCTTGTTCTCGACCGGTCGCAAGGCAAATCGGAAATATGGAGGCAATAAGTGAAGAAATTTAATCTGAGTAAGGATGAAGCACTGATCGAAAAGCGGTTTGAGGAATACAAGCCCGTTTCCAAAGAGACCAGGAAGCGTATTGAAAAACTGATTGAAGAAAGCCGAAAGAGCCGGGCGATCAGTCTGCGAATCAATGAAAAGGATTTGGAACGTTTGAAAGAGAAGGCAAAGCGAAACGGGCTGCCCTATCAGACCTTGATAAACGTGGTCATCCACAAGTATGTGAACGATACCTACCTGGACAAGGACGAGATCGACAAATTCCTAAAACTGAAGAAGGCGGCATAAAGCCGCTGAAGTCTGATGCGGGTCCGCCGGTCGCTCTTTGCGCGCGTGCAACCGCGCGAAGCGCGCTCTGTCCGGCTCGCGGCTGGCCGCGACCGACTTTTCGGATGCTTCTGGCATGGGCTAGGCAACGCGCGGGTGTACCGCGGTTGTCTGG
>CAYVZU010000192.1:1586-2839 GCA_964455935.1 uncultured Fibrobacterota bacterium
TGGGCACCCCCTCCGTGAGGGGGACATTTCCAGAGTTCCGGCTCCGCCCTTTGCCTTCCCGGCTCAGCCGCCCGAAACCGCGGGGGGGAAGGCGATGTCGATTCTCTTGCTCAGATTCCGCAAATAGGTATGCGCCGCGCGGGCTTCGGCCAGGACTTCACTTTTATCGCGCTGCGCTCCTCCGGCCAATTCCAGGATGAACCCGCCCCGGAACCCGGTATCGTGGAGCTCCGAGACCAGCTTCTTCCAGTCGACCGCGCCCCTGCCCGGCGGCAGATGATCGTCGGCCCGACCGTGGTTGTCATTGGCATGCACCAATTTCAAATGACCCGATAGCTTATACATAACCCGGTAAATGTCGCCCGAAAGATTCGCGTGCCCAACATCAAGACACGTCCCCACACCGATGTTCTCGATGGCCCCCATGATCCAGAGCATGTCGCGCACATTGCCAAAGAACAGGTGGGGCAACATGTTCTCCAGGACAAATCCAACGCCCAGTTCGTGGCATCGCTGCGAGACCCGGTTCAACACGTCGGCCGCGTGCTTCATGCGCTCCATTCGTTCCTGGGCCGATCGCGCGTCGGGCGGCTTTTCCGGCCCTGGGTGCGTAACAAAATAGCGGACTTCGAGAATCGCGGCCGCCTCGGCCGCGCGGAGGATCTCGTCCATTGCGTGGCGCCGCAATCCGGGATCGGGCGACGTGATGTCAATGGCCACGTCAAACGGAGCGTGAAACGAGTAGGCCTCCATGCCCAGCTCCGACATCATTTTGGCCGCCTTGCGAATCCCGTTTGTATCGTGATAGTCCAGATGCGGAGGCGACGAGCAAACCTCCACCATCAGAAATCCGCCGCGCAGCACCGGCTCGAGGCAATCGAAAATGGAGTACTGATAGAAGCAGCCGGTCGAGATCCCAATGGGCCAGTCGCTCACGCCGTGCTCCTTTGCAAAAGGTGCTCGCGAAGCGGGTGAAGGTCGCATGCCGGCGAGCATAAAGGGCCAAACTGCCGGTCCACGACCGACGAGCATTCGAAGTCCTCCAGGCGGTCCAGGCCCTGGTCAATCAGTCCGGCAAAGACTCGCGTGTAAAAATCGGCCCGCGTCGCCGCATCGTAGTTATACCAGTACGATCCCCATCCGTAGTTGCGCTCGTACTTTGACCGGATCAGTCCCGCGATATGGCGCGGATGCCAATCGCGGCCCAGCAAGGCGCGCACCACCTGGCGGATCCCGAACGGCTTGAGCAGCAG
>CAYVZU010000193.1:0-2585 GCA_964455935.1 uncultured Fibrobacterota bacterium
TTCTGGATTTTGGGTTGCCTCCATTCCGGATCCCATAGGCCAACTCCCGTCAGAAAACCCCAGGCCCATTCGCGCAACTGCGCGGCTGTGGGTAAATCCATGCCGCAGATATTCGAAAGCACCGGGTAATTGCCAAGCCCCATTGCGCACAAGGCCTCGTCGGCTACCAGCGCTGTGCACAAGGAAATCCGGGGGATAAGCAATGGCCTTTGATCAAAGTCGATCCCTGCGCCCAATTACGGGGGCGCACACGTCGGACAGCATCAGTCCCTCGATGAATTCCACGGCCCGAAATGGCAGACCCGAATCCAAAAAAGCCCTGACAAGCTCGTCCCAAACTTTTTTCAGTTCTATTTTCGGCGTCAAAACACGCTCTCCAAGCAGAAGCACGTCAGTTTGCCCACCTTGTTCCATTCAATGCAGAGTCCCGGGAGTCGGCAGCACCGACATAATTGCGCAATATCCCCCTTCTCGATATCCAAGGTCCGGCTCCTCTCATGCAGATTATAAAGCGCCATAAGGTATTTGCCGGCCACGAGATGGTGAAGGGCGTCTTTCCTTTGCAGCCCAAGCCATTCATACACACCTTTGTTGCCTCGGTCCTTGCTGCATTTCCGGCAGGACCAGACCATATTGCCCGCATCATCGCCCCCGCCGCGGCTTTTGGGAATAAGGTGATCCATTTGCAAATCGGATTGCGAAGAGCAGAATGCGCATGCCTGAGGCAATTCCCCTTGATGCTGCCATTCGCATATTGTCCGCGACATGGTAACCTGGCCGTCACGCAAGGCCTTAAACATGCTGACCACGAAATCATGGTCGATTTCACCGGCAAGAATGGAATGCGAGCGTGATTTCGCATATTCGTAGAAAATTTCCTGGCGCACCGTGTTTATGAATGCTGGCGGCATATGTTCACCTCCTTGCCGAGGCGGCGCTGCAGACCAATGGAAAAGGATAACCTCCAGCCGATTTCTTGCTTGCTACCCTGCAGGACGGATTCCTGAGAATTGAGAATAATCATCTCCTGCCACCATGCGCTTCACTAACCGATAGCGTTATAATGCCGCAAGTTCGGCCGTCTTTCCCCATCAGGAGAAGAAGGGAATTGCTGTGTTTGAGTTTCCGAAGTTCGTTCTCGATGATTCCAAAGCTCCTCTTTGCACAGCACACCATGTATCTGAGCGCCAATGCTTTCGGTCTGCCGAATGAGATCGAGGAGAATGGCTATTAGTGTTTTTTTTCATTGACTACCGCCCCCAATCCTGGCGGACCGCTTCGATCAGTTCCTCCATCTTTTGGATGTAAACGTCATCGCCCTTGCGCCCGCTGTTCTCTTGCCAAGACATGACAATGAAAAATCCGACAAAGGCGGAAACGGCCAGGGTCAGAGCCGCAAAAATGAGACTTCGGCGGAAACGGCTTGAACGAAGATAGAACCGGAGGCGCTTGTGCCATACATTAAGGTTGGCCCGCGCACGCATTCTTCGTTTCGTTTCCTGTAGTTTGCGAGCTCCGATTTCTTCGAAATTCACTCGATCAAGCCGCGCTTGCAGTTGCTGCATCGAAAACGGTTTGGCAAGAAACTCATTGGCCCCGCATTCCTTGGCTTGGGAGACCTCGATCACGGTTGCGGAGCCCGAAATGAGCACGATGTGCGTGTGCGGATCGCTACGGCGCAGGGTCTTAAGCATGGTGATGCCGTCCATTTTTGGAAGATCGAGCTCGAGAACCACAGCCTGGAAATGGCCTTCGAAAAGCTCCCGGCAGGCCGACCATCCATCGGACACAGCGGTAACCTGGTAACCGAACCGGCGAAGGCCAAGGACAAGGGTGTCGGCGCAGAGGGGATTGGCATCTGCAATAAGAACGCGTTTTTCGCAAGTGGAGCGAGAGCTGCCTAAATGTTCTTTGTATCCGTCACAAGAATGGCTGGAGTCCAAGCCGGGCCACCGGTCCTTTGATGCGGCCATATTGCTTATGGATTGCCTGTGCGCCGCTTCAACGCGCGGCTGTATTGGCTTCACGATTAATAGGCTCCCGCTTTGATAACCCGGTTCCTGATATCTTCATAAAACCGGACATTCTGAAATTGACGTGACACCCGCAGCTTGCAGCCGCGGATCTGTACCGTCACGTCGGGATAGCAGATTTGGCTCACTTTAACAAAGCAGGGCTCGGTCCGAGCCGCCAATTCCCGTTCGAATCGGGTTTTCTGTTCCAAGAATGAAGCATACTGCTGTTGCAGACCCTTTCGTTTCAGAACGGCCCGTTCGATAATCGCCCTGCGGGAGCCCAGATGCGCTGGATTACCGCGCATGAGTTCCACAACGGGCTTCAGAGCGTTGTCGATTTTGCGAATTGCTTCCTCGCAGTTGCGCAAAGTGATTTCCATTTCTTCAAGCCTGCGCGAGACAAGAAAGTCCAATCCGGCGCAGGCATAGGTCCTCGTTCCGCCCGACGATCCCAGGACTCGAACATCCATTCCGCGCCGGGCATGAGCTTCGCCGCCCACAATGGAACCATGTTTCTCCAATAACTGTATAAAACGCGAGGCGAAGAGACGTGAATTTACGGCAAAATCT